>NZ_CP004078.1:4735000-5035000 GCF_000612505.1 Paenibacillus sabinae T27
CCAGCCGCACCTTCCGATACGGCTACCTTGTTACGACTTCACCCCAATCATCTACCCCACCTTCGGCGGCTGGCTCCCTTGCGGGTTACCCCACCGACTTCGGGTGTTGTAAACTCTCGTGGTGTGACGGGCGGTGTGTACAAGACCCGGGAACGTATTCACCGCGGCATGCTGATCCGCGATTACTAGCAATTCCGACTTCATGCAGGCGAGTTGCAGCCTGCAATCCGAACTGAGACCGGCTTTATAAGATTGGCTCCACCTCGCGGTTTCGCTTCCCGTTGTACCGGCCATTGTAGTACGTGTGTAGCCCAGGTCATAAGGGGCATGATGATTTGACGTCATCCCCACCTTCCTCCGGTTTGTCACCGGCAGTCACTCTAGAGTGCCCAGCTTCACCTGCTGGCAACTAAAGTCAAGGGTTGCGCTCGTTGCGGGACTTAACCCAACATCTCACGACACGAGCTGACGACAACCATGCACCACCTGTCTCCTCTGTCCCGAAGGCCGCACCTATCTCTAGGTGATTCAGAGGGATGTCAAGACCTGGTAAGGTTCTTCGCGTTGCTTCGAATTAAACCACATACTCCACTGCTTGTGCGGGTCCCCGTCAATTCCTTTGAGTTTCAGTCTTGCGACCGTACTCCCCAGGCGGAGTGCTTACTGTGTTAACTTCGGCACCAAGGGTATCGAAACCCCTAACACCTAGCACTCATCGTTTACGGCGTGGACTACCAGGGTATCTAATCCTGTTTGCTCCCCACGCTTTCGCGCCTCAGCGTCAGTTACAGCCCAGAAAGTCGCCTTCGCCACTGGTGTTCCTCCACATCTCTACGCATTTCACCGCTACACGTGGAATTCCACTTTCCTCTTCTGCACTCAAGCTGCCCAGTTTCCAGTGCGACCACAGGTTGAGCCCATGGTTTAAACACCAGACTTAAACAGCCGCCTGCGCGCGCTTTACGCCCAATAATTCCGGACAACGCTTGCCCCCTACGTATTACCGCGGCTGCTGGCACGTAGTTAGCCGGGGCTTTCTTCTCAGGTACCGTCACTCTCTTAGCAGTTACTCTAAGAGACGTTCTTCCCTGGCAACAGAGCTTTACGATCCGAAAACCTTCATCACTCACGCGGCGTTGCTCCGTCAGGCTTTCGCCCATTGCGGAAGATTCCCTACTGCTGCCTCCCGTAGGAGTCTGGGCCGTGTCTCAGTCCCAGTGTGGCCGTTCACCCTCTCAGGTCGGCTACGCATCGTCGCCTTGGTGAGCCGTTACCCCACCAACTAGCTAATGCGCCGCAGGCCCATCCCCTGGTGACAGATTGCTCCGCCTTTCCGCCTTCCGGT
Source organism: Paenibacillus sabinae T27 (assembly GCF_000612505.1). Lineage (NCBI taxonomy): Bacteria > Bacillati > Bacillota > Bacilli > Caryophanales > Paenibacillaceae > Paenibacillus > Paenibacillus sabinae. Next base: position 4,736,346 of record NZ_CP004078.1, read on the forward strand.
ATGCACCAGAAGGTCTTATCCGGTATTAGCTACCGTTTCCGGTAGTTATCCCAGTCCAAGGGGCAGGTTGCCTACGTGTTACTCACCCGTCCGCCGCTAAGTATTTTGAAGAGCAAGCTCTCCAAAATACTCCGCTCGACTTGCATGTATTAGGCACGCCGCCAGCGTTCGTCCTGAGCCAGGATCAAACTCTCCAAAAAGGTAGAGCTGATAGCTCATTTTGAAACTGACGATTCATTAATATGAATCTTATAAATTAACGTGTTCCATTTGTTCAGTTTTCAAAGAACTTGCTCCCGGCACTTGAATATTTCGTCTCATGCACAGGAATTATAGAATAACATATTCAACTTCGTTCGTCAACTCTTTTTTTCAATCGTGATTTCAATCTTCATCACAACCTCGCGAGCGACAAGAAATAATATATCATGCCAACAGCAATTGCGCAACCCTTTTTTTCAAAATAATTTATTCCTCTTTCTTGCCAGAGGGTTAAACGTTCAATCTATCATCTTTCCCCGTAATGTTCATTGCGGTAAAACGGCAAAAAGAGTTATCTTAGTTCATATCGATATGCCCGGTTTTAATATAGAAAGGAGCTGTTATGAGAAATCAGCCGACGTCAACAATAGCCCCGTCAAAATTGGCGGCCGGTGAGCAGCGCAATCTTCAGCAAGCTACAATCTACCGTATACTCCTCGCCGTCAGCTTCGTTCACTTGTTCAATGATTCGATTCAGGCGGTGATTCCGGCGATTTTTCCGATCCTTAAGAGCAATATGCTTCTATCGTACGCTCAGGTCGGATGGATATCATTCGCGCTCAACGTCACTTCTTCGGTTATCCAACCGGTCATCGGCTATGCCGCCGACCGCCATCCGCGTCCAATCCTGCTTCCGCTTGGGATGGGCAGCACCTTAACGGGTGTTCTGCTGCTGGGTTACGCCAATAATTATGTGCTGGTGCTTCTTTCGGTTATTCTGATCGGCTTTGGCTCCGCGGCCTTTCATCCTGAAGGCATGCGTGTTGCACATATGGCGGCGGGACTGAAAAAGGGGCTGTCCCAATCGATTTTCCAGGTCGGGGGCAATGCTGGACAGTCTCTCGGTCCCCTGCTGACAAAATGGGTGTTCATCCCGTTTGGACAGATCGGCGCGTTGGGATTCACGGTGGTCGCCGCTGCTGGCGTCTTGGTGCAGACCTATGTAGCTCGTTGGTACCAAGAGATGCTGGACGCAGGGTATACCTTTCGCAAAAAAACCGTCTCCCGCGCAATGGACCCCGCCAGGAATAAAAGCATTCTGAATGCCACCGTCATTCTGGTCATCCTCGTCTTTGTGCGGTCATGGTACGGTCAGGCCATCGGCAGTTATTATACGTTCTATTTAATGGAGAAGTACGGTATGGTGCTGGATCATGCCCAGAATTATATTTTCATGTACTTGGCCGCCGGCGCGGTTGGTACTCTATTTGGCGGTCCACTGGCGGACCGGTTCGGACGGCGGAATCTCATCCTGTTCTCCATGGTCGGAACCGTGCCCTTCGCGCTCGCGCTTCCGTTCGCAAGCCCGTTTTGGGCAGGTGTGCTGCTGCTGATCGGCGGATTCGTTCTTTTGTCCAGTTTCTCGGTTACCGTCATTTACGCGCAAATGCTGTATCCCGGCAATATCGGCACCGTCTCCGGCCTGATTACCGGCCTCGCTTTTGGACTCGGCGGCATTGGCTCGCTGTTCATCGGCCACATGATCGATGCGGTAGGCATCACGAGCGTATTCATTGTCTGTGGCTTTCTTCCGCTTCTCGGACTTCTTGCCCTGCTTCTTCCGGGGGACGGTAAGCTTGAGGAGTGGGCGGCGGAGTAACGCTTGATAATGTATAGCTTTTTCGATAAAGGCTCATCTCCCTTCTCTGGAGGAGGAGAGTGAGTCTTTTTTGCTGCCCGGCGCCGCATTGTTTTGATGTATTATTCAACGTCCGATTTTTGCGTTACAATTAATTAAAACTTGAATTATCGACTGGTCTTTCAGAAAGGGGGAGAGGCAATGGCAAACAAAGCGCTTGCGCGCATCCGAAAAGGCTATGGAAAAAAGCTTGTCACCATTCACGCATGGAACGCCTGGCTGGTACTGTTCTTGGCTGTAAGCGGCTTGATGCTGCTGGGCGCTTTTTGGAGGGAATGGCTGGGAGAAGGCCGCGTCTGGCTGAAATGGGGGCATATTCTGGCCGGGCTTGCGCTGCTCGTTCCGGTTGCCTATTATCTGCTGCTGGCGGCGAAGCATTGGAAACGGCTAAATGGGAAACCGGGGCAAAAAGCCAATGTTATCACGGTTCTTGCGCTGCTGCTAGGTTGGATCGTATCCGGTGTTGTCCTCTGGCTATTCAAAGTCTTTGGCCCTAGGGCGGCCAACGCCGCGCTGCTGGCGCATGATCTCTTCACATGGATCGGTCTGCCGATCATCATTTATCACTCGCTTACCCGCACCCGCTGGCTTAAAGAACCGGATAAACGGTCGATTCGGCCGGAACAAGATATCAAAGACGCAGCGCTTCCTGAAAAAGCTGAAAAAGCCGTTTCGTCGCCCCAGCCTCTATATACGCGGCGCGGCTTTCTCAAAGCTGCCGTCGGCGCGGGGCTGGCGGTTACGCTCGGACCTACTTTTGTCCGCTGGATGGGCCGGTCGCTGCAGCTGCCTTCGTCTGAAGTGCCTGCGGCGGCTAATGCCAACCACCTCCTGCCCGACCCCGTTCCGCTGCCGCAGTCTTCCCCGCCGATCGGAGGGGGCGCAGAAGGGCATTTTCGCGTGTATACGGTAACGGACATCCCCTCCTTCGACAATTCGAACTGGTCTTTTACGGTTGACGGTCTGGTGGACAACAAGCTGAACTGGAACTGGGAGCAGTTCGTGAATCTCCCGCGGGAGGTTCAGGTGAGCGATTTTCATTGTATTACGGGCTGGTCGGTGTATAAAAATACATGGGAAGGCCTCCCCCTTGCCAAGCTGCTCGACATGGCCTCCGTGCAAAATGGTGCTGCAAGCGTCAAATTTTATTCCGGAGACGGCGTTTACACCGATTCGCTGACGTTGGAGCAAGCGCGGATGGACGATGTGCTAGTCGCTGTTATGCACGACGGCAAGCCGATTACAAACGAGCTGGGCGGTCCCGTACGGCTTATCGTTCCGCAAATGTATGCCTATAAATCGGTAAAATGGCTTAATCGCATTGAACTGATCGAAGGCGAACATGTCGGCTACTGGGAACAGCGGGGCTATAATACCGATGCGTGGCTGCCGGGGAAAACGAAAATTTGAAAAAGGCCTGTCCTTTAGGGAATGCTCTCTCCCCGGACAAGCCAACAAGTAAGAAGCAGGTTACTCCTTAATTTCCTCAAACGAAGCGTCGTACAGCCGGAACATGGTCTTGTATCCCGACTCGTCGATTTTAATGCCTACCTCAAGCCGTCCGGTCACCTGGAGCGGACCCGATTTATGCCTCAGCTTAACATCGTCCGGCACAAATACAATCATAATCTTGTTCCAGTACGTTTCGTCCCCGTTGTCAAAAGGACATTCGGCACCGGGCTGAGGGATCAGCAGGAACCAGTGCTTTTCGAAGGAGAGCACCTCGCCCATAAAGCCTTTGATGGTCACTGTGCTTTTACTCTCGCTGAGGTCCCAGAAGCGCTCCGACGGCCGGGTCTGGTCCCCTCCGTCAAAAAAATCCGACCAGCCTATGGTTACCGTGCCTGACGGGCTAGCTGCATTCGGGCTCTTAGCCGGAGCGGCGGAAGAGGCGGCTTCCGTCTTGCCGCCGTTACCCGAATTGACGGAAGGCGAAGCAGGCTCACGCGTAGGGGAAGCAGCGGCGGCAGACGCTTGGCGGCTGGCGCCGGACGTCTTGGCTGCGGCGCTATTGGCGGGAACAGCCGCAGGCTTGCCGGCGCCGGCCTTCGCCCCATCGGCGGAAGGCGTTCCTTTGGCCGAATTCGTCGCTGGCGCCGAATTCGAAGCTTCCGTCTTTGGAAGCGGCGTTTGCTTCGCATCGGACGAAGCCGAGGCAGTTGACGCCGGGGATGGTGCCGCAGAGCTCGAAGCGGCGGTAGCGGAGCCCGGGGATGGTTCGGCAGAGCTGACGGCAGCGGTGGCGGAACCCGGGAATGGTGAAGCGCCCGGGGACGCCTCCGGCGAAGCGGAATGTAAAGCAGCGGCGGAATCCCCGGCTGCCTTCCGATCCTCATTCACCTGAGAACTATTTTGTTCCTCATCAGATACCGAGGTGTTCTGAACCGACGAAAACGAAGACGCCGACGTCTCTTCCCCATCCTTGCCGCATGCGGACAGCAATAGGGTAAGGCATACAGCCGCGGCGGTCAGAAACTTTTGTCTTGTCTTCATAAGGCAGCTTACCTCCTAAGATTTAAACAAAGCGAGCGGCTGAAGCCGGTACATCCGAAAGGCGGGAATCAGCGATGCCAGCAGCCCGAGCGCGATCGTTCCTGCGGCAATCCAGCCGTGATCGGCGTTCCACAAATAAGGGTTGATTCGGACTCCCGCTTTGGCAAACAGCACTTCTCTAAAGAGCAGCGCGGACAAATGTCCCGCAAGGAAGCCCGCCGCAAGACCGGTCAGCGTCAGGATCAGACCCTCACTGATTAGTGTCATCCATACATAACTCTTCGGCTTGCCCAGCAGCCGCAGCAGACCGGCATCTTTGGTGCGCTCCCCGGCAGCGGCGATCAAAGACAACAGAATCGTAATCGCGGCAAGAAGCACACACAGGCCGGCCAATATTTCGACAAGCCGGGAGCCTTGATCGACCGCGTTCACTACATCCGACACGGCCTTGCTTGAATATGCAGCCTGAACTTGGCCGCTGCCATCAAGCGTCTGCTTCAGATTATGCGCGCCAAGTAAGGTGGCAGGCTTCACCAGAACGGCCGTAATCTCACGATCCTCTCCTTGAAGCCCATGAACCGCCCAGGCATAGTCAACGGTCGTGAACACCGCCCGGTCATCCGGTGTGTTCAGCGTGGGAAGGATACCGATCACCGTATATTTAAAGCCTTCATGTGAATGTTCTTCCTCTCCTTCACCGGTATGGCTCTCGGTGGCCTCTTCAGCGGAATGATGCTCTCCTTCCTCCACAAGACCGTGAGCGCCAGCGAACGTATCGCCCACATGCAGACCGAGCGTCTGCGCGACATGCGATCCGACAACCGCTTCGCCCGTCTTGGCATACAGCTGGCCTGCCTTCAGGGTACGGTCGCCGTACCGTGTCAGAAAATACTCCGGATCAATGCCGACTACCGGAAATCCGTTATAGTTGTCACCAGTGGTCATGGCGTAAGCTTTGTCCACGCCCGAATCGCTTCGCGCCTGGTCAAGTACGCTTGCCGGAATGTTCCCGGTAGGCGCGCCGATATGATAGAACGTATTCAGTACAAGCTGGGTTTCGCTGCCCTGTGCGCCAATGACGAGATCGAACGGGCCGTAACCTTTTTCCGCCCCCTGCTCGACGCTATCCCGGAAAAGCGAAAACAGAACGATAAAAGCGACGGTCGCCCCGATCGCGCAGACGGTAAGAAAAGAAAGAAAAAGCCGATGCCGGATATTGCTCAGCGACAATGAAAAAAGATTCATCCGTTGCTTACCTCCTGTACTCCCTCTCTCCCGGCTGGATGCTCGGCATGCTTCCGAACGCGGTTCAGTTCCCTAATATCGAGACATTTCGGAAAGCGCTCCGCCATGTTCAGGTCATGCGTGACGACAATCAGGGTCTGCTGCCTGGAAGAGCTCAGATCGAGCAAAAGCCGCGAAATTTCATCCGCGGTCTCCCAGTCCAGACTGCCGGTGGGCTCATCCGCAAGTACCAGCGGCGGATTGTTCACAAGCGCGCGGACAATCGCCACCCGCTGCTGCTGGCCCCGGGACAATTGGGAAGGCATATGCTTCGCCCGGTCAGGCAAGCCTACTCTCTCCAACCACTCGGAGATGAGCGTCTTTCTCTGCTTCGCGGGCATACTGGCGTTCATTGCGATTTCGATATTCTGGCTGGCGGTAAGAGATGGAATCAGGTGAAAATCCTGCAGCACATAACCGATGCTCCGGGAACGCAGCCGATCCCGCTGCGATTCCGTCATTTGGTGCAGCGGCTGCCCTTCCAGGTAAATCTCACCCTTGTCCGGCACCGCAATTCCGCTGATTAAATGGAGCAACGTGCTTTTACCGGACCCGCTGGGTCCGGTAATCGCCACCTTTTCACCTTTTTCCACCTGCCAAGAAGGAATATCCAGAATCGGCAGACTGCGTCCGTCGATCCGGAAGCTTTTGCTCAGGCCGGAAATTTGAAGCATGCTCACTCCCCCTTACCGCAGAACAATTCGTTCGGAGAGCGAATCCCATTTCAGATTTTTGCCGGTCAACTGGCTGAAAGCGGTCAGCGGAAGATATACGGTTCCGTTATCGTTATCGACCGTGAAAGATACAGCCTTGCCGTTCAATGTTGCGGTCAGAGACGACATGTCGATGTTCAGCGTATTTTTGCCAAAAGAGGCTTTAGCTACGGTCGATCCGCTGCTGTAGCTTCCACCAAGGGCTTTGATCAGCGAGGCAACAGGATACAGCACTTCGTTCTCGCGATTGATTTTAAATTTCGGATAAACATATTTCGATTGGAGCTCGGCGGATCTCTTGTCCAGATTAACCCCTACAATGGCAGCGGAAGCTCTGGCGATCTGGGTATTATCCACTTGGCCTTTCACCTTACCCGCGATTGGACCATAAGCCCATATCCCGACATCAACGGCGGAATGCCCGTGCCCGGACCAGCCAATCAGCAGTCTTTTGGAAATCACGGCATTGTAGGCTCCCTCCTGCTTGTAAGAGGAACCGTCGCCCGCCAGAATCGCTTGCACTTCTTCATCGGTCAGATCGTTAAATCCGGTATTCTCCGCCACAATGCTGCGAATTTCTTCCGGAGTCTTGGCCTCCGCAAGCTTGCTGGCGATGGATTCCGAGGAATGCTTCTGCTTGTCCCACAGGTCGATATTCAGCTCATAGATATTGTCGCGCGACAGGGACAAACCGCCCGTTTCATGGTCCGCGGTCACGACTACGGATGTATTGCCGTCTTTTTTGGCGAACTCGATTGCAGTCTTAAAGGCAGCGTCGAAATCAAGCGTCTCCTGGACAAGCGTTGGAAAATCGTTGGCATGTCCCGCATGGTCGATCCGACCGCCTTCGATCATCATGACAAAGCCGTTCTTATCCTTGGACAAAATCTTCAAAGCGGACGACGTCATAGCCGCCAGGCTCGGAATTTCAGCAGTACGGTCCGGGGTATAGGCGACATGGGAGCTGCCGAACAGACCCAGCGCTTTAGTCGTGGAAGCCGGAAGGGCCTTCAGCGCGCTCGTATTCTCGACAATGGTATACCCTTTCGCTTTAAAATCAGGCAGAATATTTTTATCCGTCCGCTTGCCCTTCTCATCCTTCGTTACAAAAAATTGCTTGCCCCCGCCAAAAAGCACATCCACGCCGCTATCCAGGTACTGGGTGGCAATGGCCGACTCGTTGTCGCGGTTGCGTACATGCGATGCGTATACGGCTGGTGTTGCATGGGTGATCCGCGCGGTGGTCACAAGACCGGTTGCTTTGCCGCTTCTCTCCGCAGCTTCAATGACGGAAGCAAAAGGCTTGGCTACGTCTTCATTGGAGACGCTGATGCCCGCGTTGTAAGTCTTATGCCCTGTGGCAAAAGCTGTGCCGGCCGATGCGGAGTCCGTTACGACCCCTGACACCACTTTACCGCCGTCTTCGCCGCGATCCGCATAGGTAGTAGCTTGTCCAACATAGTAAGGGTCGAGGTTGAGATGCTTGACTCCCTTTTTATACTGTTCGTAATAACGCGTTGCCGAGATTTGCGCGGGTCCCATGCCGTCGCCAATCAGGACGATGAGATTTTTCGATGGGGCTTTTGCTTTTGGAGCCGTTGGCGTTTTGGAAGAACTTTGCGCCGCGTAGGCGAAGCTTCCTGCAGAAAGGATCAGGCAGGCCAAGCCGCCGATTGCAACTTTTTTCAGACCTTTGTTCATCTTTTTATATACCCTCCCAGTGGTAAGTAATTCTTCTATAGTCTAAGGGGAGAGTATTGTCTCCATGTAAAAATATTGCCTGACTTGGATTAAATTTGAGCCTTTCTGTGATTACTCAGAAAAAAAGACCCGCTTCAAGGGTATCCCTTGGAGCGGGTCCATTATGAGGAACGTGATGCTTAGCTTAGATTTAGCCTAACCTTAAAGAAACGTCTGCAGTCTGCGGGGATTAGCCCTTCGAACCTTCAGACGGAGCACCGCCCTCCAGCAGACGGAGCAATTCCTCCTCATCCTCGATGACCGGGATGCCGAGTGTCTGCGCTTTGGCCAGCTTGCTGCCGGCCTTCTCCCCGGCAATGACGAGATCGGTCTTCTTCGAAACGCTGCCGGTGACTTTAGCGCCAAGCGCTTCCAGCCTCTCGGCCGCTTCGTCCCGGGTCAGCTTCTGGAGCGTTCCGGTCAAGACTACCGTCTTGCCACTGAAGAAGGAATCGGTCACGACCGGAGCCGGCGCTTCCGGCGCCTTGGCCTGTACGCCCAAATCAAGCAGGCGGCGGATGCCTGTGACCACAAACGGATCGGCAAAAAAGGAAACGATGCTCTCGGCTACAATGCCGCCGATATCGGGCAGCGCCGACAGCTCCTCCGCATTTGCCGTCATGACGGCGTTCAGATCGCGGAAGTGATCGGCCAGCATCTTGGTCGTCGCTTTGCCGGTATTCGGGATGCCCAGCGCAAACAGGAAGGAAGCGAGATCCCGCCCCTTGCTCTCCTCAAGCGCCTGAAGGAGATTGCTCGCCTTCTTCTCGCCGAACCGCTCCAGCTTCACAAGCTGCTCGGGCGTCAGCTCGTAGAGATCCGCAGGCTCACGTACTTCCAGTTCATCGTACAGCTGGGACGCCGTCTTGTCGCTGAAGGTTTCGATGTCCATGGCGTCCCTCGAGGCAAAATGAGTGATCCTCGCGACGATCTGCGGCTTGCAGTTCAGCTTGTTGTTGCAGAACAGATGCGCTCCCCGCATTTCCAGCGGATAACCGCAGGCCGGACAGTGGTCGGGATAGATGATCTCCCCGCCGTCTTTCTCATCCGTTACCTTCCCGAGAATTTCCGGTATGACATCATTGGACCGGCGGATAAACACGCGCGTTCCGAGCGCATGCTTCAGGTTCTTCCGCTCAATGTCGCCGATATTGTTAAGCGTGCAGTTCTGCACGGTAACGCCGGCCAGTTCCACCGGTTCGACCCGTGCCAAAGGCGTTACTTTGCCAGTCCGGCCGACGTTCCAATCGACCGATTCCAGCACAGTGGTTGTCTCCTCCGCCTCGAACTTGTAGGCGACCGCCCAGCGGGGGAACTTGTCCGTATACCCGAGCACTTCGCGGATACGGAAATCCGTGATTTTGATGACCGCGCCATCGATCAGGTAATCAAGCTTAGAGCGGCCTTCCTCAATTTCGGCCAACTGTTCCGTCACTTCGTCGAAGCTGTCGAAATAGGCCAGATAAGGATTAACCTTGAACCGGTTGTCTCGCAAAAACTGCATCATTTCCTGGTGGTCATGAAACTCGATGCCTTCCGAGTAGCCAACATTGTAGAAAAAGGCATTCAGCTTCCGCTCCGCCGTCAGCTTCGGATTCAGGTTGCGCAGCGCTCCGGCCGCGCCGTTGCGGGCGTTCTTCAGCGGGTCAGCCGCCGTCCGGTTGTATTCGGCAAGCACCGATAAGTTCATGATGCCCTCGCCCTGAACCTCAATGACGCCATCCTTGAAGGGAATGGTCAGCGGAACCGATTTGATCGTCTTCACCTGCGCCAAAATCCCTTCGCCTGTGGTGCCGTTGCCCCGTGTGGAAGCCTGAACCAGTCTGCCATCACGATAGGTCAGATTCAGCGTCAGACCGTCGAATTTCAGCTCCACGGCATAGCCGGGCTCCGGAAGCGGCTGCTCGGGATTCTTGCTGTTATAATCGTTCACCAGTTTGAGCACCCGGGCATTCCAGCTGCGGAGCTGTTCAATGTTCTGGGCTTTGTCGAGGCTCCAGAGCGGAGCGAGGTGCCGGTGCGGCACAAAGCCCTTCAGAAGCTCTCCGCCGACGCGCTGGGTCGGCGAATCGGGCAGAACGATGCCGCTCTCCGCTTCCAGGGCGACGAGCTTGTCGTAGAGCGCGTCGTATTCCTTGTCGCTGACAATCGGCGCATCCAGCGTATAGTAGTAGTAATTATATTTATTCAGCTCCGCCACAAGCTCTTCCATCGTATGCATTGCGTCCATGCCTCAGACATCCCTCCGCCATCCCGATTCATTTCCTTCTTCCTCAGCCTGATCCAAAAGCAGGCTGGTTAACCATCCGCGCCATGCCCGGCGCTATAAGCCAGGGCTATCGCGCCGAATCTCTTACTCCACCTTAGTGATCGGCGCAAACCCTGCGAGCAGCCGTTTCACGCCCACCGGCGCCGGGAAGGCAATCTGCAGCTCCATGTCGTTGCCGCTGCCTTTCACGGCCACAATGGTGCCAACGCCCCATTTCCCGTGCGAGACCTTGTCGCCCGCATTGAAATCAGCGGGCGCCCCACCACCCGCCGGACGGGACGCAGCCCCGCCCGAGGTCACGGTCACGCGGCTGCGCCCGGCCGCCGCGGACGCCGAAGCGCCGCCGTAGCCTGCGGCGGCGCCCGGCGATGAGGCGGCGGCTCCGCTCCGGCCGCCGCCGAAATTGCCGCGGCCGCCTGCGCCGAAGCCGCGGCCGCCATAGGCTCCGCCCGCCTCGCTGCCCCGGCGGAAGCGGTCGCTGCTCATGACGGTGTCTTCCTTCAGCTCCTCCGGAATCTCGTCCAGGAAGCGGGACGGCGGGTTGGCCGTCGTCCGCCCGAACAGCGTGCGCGCCCGCGCACAGGAGAGGAACAACTGCTTCTCGGCGCGGGTAATGCCCACATACGCCAGCCGCCGCTCTTCTTCCAGCTCATCATTGTCCTGGAAGGCGCGGCTGTGCGGGAATACCCCTTCTTCCATGCCAATGATGAACACGACCGGAAACTCCAGCCCCTTCGCGCTGTGCATCGTCATCAGCACGACCGCGTCGCTGCGGTCCTCCTCCGTATCGTTCATGCTGTCGATGTCGGCGATCAGGGCAAGATCGGTCAGGAAGGAGACGAGTGACTTGTCATCGTTATTTTTCTCAAATTCCATCGTCACCGACAGAAACTCGTCGATATTCTCGAGGCGGGAGCGCGATTCAATCGTGTTCTCCTTCTGCAGCTCCAGCTTGTACTGCGACATTTCCAGCACCTTCTCCGTCAGCTCCGTCACCGACAGAAATTCCACCATCCGGTGGAGCGCCAGAATCATGTCGTAGAACTCGACCAGCGCGTTCCGCGTCCGTCCCGCAAATCCCAGGTCGTCCACCGTTTCCAGCACGCGGAAGATGGAGACGCCACGGGCTGCTGCCGCATCGGTAAGCTTGCCAACCGTCGTGTCGCCGAGCCCTCTTTTGGGAACATTGATCACCCGGGTTAAGCTGATGTCGTCATCGGGATTGGACAGCAGCCGCAGATAAGCGAGCAGGTCCTTGATTTCTTTGCGGTCGTAGAACTTGATGCCCCCGACAATCTGGTAAGGGATATCCGATTTAATGAGAATTTCCTCTATTACCCGCGACTGCGCATTGGTCCGGTACAGGATCGCATGATCCTGGTACGACTTACCTTTTTTCACATTCTTGCTGATTTCTCCGGATACAAAATAACCCTCATCATGCTCGGAATCGGCCCGGTACACCTTGATCTTCGGCCCCTCCTCCGAATCCGTCCACAGCTTCTTCGGCTTGCGTCCGGTATTCAGCGCGATCACGCCGTTCGCGGCGTTCAGAATGTTCGAGGTCGAGCGGTAGTTCTGCTCCAGCAAAATAACCTTGGCCTCCGGATAATCTTCCTCGAAGTTGAGAATATTGCTGATGTCGGCGCCGCGCCAGCGGTAGATCGACTGGTCGCTGTCGCCGACGACGCATATATTGTGATGGCTGTCCGCCAGCATACGGCAGAGCATATACTGCGCCCGGTTCGTATCCTGATACTCGTCTACATGGATGTACTTGAACTTCCGCTGGTAGAAATCGAGCACCTCGGGCACTTCCTTGAACAGCTGGATCGTCGTCATGATCAGATCGTCGAAATCGAGCGAGTTGTTGCTTCTCAGCCTTTTTTGGTACATTGTATATATTTTGGCAACGAGGCCTTCAAAATAATCCCCGATCTTCATCTCATACTGCGCAGGCGTCACCAGTTCGTTCTTGGCCGTGCTGATCATCGACTGAACCGCCTTCGGCTCGAATTTCTTCGTGTCGATATTCAGCTCCTTCATGCAGCTGCGGATTACGGAGAGCTGGTCGGTGGAATCCAGAATGGAAAAATTGGACGTAAATCCGATCCGCTCGATATCCTTCCGCAATATCCGAACGCACATGGAGTGGAATGTGGACACCCAAATGTCGCGGCCTTCCGGGCCTACGAGCTTGGACACCCGTTCCTGCATTTCTCTTGCCGCCTTGTTCGTGAATGTAATGGCAAGAATCGCCCAAGGCGGAGCCTTGCGGTTAGCGATCAGCCAGGCGATGCGGTGGGTGAGCACCCGGGTCTTCCCGCTTCCCGCTCCGGCCATAATCAGCAGCGGACCGTCTGTCGTCTCGACCGCTTGGCGCTGGGGAGGATTGAGCCGGGTTACGGCGTCTTGTATATTAACGGATTGCATGTAGGACATGCCCCTTTCTGAATAGCTTAAAACGCAAATTCCATACGTGGTTCTACATAAAACTACTATATTATTCCTTGAATAGCGCGGTCTGCTTAACCGCCTCGACTGTGGACAGTGCCCGCTCAATGTCGCTATAAACGATGTTTCCTACGACAACCGTATCAGCCAGAGAAGCCGCAAGCTGAGCTTGCTCCGGTCCGGCCACTCCGCCGCCGTAGAAAAGACGGGCATGGCTGACGGCATCGCGCACCGTTTTCATGGTCTCCACATCTCCAAAGCTGCCGCTGTATTCCAGATAGACGATAGGCAGCGCCATCAGCTTGTCCGCAACATGCGCACACGCAGCCGCTTCATCAGCCGACAGCCCTGTATCCGCACCGGTCAGGCGGGCTACGGCGGAATTTTCGTTCAGCACAATGTACCCCTCGGCCAACAGCAGCTCCCAGGGGATAAAATCACCGTAGCGCTCGACGCCTCTTCGATGGTGGCCGATAATCCATGCCGGATCGGGGGTGTTCAGCACCATAGGAATCATGTAAGCGTCAAAGCCGGGCACGACAGCGGTCAGATCGGACACTTCCAGGGCGCACGGCACGCCATAATCCTGAATTCTGGACAGGAGAAGGGAGGTATTCTCATAGGTTACGCCTGTAGACCCGCCCACCAAAATGGCATCCGTTCCAGACTGGCAGACCGCCCTCAGCTCTTCCTCGCTGATATCGCGATCCGGGTCCAGCTTGAACACATGACGCCAGCTCTCAATCATTTGTCGCACCACAGTCATGATCTTCCATCCTTATTCGGGTTAATAAGCATCCAGCTTATACTTCTTATATGTTATGATAGCCGGATAGACGTGTCAATGAAATGCGAACATTTTTTCGCCTTTTCGGTCAATCCCTACAGCATAAAAGAGGGTTCTCCAACTCTATTGGCCCCAAAAAGGCTGACGCAATCCCCCCGACGTCTTCACCTCGTTCTCGGAGATAAAATCGGTATAAAATCCGTCCACCCCCAAACGATACAGCCTGCGAATTTCCTTCATATCGTTGACCGTATGGACGTAAACGCGAGCTCCGGCATCCTTTAGCCTGCCTACAAATCCGGCACTGGCGCGGTCGGCAGGCATCGTAATATCGACGTTCGTTTTTTGAACGAATTCGATAACCTCCTCTTCGCTGTCCGGGGAATCATACAACGTATAGATTACATGCGGAAAAGCATAAATCCTGTTCAACTCCTCCAGCATCGGGCGGTTGTAAATCTGCGGCACAATTCGGGTGAGCAGCGCAGGGTCGCGCTCCCGGGTCTTTCCCACCAGCATCTCGAACTCCTTCGCCATCGCCCTGCCGGATTTCTTGATGTCTGTCACGATATAAACGTCCGGATAATGCTGCAGCAGGTCTAGAATGGTATCCCAATCCATCGGAGAGTAGATATCCAGGATCGGCGTGTTCATAAAATCATCGTAGCTGATCGCCTTCCCTTGCTTCGCTGCAGGCAGAGCGTCTAGCTGTCCAAGCAGCTTGCTCATATTCTTCGTCCATTCATGCCTCGCCACCAGCCTGCCGTCGCTCGTAAGCAGCAGGTCGGTCTCGAACAACCGAGTGCCCGCTTCATAATTGGCTACAAAAGCTTCAAAGGCGTTGGTGTACTTCTGACCGTTTATACTCCCCATCGCATGGGCGACAATCCGATATGCAGCAAGCCCCGTTCCAGCCTCTTCTTCATCCTTATAAGACAGCGCCAGCAGGAGGAGTAAAGCAAGCGAGAACAGGACGGCAAATGACAAGACTGTTTTTTTCTTCATATGCAGGATTCCTTTGGAAATAGGCTGTAAAAAGCAAATTCCCCGCCCGCCTTCAATCGGCGGAGCGGGGAAACGGGATGTATGATAGCCTTATTAATAAGCGTTCTTATTGATAAAACCGTTGCGAATCGTCTTGAAAATAATCCGGATATCGAACAGCAGCGACCAATTCTCAATATAGAAAATATCATGCTTGATCCGGTCTTCGATCGAGGTATCGCCGCGCAGACCGTTGCTCTGCGCCCAGCCGGTAATCCCGGGACGCACATGATGCTTGACCATGTACTTTGGAATTTCTTCTTTGAACTGCTCCACATAATAAGGGCGCTCCGGCCGCGGGCCGACTACGCTCATATGTCCCATCAGCACATTAAAGAACTGCGGAAGCTCATCCAGGCTCGTCTTGCGGATGAATGTCCCGAACCGGGTTCGCCGCGGATCACGCTCCGTGCTCCACCCCGTGTCCTCCTCGCCGTCCCGCTGCATTTTCATCGATCGGAACTTATACATCGTGAACGTTCGGCGGTTGAGGCCGACCCGTTCCTGCCGGAAAACGATGGGCCCCGGCGAGGTCATTCTCACTCCTAGTGCCACAATCAGCATGACCGGACTCATGACCACAATAGCGAAGAGCGAGAATACAATATCGAACATCCGCTTGGCCAACCGGTTGGCCGTCATGTCCAGCGGGATATCACGCACATTGATCATTGGCATTCCCGCAAAATTATCGAAGTACGGACGCGCAGGCAGGTAGTCGAAGAAATCCGGAATGATCAGCGTTCGAACCCCTGCCCGTTCACAGGCAGCGATAATGGCGGAAAACTTGTGATGCGCATCAAGCGGCAGAGCGAGAACCACCTCGTCGACCAGCATCGTCTCCAGCATCTTTGGCAGTTCGTCAAGCTTTCCGAGAATCGGTTTATAGCGCCTGGACTCCAGCGTATCCCATACTTGGTAATCGTCCAGAAAGCCGATAATCTCATAACCGAGCTCGGGGTAATTCGCGAGATTATCATAAATTCTTCTGCCCAGCGTTCCCGCCCCGAGAATGAGCACAAATTGGCGGTTCAGCCCTTTTTCCCGGAAGGACTTCAGCATCTTCTTCATCACGTACCGGTACAGCATGGTAGAGAGCATGATGAAGCCGATATAAATGGACAAGTATTGGCGGGAAATGTCGATTTCTCTTACAAAATACATCAGGCCCAGCAGGATGAAGATGCCCATAATGTGTACCTGAAAAATCTTCAGGAACTCATCCGCGAACCGCTTCTTCCGTTTCGGCATATACAGGGTGAGCAGAATACCGAGCAGAACGGCGATTCCGCCGTAGATTAAGCTCCAGTAGGCATAAGATTCAGCCGGCATATGGCTCTCGTAAGGCATCCAGTCGCTCTTGAATTTCAGCCACCAGGCGAGCAAAAACGCAGCCTGAATGATAATAAAGTCAGCGACCATATAAAGCTGGGTCAAAAATCGCTGGTTGCGGCGAATCATAATCTCACCTCAGCATTGGATTCGGAACTCTTGCCGGAGCTGCCCGCGGTCGAAAGACTTGGCACAGGCTCCCGCTTCCGGCGCGGGGCTGTCAAGGCATTCCGTAGAAGCGCCGCGGCGAACTTGAGCGCCACCCCGGCGGATACCGCCCCATTGACCGCAAAAGAATATTGCCTGCTGTAATGCTTACGATGAAAGACAATCATAGCGCGATGGAACTCGTAGATGATCTTGAGCGGTCTCCGCCGTGCGCTGCCGCCCTTCAGATGCACAATGAAAGCTTTGGGATAATAATAAATCTTCCAGCCGGCTTCCTTGATCCGGTAACACCAATCCAGATCCTCACCATACATAAAAAAGGTTTCGTCCAGTCCCCCGATCTGCTCGATCGTTTCCCGTCTTACCAGCATGAACGCCCCGACCAGACAATCGACCTCGTATTCCTTATCAGGGTCAAGATAACCGAGTTGATAGCCGTTGAAACGCGGGCTGTCAGGGAACAGCTTGCTGAATCCGAACGCATAATAGAAGGAAGCCGCCGGGGTCGGAAATCCCCGTTTGCACGCCTTATCCAGACTTCCATCCGGCAAAATCACCTTGCACCCCGAAGCCCCAAGCTCCGGCCGCCGGTCCATCAAGGCAATCATCGTTTCAAGCGTGTCCTGCTGCACCAACGTATCCGAATTCAACAGTAAAATATATCTGCCCGCGGCAATATTCATTCCCTGGTTATTGGCCCGCGCAAATCCGGTGTTCTCCTGGTTGGCAATCAACTTCACCTGCGGGAACCGCTCCCTTATGACTTCCACCGATCCGTCAGAAGAATGATTGTCGATCACAATAATTTCATAGGCATATTGGGTTTCCGAGTCATAGACCGACTGCAGACAATCGACTGTCAGGCGGCACGTATTGTAATTGACAATGATGATGCTGGCATCGATATTCACTTTTGCTTACGCTCCAGACAAAAATAGTAATCTATCGACAATATTATAGCATAAAACCTCCCTAAATAAGGGAGGCTTTCAGTAAGATTCATCTATTTACTTATTCATTCTCGGGATTGCAGGTCTGCTCGCGGGTCCGTTCTCGATGAAGCCGCAGTTCATGCTCAATAAATGTCGATACAATGCCGCGATAGATTTGCTCTATAACATCTGGATCGCCGCCATGCTCCGCAGCTGTCGTCCGTACTTTGTTAATTAACTGCTCTACACGCTGCGGAGCCTTGACGGCTTCGGCATCCTTTTTGAATGAGGCCGCTTGATTTACGTACAGATGCCTCTCGCACAGCAGCGCCACAATCTCCCTGTCCAGCCTGTCTATATTAGCTCTTACCTCTTCGATGCTGCCGCAGGATTTCATCACACTTTTCCCCCTCCGCATTTCACGCTCTCCTGAACCCATTTTCTTTTTCTTCTCAGCGAACCCCATTCTTTAAAAAAACTCCCCCATGCCTTCAATACGCCTGGCTCCTTAAGCAGCATATATGCGTGGACGGCGATTTCGTAAGGCAGAGACAGTAATATCGTCTTCGGCAAGGTTCGTATCGGTTCATTCTTAACAATCATCTTATACCGGTTGATATAAGAAATCCGCCGGATAAACAGCGGCTTCCCGCTGCGGCCCGATGCTTTCCAGCCCCGTTCATGATACCCAATCGCATCCGCGTCGTAATACGCTTTCCAGCCCAGCAGCCGCGCCCGCCACGCCACATCGACATCTTCCTTATAGGCAAAAAAATCCGCGTCAAAAAACTCGCCGTCCACGCTGACCGCCTCGATCATTCGCCTCGAATACATCGCCGCTGCACCCGATACGCCGAACACTTCGCTAGGGTCGGTCCAATGCTCCGCCGGCTCGCCCGCTCCCCGGTCAAAGGCCCTCCGGGCCTTGTTCATCCGCAGCCCCGTGCTGTCCACCGTCCCCGGATCCGCCTTGAACAGCAGCTTGCCGGTAGCGCTGCCGATTCCGGGATCGGCTTCCATCCGGGCAACCAGCCTGGACACATAGTCCGGCGCCAGCACAACGTCAGGGTTCAGCACCAGGACATAATCAGCATTGCTCGCAGCAATCGCCTGGTTATGGGCGGGCGCGAAGCCGGTGTTGGAGGGATTTTGTAGGAGGAGGAGCGGAAATGGCAGCTGTTCGTCATGGCTAACCGGCATTGTTGCCCGGTCCGTTCCCGCCATCCGATCGCCCCTTATTTCGTGCCAGACGTCTGCTTTATACCGGGATTGGATACGCTCCACTGTATGGTCGCTTGAGGCATTATCCACCACAATGATTTTTTGAATAGGATAGTCTTGATGAAACACAGCTTCCAGGCAATCGATAATGTCCTCTTCGCTGTTATAGGTAACGATATGTATGCTTACGGTTTTGTTGTTCATAAGGCCATTATAAAGGAAAACGAATGATCCTTAAATAAAAAGAAACGGCCGACGAGCGGCATTTATTCGACACTCCGCTGCGTCCTCTCATCGAAATAAGGTCCACGCGGTAAGCCCAAAGCTTATTAATCTCATGTTCTAGCAAAAAACTCCCGGCCTGACTTGCAGACCGAGAGTTCTAAGCTTCCTTAAACTAATCCCGCAGTTCAGCCAAAAATGCCTTAAGACCTTCCCGCCATGGCCGTAGATCCTTAAAACCGTTCGTCCGGATCGATAAATGCTCCATCGCCGAATTGCGAGGACGCGGAGCGGGGCGCAGAAACTGTTCCGTCGTACACGGCTCCAGCTTAGCGGTAAACTTGAGTCCCAGAATCTCTTCGGCCTCGGCAAAAATCGCCTGGGTAAACTCATACCACGTACAAACCTCAGTATTGGAGGCATGGTAAATGCCATACTTTTCAGTTCCGATCAATTCCAGCAGGAAATTCGCCAAATCCACCGTATACGTTGGTGATCCCTTTTGGTCATCCACGACCTGCAGCACCGGTTTTTCCTGACCAAATTTCAACATCGTTTTGACGAAATTATTCCCATACTTTCCATACACCCACGAGGTGCGCACGATAAAATACTTGGACGACAAGGTCTGCACCAGAATTTCCCCGGCTCGTTTGGACTTGCCGTAGATACTCTTGGGATCGGTATTGTCGTATTCATGATAAGGCTGGCTTCCTTGCCCGTCGAACACATAATCCGTGCTGATATAGACCAATTTCGCACCGACCTTTTCTGCTGCAACTACGACATTACGCGTGCCCACAGCATTGATCAAATAGGCAGCATCAATATCGGTCTCTGCGGCGTCAACCGCCGTATGCGCGGCGCAGTGAATAATGGCTTCAGGGCCAAATTCACCAATGACCTTGCTGCACTGATCGAGATCGGTAATGTCCATCTCCTGCCGGTCGCAGGCCAGAACCTCATGCCCCTGTTTTTCCAGCAGCTTCACTACATCCTGTCCGAGTTGTCCCGTTGCTCCCGTTACAAGAACCTTACCCGCCATTACAGAGCATCCCCCAAGCGGCTGCCATACTGTTTTTCGGCATACTTCTGATATTCACCGGATTGGATGCGAGTCCACCATTCTTTATTGTTCAAATACCACTGAATCGTTTCTTTAATACCCGTCTCAAACGTATGCTTTGGCTTCCAGCCCAGCTCGTTCATGATCTTCGTTGAGTCAATGCCATAGCGGCGGTCATGCCCCGGACGGTCCTGCACATACGTGATCAGCGATTCCGGCTTGCCCAGCTCCTGCAAAATCGTCTTGACGATGTGCACGTTCGTCCGCTCATTATTGCCCCCAATGTTGTACACTTCGCCCAGCACACCTTTGTGAATGACCAGATCGATCGCACTGCAATGATCCTCCACATAGAGCCAATCGCGAATGTTCAGGCCGTCGCCATATACAGGCAGCGCCCCGTCAGCCAAAGCGCGGGAGATCATCAGCGGAATAAGCTTCTCCGGGAACTGGTAAGGGCCATAGTTGTTTGAGCAGCGTGTAATATTAACCGGCAGACCGAAGGTTTCATGATAGGCGCGCACCAGCAGATCGCCGCCAGCCTTGCTGGCGGAATAAGGACTGTTCGGCGTCAGCGGCGTCTCTTCCGTGAACAGACCGGTCGCTCCAAGCGTACCATACACCTCGTCGGTTGATACCTGCACAAACTTGGTGACTTTATGTTTTTTTGCCGCGTCCAGCAGCACCTGAGTCCCCAGCACATTCGTCTTCACAAACACATCCGGCTCCAAAATACTCCGGTCCACATGCGACTCCGCCGCAAAGTTAACGACCACGTCGACGCCGTCGCCAATCAAAGCATCCATCGCTTGGACATCCGTAATGTCCGCTTTTACAAACGCGTATTTCGGATGATTCTCCACCGATTGCAAATTCTCCAGGTTTCCCGCATACGTTAGAGCATCCACATTAACGATTTGGTAATCCGGATGCTGCTGAAGCATATACATAACAAAATTGCTGCCAATAAAGCCGGCTCCGCCGGTGATGAGGAGTTTCATGAGTGACCACCTCTTATTTACTTACCATAAACCATAGTATGCATGAGTACTCTGATTGAGAATGAATTTATAAATTATCTTGTCAGCAGACGGATCTATCTAGTTGCAATCAACATAATGCCCTACATCTTCCATTTGTAATTATCCCCTATAAAAGGAAGCATAGAATAAATATGTCCATGTATAAGTGATAATACTCAAAAGAATATTTGTGCCATTAATTACTTTAATGATATGTCGCTGCTTCCTCACTACAAGCTTTAGCTTTCCTTATTATTCAGTGCTGTCAACCTCTTAAGATACCCCGCTTTCCAAAAACTGTTCCTGTACTCTTTCACCAATTTGGCAGGGTTAAATAACAAAGAAATTCTTGTAGAAGGCTTGGCTACATAACGTTTTACATAAATTTCCCCAAAGCCCTCGGCATGTACGAGATCTCCGAGACGTACAGCCTCTTCTATAGATGGTTTAGATAAAATTTTCTGTAAAGGGCGGATTGCTGTTTTTATATCCAAAATGAGGCTAGACTCTTTAACCAGTGGTTCTATTTCTTTTACAAAATCTAGCGCCCCATTTTGAACTGCTATAAGCTTTTCATTTTTCTCCTGGTCCATGTCAGTACTCTCAAGTGTAGGTTTGATATATCCTTGATCTCTATAAAAGTTAATAACACTTCCATGAGGCGCTCCAAAAATAAACTCGAATACCTCAACACACAACTTAATTGTTTTATAATACTCATCAGGCTGGCCTAAGTCGCACAAGTAACCTTGCAATTTTAATCCCTGATCTATATATCGCTGAGCCTGCTCATACGTCCCAAAATAATAACCAAAAATCTCTGGCTTATCAGGTACATCTTCGATCATCTTTTCAAGAGAAAATTGCATTGAACCATGCCATCCTATATCAACAATTGCAATCTTTTTATAATCAAAAAACTCTTCTTGCCTAAGATATTCTATTAACAACTCTCTTTCCTTAGTAGCCTTATCTGCTATAACTTCACTAAGGGAAGCATATAAGTCTCTTAATTTTGCGTAGTCTTCTCCACTATCAACAATATGGTCCTCATTTGGAAAGCCGACTTTTGTAATTCTCTCTCTGTATTCAAACTCATTCAATCCAATACGTTGGAGGAACTCTTTTACTTTCAATCTACTTGTTCCGCTGACCAAGAAATTGAGAGAGTCCTCATCAATTGCTTTTATCGAAGCAAAATTAAGTGCTCTTCTGGAAGCGTAAAGATATTTTGAAGAGAATTCTTGGTTCATACCCATCAATTCAAAAACCTTTTTCATAATGAATCCATCTCTTGAAAGGAAGAATACAGCTTCTATGTCGTTTTGTTTCAAATTTGCATAGAGCCATTGGATGAACGACAAATATATAAGACCGACATTTTCGTATCCAAAATAATACCAAAAGTCATAACTTGCTTCACCCTTTCGACTTGAAAACAATTTATTATTAATAAGCCCTTTTAATATATTGGTTTCAATAGAATTTTCATCCTGAAATACACTTAACTTTTTGTTTTGATCCAAGCATTTAGGGTAATAGTGTGTAACAATCCCCTTTTTTTGAGCTTCCTCGATATCAGCATGATAATTATCACCAATATGCAGAATTTCATCAGGTTTGATTTTCAAATCCTGTATTATATAACTATATAACTCACCTGTAGCTTTGGTGATTTTTAGCTCTGAGGAGAGATATATCTTACTATAATCCTTATATCCGTTTTCTGTTAACAAACCTTTAATGAAGGAATGTGTAAGGTACATATCCGAAGTAATAATAATAGATTTATTTAATTTCAAACACTCATTATAAACTTCGTACATATATTCGTTTTTAGTGCATAACAGCTTTTCAAAATTCAGTTCCAAGTCTTTTAGAGCCTCGCAAACTGAATGAGGTTTGTTCGTCTCTTGCTGAAACTCTTGATAGATTTCATCAATAGTGACTTCGGTACGACGTTCCTTCATCCAAACATTATCTCTAGCCGCTTTTTCAGCCTGTTGTCTTTTTAAAGCGAATTCTTCAACATGGGTCTCTTTGGCCTTTTCACAAAAATTCTCAATTAATTCAAAAACATGGATCGGTTTTTCAATTTTCCTTAGAATCAAAGTATCAAAGATATCGAACGACACAACTTTAACTCGTTTTATTTTTTCTATAAGCTCTAAATGATTCATTTGTATTCCCCTTAACGTGTTCTAAGGAAAAATTTAGCGATTCTTTTTAGTTTTTCGTTACTTTTCACTTTATTAGCTAAGACTTCAATAGGTCCAATTTGAGCATGGATCACCTCGAAGCTTTTGCCGATATTAACCAAAAATCCCAACCCAACTCTATTGTTTTCCAAGTCTTTTCTAAGAAGTTCATTTTTCAATAAAGTATCATAGAAGATGTGTTTGTCGTAACCTCCGATGACTGAATTTGAGTACTCTCCGCTACGAACTTCTAAACGGTGATGATAGTTAGCCAAACATTCTTTTATTAAAAAAATATCATACTTGCTTAAGAATCGAAGGTGAAAGTCCCAATCTCCCAATACAGGGAGATCCTCTCTAAAATATCCAATTTCATCCAAAACTTCTCTTCGGAAAATAAAAGAAATGGGAGGAAACACATTTCCTGCTGCCATTCGATACAACGTAATGGAATCAAGCCATGTATTGAATGGCTCAGTATATTTCACATGTACTTTATCACCAGATATTGTCTCAATATACCTCGTACTATAAGTTACAGCGCCTTTTATACTTTTTACTGATACATTTTCCAAACACGCAACTGTTTTGTTAAGGAAATCTGGTTGCCATGAATCATCATCATCATGAATAACCACATAAGTACTATCAACTGATCTAATGCCTATGTTTGAAGCGGCTTCCATCCCTTTGGATTCCTCATTATGAACAACAACTATTTTCCCTGATTTTTTTTCAGCATAATTAGAAACCAAATCTTCAACTTTGTTTTTATCTCCTCCATCATTAACAATCACCATGACCCAGTCGGAAAAAGATTGATTAATGACACTTTCAATGGCTCTTTTCAGCAAGATGTTTCGATTTTTAGTTCTTGTGATAACTGCAACTTTAGCGAATTTCAAGATTTTTTCCCCCTGGAGTTAATAATATACTTTGTATAAAACAATGGATTTCTCATGTTATTTATCAATTTTGTTTTTTCTGAGAGAAGATATTGATATTCTTCCTTTTCTCGCTCTAAACCCTCAGACATTTCCAAACTTTTAATATACGATTCCCACCACTTATCCGTCTGTTCTTTTTGCCAAATCAAGTCCCTTTGTAACTCTTCCGCTTTTGCCCACCATTTATCCGTTTGTGCTTTTTGCCATTTTAGGTCTATTTGAAACCCTTCTGCTTTTCCCCACCAGTTAGTTGTTTGATCTTCTTGCCATTTTAAATCTTCAAGCAATTTTGTACTTTTCTTTTTTTCAGCAATAAATTCTGACCACCAGTAGTCCGTTTGTTCTTTTTGCCATTTAAGTTGTTCATTTTGTGTATCTACTTGACACTTATAATTTTGTGCTTCTTGCCACCACTTATCGGTTTGTTCCTTTTGCCAAGATAAGTCGATTTTCAGTCTTTTGGAATCAATCATATGTTTTGCTTTAAACTCATATATTTTCAACTTATCTTTTATATTATTTTCCACCATGGTTTTATAATAACTATCACCTTTAGGGAATAGGATTCCAAGTCCCCAATTGTGCGAAAATTCTAATGATGGAAATTGTACTTTAATCTCATCCCAAAATTTATATGCCTCATATCCAGTATCTTTTGCAATATCGTGAAATAGCACGATACCATTGGCAGCAACTTTTGAAATCCAAGTATAATAGTCGTGCGAGATAGCTTCATAGCTATGAAAACCATCAATATGAAGGATGTCGACCGAATCATCTTCAAAATCCTTCACCGCATCATCAAAAAGTTTTCGAATCATGTTAATATTTTCATTTCCATAGACAGCACTAATAATTTTCTTAAACAATTCAAAAACCTTTTCATCGTAAAAGCCAGCATGTTCATCACCTTGCCATGTGTCAACAGCATATAATTTTGTAGATAATGCTGAGTTTTTCACACTTTGGCAAAAAGAAAAAAAAGAGCCTCCTAAATGAGAACCAAGTTCTACAATAATTGATGGTTTCATAAAATTTGTAAGGTCATAAGCGAAATTTCTATGTCCTCCCCAAGGGGATAGCAACATATCATTTATAGAGTCAGATTCAAAAACCGGTTCACTAATAATCCATTCCTGCATCATTTTACTCTCCTAGCGGCCACTTCAATTATTTTATTATTGAAAAGACCATGGATTGTTATATTGGGATTAACATTATTAAGAGATATAATATTATGAGCCCAGCACTGAATAACATGATTAAATTCATGATCGCCTTCGCCTATTCCTAATGTAACCGTATAAGTCCCCTCCCTTATTTCAGGCCAAACAACAGCAAATTTCACTTCATGCAATCCAATATCCACTTCATATATAACTATTTCGGAACTAAGTGTGTTCTCACCAAATACGCTATTACCGTATTTGTCGTTAACCAAATACCCATAAATCATTTGACCCATTTTTCTATTAGTTTCAAATAAGAAGGAAACCTCTAATAAATCGCCTTTTGTAATGTATCCTTTATATTGTTCGTTATTGACCTTAAAATTATAGCTCTTAATCCTGGCGTTCATCGCTCCTGATAAGTCCTTTTCAGAAACAGAATTCCATTCGCTATGGTTAATTTTAAATGATGTTGAAGCCTCGGAGTTATATTGAAATACTTCATTGTGAAGAGATTTAATATAAAACTCAATTGCTTTTAAAGGATTACCTTCATATACGATTCGACCTTTTTCCAATACGATTACATAATCAGCCATCTTTGCAACTGTGCTCATATCGTGGGTTACCAAAATTTTGGTTGCCTCTTTCATCTTTTCTTTCATATAGATATTACATTTTTGTTGAAAAAAAACATCTCCTACGCTTAGTGCCTCATCTACAATGAGTATTTGAGGATCAACATGGATTGCCACAGAAAACGCTAATCTCGCATACATACCGCTGGAGTATGTCTTTACAGGTTGGTTTATAAAGTCCCCGATATCTGCAAAATCTTTTATACTTGAAAATTTCTCATTCATCTCTTCCCTAGAAATCCCAAGTATAGATCCGTAAAGGAATACATTGTCCACACCTGAAAATTCCGGATTAAATCCACTACCTAATTCTAGCAAGGCAGCTACTTTTCCATTTACCTTACACTCTCCAGATGTTGCATTTAAAGTACCAGCAATGATTTGTAGAACCGTACTTTTCCCAGAACCATTCTTCCCTATTATGGCAATGGTTTGACCCTTTCTTACGTTAAAGGAAACATCCTTAAGAGCAGAGAATTCAGTATAGAAATTCTTATATTTCCCAAAGAAGAACTGATTGAACCGATCTTGTGGCTTATCGTATATTCTATATACTTTTTCTAAACTTTTAACTTCTATCGCTAAATCAGAGGACATCTGCAAATCCGCCTTTCGTTTTTTTGAAGCAAAGATAGCCTAAAACAAGAATAATTAATGAGATTAAAATCCCTTTAACCATCAATGCAAAGTCGGGTAGCCTCCCCCACAAAACAACATTTCGCACATCTTCAATAACATAACTGATCGGATTATAGTGATACAATACCTGCATTTGTTTAGGAACCGATGAAACCGGGTAGAAAACCGGGCTTAAAAACATAAGCGCGGTAAATAGTACGTTGATTATTTGATTCATATCCCTGAAAAAAACGCCCAAAGAACTTATAAACCAAGAAAGACCAAGTGATAGAAAAAAAATAGGCAGCAGCACTAAAGGTAAAAATAATACCGTCCAATATATGGTTCCCTTAATAAATAATACCCCTAGTATCAAAATCAAATAACTGATTCCATTAAAAAACAAAGATGAGAGTAATGTTACAGGCGAAAGTATGCTTAAAGGAAATACTACTTTTTTAACGTAATTTTGATTATTAATAATCAAAGTAGCCGCTCGGTTTACAACATCTGCAAATATATTGTATGTAGTTATACCAGCAAATAATATTAGCGAGTACTCTAAGTTACTTGTTTGTACAACTCCCCAGCGTGACTTAAACACAGTACTAAATACAAATGTATATACACCCAACATTAAGAGTGGCTGAATAATATACCAGAGGAGACCAAAATATGATCCTTTATATCTGCTTAGTATTTCTCTTTTCGTCAATTGGTACATCAAGCTATTATAATTCGAAGCTTTATTCATTTTAAAATTCACGCCTCATTTCATATAAAAGTTAGTTAAGTAAACCCAAAGATTCTCCTATCTAAATTCTCTGTAAGGTTCATCAGTTATTATTTATAGATATTAAATAATTTCATATTGATAGCCTGTATGCTAAAATATTGTCGTATCTACAGGAAAAGGAGATTAAAAAGTTGGCTAATCCAGTATACGGTAAAAAGGCGGCTCAGTCGAGAAATGCCGAAAAAATACCCGAATCGCTGTGGGTGTTGGTAATTGGTTTTATTGTATTTTTGATTTGGACCCCGTTTCAAGTGGGATTATTTAATGGGCAGCAGACGGATTTTGAGAAACCGATTTATATCTCGGCATTGCTCGGGAGTCTGATACTCATCGGCTGGTTTGGCCTCTACTATAAGAGGTTTAAATTGGAGGACCAGCGGGATCTGCTGGCGGTAGCCGTGCTGCTGCTTCCTCTGACGTACTTCCTGTCGCTGTTTGTCGCTGTGTCGCACTATATGGCGATGAATATGCTGCTGATTCAGAGCATGTACGCCGCCTTCTTCATTGTAAGTCTCTACCTCCTTCGACAAAAACAAGTTAATGTTATCATACAAAACGCCGTATTGACAGTAGCATATCTGATTGTCTGGTTCGGCCTGTTCAACTGGCTCGGCGCATGGAATGTTGCCGGAGGTCTGGTCGGCTGGTTCTCGAATACGGTGAAAAACGGAAAATATCTGGACGCGGTGATGACCGACTCCAACGGCCTGCGTCTGACTTCGATTTTCCAGTATGCCAATACATATGCCGCGTTCCTGATGGCCTTTTTGTTCGTGGCGATTTTTGCGCTGATCCGCTCGAAAAAAGCCTACGGCACGCTGATCAACGGCTTCATGCTCGTTCCGATCATTGTGTCGCTGCTGCTGACGCTTTCGCGGGGCGGGCTTGTCATGCTGCCGGTGGTGTTCGTGCTCCTGCTGCTGTTCCAGAAGCCGGCACGGCAGATTTTGTGGATTATCCATCTGATTATCGCGGGAATCGCCTCGTTGGCGGTAACCAGTCCGGTCACCACCATCGGCCAACGTCTTAGCGCTGTACCCGACGCTTCGGCGGCTGTAAAAGGCTGGGCTTACCTGCTGATAGCCTCAGTCGTTACAGCAGTTCTGTGCTGGGCGGTGCAGCGTTTTGTCGCTCCTAAGCTGGAAGGGACTCTTGAGAGCTGGGCGGACCGCAGGTTCGCCAATCTGTGGCTGCCGATCGGTGCAACGGTGCTGGTGGCAGTGGCCGCCTTCCTGCTGATCGGGACGAGCGTCCGCAGCATTTTGCCGGACAATATTGAAACCCGTCTTGAAAACATCAACTTCCAGCAGCACAGCGTACTGGAGCGTTTCACCTTTTACAAGGATGCGCTCAAGGTAGCCAAGGATCATCCGATTCTCGGCGCTGGTGGCGGCGGTTGGGCCGCTCTCTATGAGCAGTATCAGAACAATCCGTACACGAGCCGACAGGCGCATAACTTCTTCCTGCAATATTTAATTGAAGTAGGTATTCTGGGCTTCATTGTATTTATGGGCTTTATCCTGTTTGTGTTCTACAAATATATCAAAGGATTTATCAAGCAAAAGGATAAGGATGATTACGAGAATGGATTCTTCTTCCTTATTATCACGCTCTCGATTCTGCTTCACAGTATTCTTGACTTTAATATGAGTTACGCCTTTATGGGCCTGCTTGTGTTCATCGGGCTAGCGGGGATGGCGGCCGTTATGGATGCTAAACCGCTCCAGGTAAAATGGAACGCTTCCGGCCTGCGCTTGAGCTATATGGCTTTGGCGTGTATTGGGGCGGCGGCCATTCTATTTGTATCGCTCCGCTATATTGGTTCCGCCAGTGCTGCTGCGGATGCCAAGGCGATTGTGCAGACAAGCCAGTCCTATGAAGAAATCAAGGCTCCGCTGATCAAGGCGCTTAAAAACCGTCCCAGTCATCCGGAATCTGTGATCATTCTCGCCTCGATGGACAACCAGGTTTACAGCCAGAACAAGAACGAACAATTTGCGGCGGAATCTCTCGCCGTGCTGACCCGCGGACTTAAGGATGAGCCGTACAATAAGCAGATGCTGAAGCAGTTAATTGCTTTGTATGATCTGGAAGGAAAATCCGAAGAAGCTTACGCTGTCTACCGGGATAACGCGGACAAGTATAACTGGGATATTGAGTGGTATGAACCGCTCATCAGCCGTTCGTTCGATCTTGGCAATCAAGCGTACCAGCAGAAGGACAGCGCCAAGGAACAGCAATACTTCCAAACCGGTTTAGCTGCTTATGAGCATGTGGTCGCGGGTGTCGAGCACCTTAAGACACTGCCGCCAGGACAGATGCAGGGCCGTCCGTTCTCGGTGACGCCTTTGATCGCTCTTAGCGCAGGAAAAATGCAGCTCATGTCGGGCAAAACGGCCGATGCCGCTGCCACCCTGAAACAGGGATTAAACGACAATTATAATGATGCGACTAATCGCGAGACTGCCCGCTTTTATCTGGCGGCTTTACAAAAGGCAGGACAGCAGGATCAAGCAGTTTATGACAAGCTGGTTCAAGCCGATGCCGGGGAAAAAGCAAAGATTGATGAAATTGTAGCAGCCCAGTATTAATATAGAGGGTAGCAGGCTGGACCATTATTTAAGATCTGCAAAGTAAAAAGGAGCGCAAGCGGGAAACCGCTGCGCTCTTTTTTTGTTCAAAAGTGAACAAGAGGTTGTGGGCTAAATAATAGACTGCCCCAACCGATCGGCTTCCACCAGGGCAGTCAAGACGTCTTCTAGCTTCACCTCAAAAGGCATATTGCTCATCGGCTCCTGAGGAGCACAGCTCGCCTCGGCAACAAGCCGCAGCTTCGATTGGTCAGCCGCATCCAGATTCAACTGCCGCAAGGTGGTCGGCAAGCCGACGCTTTGGCAGAAGGCCAGGGCTTCTGCGATTTCGGAAGGCTCGGCCTTTTCCAGCACAAGCTGTACAATCGTTCCGAAGGCGACTTTTTCTCCATGCAGAACCGGGCGTGTCTCTTCCAGCTGCGTCATGGCGTTATGAATGGCATGGGCGGCGGCAAGCCCACCGCTCTCGAAGCCAATGCCGCTGAGGTAGATATTGGCTTCGATGATGTTCTCCACGGCTTCGGTGAGGATGCCGTTCTCCGCATCCCGTTTCGCCTGTGCCCCATCGGCCAGCAGCGTATCCCGACAGGCCTGCGCAAGGGCATAAGCGCCGATGGCGCTTTTATCCTGGCCACGGCTTTCGGCAGATCGCCGGCAGGCCCGCGCCTCGTAGTACGTCGATAGCGCGTCACCCATGCCGGCGACCAGCAGGCGGACAGGCGCCCCTGCAACAAGCTCCGTATCGACCACAACTCTGTCCGGATTGCTTCGCAGATACAAGTACTTATCCAGACGGCCGTCTTCCGTATAGAGGACGGACAGAGCGCTGCACGGCGCGTCGGTCGAAGCAACGGTTGGCGCGACGATCAGTGGCAGGTGGCTGTAGAAGCCGACCGCTTTGGCTACGTCCAGTACCTTCCCTCCGCCAATCCCTATAATGACATCCGCTTCTGAATCCTTGGCCGCTAGGGCGATCCGCTCCACTTCCTTCATGGTACATTCTCCGGCAAAAGGAAGCAGAACACAGGATACATCCCCTTCTTGAAAGCCCCCGGTGATTTCCTTCTCGTAATGCGAAAGTACGAACGAATCTGCGATGATGTAAGCTTTGTCGGCGCCCAGATCGGCGCAATAACGGGGAAGATGGCGGATTTCTCCCCTGCCTTGAATATACTTGGCCGGTGACAGGATGCTTCTGGTCAATGTACCCACTCCTACTCATTAATTTAATAGCCAATCAACTAAATTACACAGGTAAAACACTAAAAATGGCAGCTCGGGCGATCTCCCGAAACTGCCATTTCTGTGCTGTAGACAGGTACGATAAACGTGCACCGTTTTTATTTAATAAAGATATGATTACGATATGGTCTTTGAAGCTTCTTGTTCAATCAGACCTTTAAGATAGACAAGCAGATCTTCCCTGAGTTCCTCATGCTGCAGCGCATAATGGATCGTCGTTTGGATAAAGCCCATCTTCTCGCCGACGTCATGCCGGTGTCCCTCAAAATGGAAGGCCAAAATGCGCTCCACCTCGCTGAGACGCGCAATGGCATCAGTCAGCTGAATTTCGCCGCCTACTCCCGCCTGCTGCTCACCCAGCATATCAAAGATGCGCGGAGTCAAAATGTACCGGCCAAGGATAGCCAGGTTGGAAGGCGCCTCTTCTTTCTTCGGCTTCTCGACAAGCCGGTTCGCTTTGTACACCCGCTCCGCCAGCTCTGTTCCGTCGACAACGCCGTAACGGGAAACCTCTTCCCACGGCACCGGCTGTACGCCTACGATGGACGATTTATATTGGTCAAAGACCTCGATCATTTGCTTCAGGCAGGGTTTGTCCGACTCGACAATATCATCACCCAGCAGTACGGCAAAAGGCTCGTTGCCGATAAATTTACGCGCGCACCAGATGGCGTGTCCGAGACCTTTGGGCTCTTTTTGCCGGATATAGTGGATGTCTGCCATTTCGGACGATTTGCGGACGGAATTCAGCAGTTCCCATTTCTGTTTCTCGGCCAGATTGAATTCCAGCTCGAAGGAATTGTCGAAATGGTCCTCGATTGCCCGTTTGCCCTTGCCGGTTACGATAATGATATCTTCGATGCCGGAAGCGACGGCCTCTTCCACAATGTACTGGATGGTGGGCTTGTCCACAATCGGCAGCATCTCCTTGGGCATCGCCTTGGTGGCGGGCAGGAAGCGGGTACCGAGACCGGCGGCCGGAATAATAGCTTTGCGAATTTTAGTCATAGTCTGGCTCCTTTGAGTAAAGTTAGATTCCATTATGTAGAACGCATTCATTAGGATGTAAGATCGGTTGTTATACTACTATTATATCAGCTTCATGGGTATATTGTCAGATTGGTCATGCAAAAGAATGGAAAAACGATGGGGAAAACACGCAAGAAAAAATGTCTGGAAGCGTCTTTGCAGAGGGCGAAGTATTATTCTCGTAGATCATATAAGGCTATTTAAGGTATGACACTATCAAATTTTAAAAGCCCCCGCCAAGATGGCGGGAGCTGTAGAACGTTTGAGGTGCATGCGGACCTTTTGGCGAAGTGTTCTGTTCCAATTACTTCACGAGTTACTTGACGAGCTGTCCCCGGGTAACGCCAAGCTGGTTGGTCGCTTTGAGCGTCTTCCACACCTGGGTCCCGGAAATTTCGCCGCGCAGCGCCTTACTGTACAGGTCAATGACCTCGGCTACCTGCTCGGGCGTCTCTTCCAGAAACTCTACGCGGAAAGTCGATACGCCAAGTTCACGGAAATTGTTCAGATACTCCGCACCGGACTGCTCGATCGCGTTGTAAACGGTGTTGCGGCAGCCTTCATCCACACGGACGGGATGGGACATGCCGATCCGGTCCTGCAGGGAAGCCCGATGGCTCTCGCAGGGACGGCCGCAGTTTGTAAAGTCGGTCCCTTCGCTCATAAAGGTGCAGTAGACACAGTGCTCCGTATGATACATCGGCAAATGCTGGTGAATGACGACTTCCAGCTGCGAAGTGCGGGTCCGCCGCAGCAGATCGACCATCTGCTGGATATTCAGATCATACGACGGCGTTACCAGATCGCAGCCGGCTTCAAGGAACAGGTCAACCGTTTTGTGGTTGGCGATGTTCAGCGAGAAATCGCCGATGAGCTGCGGATGCACAGCATCCGGCTCTTCCTGCCGGCGGCGCAGGTAATAATACAGCGCGCCGGTATTGCGCACCAGCACCGCATCGGGCTGGAGGCGCAGGATGTTGGCATGGTAGCCGTTCTCTCCGGGCATATGGATGCGCGGCGTCGCCAGCGCGATTCTCGCGCCCGCTGCCCGAACGGCCTCCACCGCTGCCGGGAACTGCTTGATGAATTCGAAGTCGGCGTAAATGAACGTTACGCCGGCCTTCAGGGCAGCCTGCACCTGCGGCAGGCTGCGGCACAGCGCGGTGAGCTGCGCGTCACCGCCGCTTACAAAGGCGCCGCCCGCTCCGAGCGGGGCGGCTGTTCCCACGCCGTCCGGCCGTGCCGGGACGGCGCTTCCGGCGCCGAGCTTCGCTGCGTCGCCGTACACCTCCACCGCCCGTTTCACGTATACGGGCGGCTTCGGGCGCTCGCCCGCAAGCTGCTCCACCGCGCGGCGGCGGATGCTGTTCAGCTCGCGCATCGGCACGATGACGCCGCCTTCGAGGGCGGCGTCCAGCCGCTCGAGCTGGAAGATCGTGCCGCCGAGGCGGCCGAATTGCTCTTCGAGCAGCGCGGCATCCATCGGTCGCTTGTTCGCCGTCTCCAGCACAAGCTCGGAGTCGACGCGGACGGTAACGCCCTTCTGCACGTCGGTCCACCAGGTGGAGAGCGGCTCGCCCGCACGGCCCGCCGCTTTGACGTGGACCGGGAATACCCGGTACGGCTTCTCCGTCTCAAACGTCTGGCGCAGCGCCTTGTCCAGCGCCGGGTCGTTCGTCTTCCAGATGCGGTCTCCGACATGCAGGCGGCCAAGGTTGACGTCGCTGCGTCCCGGGATAATATCGACGATCCAGCCTTCCTGCGCTTCGCCCTCGAGCTTCACGCCCTTGCGGCGCAAATCGTAGATGCGGCCGCCTTCCTCTTTTTTCGTGGGATCGCCCGCATCGAACACAATGCCGTCGCCGCGCTTGACCGGCGCTTCAATCCGGCAGACCACACCATCGCGCAGAATTTGCTCCACTGTGCCAAGGTAGACGCCTCGGCTTTTGGGGAAGGTGCCGTCCACCAGCTTTTTGTTGTTCGTCCCTTCCAGAAAGCCGTGGGTGAAGCCCCGTGAGAAGCTCTGCTGCAGCTCCCGCATTTCTTCCTTGGAGGGTGCCGACCATTTTCCATCGAAATGACGCTTAAGCGCCTTGCTGTACTTGCCGACCACATTCGCCACATATTCGGGACTCTTCATCCGTCCTTCGATTTTGAAGGAAGTCACGCCCGCTTCAATCAGCTCCGGAATAAGCTCGATCGCCGCCAAATCCTTTGGGGACAGCAGATAGGCGATATCGCCCATCGGCTTTACCTCGCCGTCCACGACGAGGTCGTACGGAAGCCGGCAGGCCTGCGCGCATTCGCCACGGTTGGCGGAACGTCCGCCCCACATCTCCGAGGTCAGGCATTGGCCCGAATAAGAGACGCACAGCGCGCCGTGCACGAACACTTCCATCGGCAGACGGGCCTGATCGCCTATCGTGCGGATCTGCTTGAGATTGTTTTCCCGGCCCAGAACGACGCGTTCCATCTCGAACGGCTTGGTGAATTCCACCGCCTCCGGCGAAGTAATCGTCATCTGCGTTGATCCGTGAATTGGAAAATCCGGCGAAATCTCGCGGATCAGCTTCACCAGCCCGAGATCCTGCACAATGACCGCATCCACGCCGGCGTCGACACAGGCCTCAATTAATTCCCGGGCATCCTCCAATTCATTTTCGAACACCAGAATATTGAACGTCAAAAACCCTTTAACCCCATAGCTGTGCAAAAAGGCCATGATTTCCGGCAGCTCGTCCATCCGAAAATTATTCGCTCTTGCCCGGGCGTTGAATTTCTCTACGCCGAAATAGA
This sequence comes from Paenibacillus sabinae T27, assembly GCF_000612505.1. Classification (NCBI taxonomy): domain Bacteria; kingdom Bacillati; phylum Bacillota; class Bacilli; order Caryophanales; family Paenibacillaceae; genus Paenibacillus; species Paenibacillus sabinae. Next base: position 4,771,017 of record NZ_CP004078.1, read on the forward strand.
CGGCGTCCGCCCCATTCGCCACCGCTGCCCGCATGCAGTCCCAGTCGCCCGCCGGAGCGAGCAGCTCCACGTCTTCCCTGCGTATATCCCGTTCTTTCATCTATATCCTCCCAACCGTCCGAGGGACGGGTCTATATCATTAATAGTCAGAGCCGGATATCAAAGTGATTGAATCCATCATCATAGAATTGTCCTACTGTTATTTCAGGTCCGGTTAACCCAACTATTGTATCAAAAATCACACTGCCAAGCTACAATCTTCGGTATATTAACAACTCTGGAATATTTAAATGTTATACTCTAATTGTATTTTTTAGAAAATGGACATCGCTCAGGTTCAAGCATAAAATACCCGTATAGCTTTTTTTGGAAAATATAGTCAAGATACACCAAGGGAGTTGAATCTAACGAATGAAGGGCATCATCCTGGCTGGAGGCAGCGGAACACGACTTTACCCGTTGACTCTGGTAACAAGCAAGCAGCTACTTCCTATATACGACAAACCTATGATTTATTACCCGCTTTCTACCCTGATGTTGGCAGGGATTAAAGATATATTGATTATCTCAACTCCCGAGGACACACCTAGATTTTCAGACCTTCTTGGAGACGGCTCCCAGTTCGGAATTTCATTACATTATGCAGTTCAGCCCAATCCCGATGGATTGGCACAGGCATTTATATTGGGCAAGTCTTTCATCGGAAGCGATTCAGTCGCCATGATTTTGGGAGATAACATTTATTACGGAAACGGATTCCGAAAAATTTTACGGCAGGTTGCCGAGAAAACGCGCGGAGCTACCATATTCGGGTATCATGTGCCAGATCCCTCACGCTTCGGCGTTGTTGAATTTGGCGAGGACGGCCGAGTCCTCAGCATCGAAGAAAAGCCCGAGCAGCCCAAGTCGAACTATGCGGTTACGGGGCTGTATTTTTACGATAACCGGGTTGTCTCGATTGCGAGCAGCGTCAAACCGTCCAAGCGGGGCGAACTGGAAATCACTTCGGTCAACGAGGAGTATTTGCGGCTGGGCGAGCTGGATGTGGAGCTGCTGGGACGGGGCTTTACGTGGCTGGATACCGGCACGCATCAGAGTCTGGTGGACGCGACCAATTTTGTCCGAACGATCGAGGACCATCAGGGTATCAAAATCGCCGCCCCCGAGGAAATTGCATATATTAACGGGTGGATTACCGAGGATCAGCTGCTGGCCTGCGGCGAGAAGCTGAGCAAAACCGGCTACGGTCAGTATTTGATCAAGGTGGCCACCGGCAGAATCAAATATTAATGCGGAAAGAGTGAAATAGATGAAATTCACCAAAACGAATCTGGAAGGCGTACTGATCGTTGAGCCTGCCGTGTTCGGCGACCATCGCGGATGGTTCATGGAAACCTACAGCCAGGCGAAATTTCTGGAGCAGGGGATCGACCTGACCTTTGTTCAGGACAATCAATCCTACTCGGCGGTTAAAGGCACGCTGCGCGGACTCCATTACCAGCTGAACCCGAAAGCGCAGACGAAGCTCGTCCGGTGCACGCGCGGCGTCATTTATGATGTCGCTGTCGATATCCGGAAAGGCAGCCCTACCTACGGCCAGTGGTTCGGCATCGAGCTGAGCGCGGAGAACAAGAAGCAGCTGCTGATCCCCAAAGGCTTCGCCCACGGCTTCATGACGCTCACCGAGGACGTCGAGGTTCAGTACAAATGCGACGAGCTGTACGCGCCGGATTGCGACGGAGGCATTCTGTGGAACGACCCGGACATCGGGGTAAAGTGGCCGATCGATGTGGTGCCGGTGCTGTCGGCCAAAGACGAGAAGGCGCCGTTGCTTAAGGATACGAACCTCAATTTCGTATACAACGCTTAAGTCCCTGCCCTGCGGTGACGGAATGCCAAATTAAGCTTTTCCTTTAAAAATAGAACCTCCATTCCGCCTCAGTGCGGTTTGGAGGTTCTTACTATTTGGTAGGGCTGGCTTATGTCCGAGACTGCTAGCCCCCGTTCTTACTTGCCCTCGTCCGTGAACCGGAACGACTGAAACGTCCGATCCAGCATCGCTTGCTGCACCTCCGTCGCGTTCGCATCGCCCAGCGTGGCGGTTAACGTATACACGATATCCTCGCGGCTGAAGACGAAGACCCGGATGTGCGAAGGAATGCCGTTCTTGGTTTGCCGCACGGTCACTTCCACCGCCGGTACTCCGGCAAAGGTTGTCTCCCGCTCCTGTTCGATGAACGGACCCTGCGGGTCGCCGGCCGCATTCCGGTAAAATTCTTTAAGCTGATTAACGGTATACTCCATCGAGCCTTCGGGCAGAACCGCGATCTGGAATCTGCCGCCGGTGAACCGGTAATCCACGGACTGCATGTCGAATACGCCCTGATACGGTGTCCACAACCGAGGCATGTCGATGGAGTAGCCGTAGATTTTTGATGTTTTGGTTACGGTTTTATTTTTCAGCGAGGGATAGTCATCCTGCTCCAGGCGGCCGAAGTTCTCTTTAACGGTGTCAAAATCAATCTTCAGCGAGGCGAGAACCGCCGCGAACTTCGCCTGATCTTCGTCCTGCCCCGCCGCAGCGTATTCTGTATAGTAGCGGTAGCCGTTCTTTAACAGCAGCGTCTGGTAAACCGTCATCCACCCGCCGCCGTCATTATAACGGACTTTCCGCACCCTCGCCGGAACACCGGATATCTCCGCATCCGTAATCTTCTGCTCGCTGTAGGCTTCCTGGACAAAAAGCTCCGCATCCTTCTGGCGCAGCTCCTCTTCCCAGCTGTCCAGCGTCGAAGCCGGCGGCGCCGAGCTGATATTCAGCTTCAGATAGCTGCCGTCTTTACTCTCATAGACGAGATGACGGTTGTCCAAGCTCCATCCGGCGGGGACTTCAAGCGAAATGCCGTAATCGTCACTGCCGGCAGAGCGCATACCATTTAGAACCGTGGACAGATCCCGAATCGAGCGGTCCTTCTCGTCGAAAGACGGGCGGAACGAATTCAGCAGCCCGGCGTACTTGGCAAAATCTTTATAATTCTCGGCACGGTCATCCGTCAAATACAGCTTATACAATCGCCCGTTGGCGTAATAAGCGCGGCCTTCCCATAAAGCCCCGGAAGGGTCCTTGCTGACAATGCGGGCATAGGGAATGGCAGCCTTCGGAAAAACCTCCCGGTCCAGCACGACCTCGCCGCCGTCCTCGGAGCTGCGCACAAGCTGATCCAGCAGGTCGTCTGCGTCCGAGGCCGCTTCCTGCGTCGTCACATGTACCTCCAGATAATAGGCGTTGTCGGCGCTCATGAACGAAGACACGCCCTCCTCGCCGCCGCTGTCGCCGATGATCAGCCCGGCCGGATATTGCATGCTCCACTCCTCGTAGCTGTTGCCGACCTTCGTCTTGCCCGCTTCGCTGTCGATGCCCCCCTCCGGCAGGCTGCCATCTCCCGAATTTGCCGAATTTGCGGCAGGGAGCGCCACAACGATACTTCCCCCGCTTCCGGCCGACACCTTCGCACCGATGACCCCGGCGGCAAAGCGCAGCGGAACCATAAGAACCCCGTTCACCATGCGCGGAGGAGCGGCCAACTTCACTTTCTGCCCGTCCCTCCAGGCAGTCGTCCCGCCGATCGTCATTGCGCCTGTATGCGGACCAAAGGTCACTTTGACAACATTATCTTTTGCGAGCGAGACGCCGCTGCCGAATGCTTTTTTGAACACCCCGAGCGGGACCAGGACACTCCCATTCTCGGAAAAAGGCGGGGGGATGACGATACTCTGTCCATTCGCTTTGGCCTGCTTGCTACCCACTTTCAGCGTCAGCATAAGCTTCTCTTTCTCCGCCGCCCCTGCATCGTTCACTGGCAGCATGGCCAGTATAATCAGCGCCGCGAGCGCGGCATGCAGAACTTTCAAGCACATTTTGTTCATATCGGCTCTCCCCGCTTTCGCTTCCCGTTACTCTTCCGTTTCATCATCTGCGCTGCCGCCGTCATCCGTACCCACGATCGGATCTCCCTCGCCCAGCACCAGCTTTCGCTGAACGATATCCCCTCCGCTCTGCATGAGCAGCTGTACAGTCTGTCCCGGGCGATAGCTTTTGAACAGCTCATTAATATCGACCGCCGAGGTCACGCGGTGCCCGTCGATACTGTACAACTCGTCGCCTTCGGCAATATCTGCCTTCCGCGCTGCCGCCGAGACCGCCTTGGTAACCGTCAGCGGGTCTTCCGCAGGCAGGCCGACAATGGAGGACCAGCTCTGCTGAAGCTCAAGCCCCAGGCTTGGACGCCTCACTTCACCGTAAGTGAACAGCTGCTTAATGATATAGCGAACCGTTTCCGCCGGAATCGCAAATCCCGTATTGTCCACACCGACCGCCGAATATTTCATGCTGACGATCCCGATGACTTTACCGTTCATATCGACAAGGGGACCGCCGCTGTTGCCCGGATTGATGGCGGCATCGCTCTGCAGAAGGCGGTATGAGGCATCGACCACCCGCCCGGAGCCGCTAACGACACCGACGGTGGCGGAATTGCGCAGCGCAAAAGACAAGGGCGCGCCGATGGCGACGACCTTTTCGCCCACTTTTACACTGGATGCTCCGGCCAGAGAGGCCGACTTTAGATGAGCCGCGTTGATTTTGAGAATCGCGATATCGCTGAGTTCATCCGCATAATAATCGGTGACGCTGTATGATTTGCCGTCTGATGTCACAACCGTGGCCTTTTGCATGGATTGGATCACATGCGCATTGGTGACGATCCAACCGCCGCTTGTAAGAATAACGCCCGAACCGTGCACTAGATTGTAGCGGTTGTCCAGCCCCGTATTTTTCCCGCCCTGGGCTTTGCCGATAATGCCGACGACGGACGGAGACACGCGTGCATAGATTTGCGGAACCGGGTCCGCGGCTTGCAGCACCGCCTTTTTAGAGGATGGGTTCACGGAGGCAGCCGCTGCGGACACGGGTACGCTTAAAGATAGGGCCAGTCCCACGGCAAGGCCGCACAGCAGCAAGCGCGAAGCTTGGTTTCGCATCATACTGAATCTTCCCATAGGTTTATCCCCTTTTTACTGTTCTGTATTATCGCTCGGCCGCCCCGCATCCGAAAAAAAAGACACCCTTACTCCCGCAAGCGGCAAAGGTGTCTTTCGGTAAACGAAACTTTTTTTCTGAATCATTCGTGAAAAACCGGTTCTTCAGCTCAGCCAATATTTAACCATGGCATAGTCGGAAATGAGAAAGACCAGCAGACTGACGACTCCAAAGGCAATCGCAAACTTGTTCTTCTGCGGGGCCCTGAGCAGCCGGATCACCCCGGTCGCTATGAGCACCGTGAACAAAATCATAAACACATCAAAGGTATGAAATCTGGACGCAGTTGCCGTAGCGGCTTCCGCAAGCAGCATAGCCCTACCTCCTCATCAGGATTGTCAAGCAGACCTGCCCGTCAGCCGCATAGTCCGCTCTTTTGCACCATGCCTTATCACCTCTATGTTACCGTTACCAAAGACGGCGCGCAATAGAATTTTTTCCAAAAACCTATGTACTTGTGACCACATTCATTGACACCCAATGCGCATATTTAATTCTCAAGGGGCCTGAAACGGGAAATCTATCAATCTTCTGCTTCTATCTATATCAACGGGTTTGTCCCTGTTTGAATCTTACGCGCTACGGCCCCGGCATATGCCTAGTTATTTATCAACGGAATCTGGAGATTCCATAAACAATTGTTATATGAGGTATACCTTACTTCACATACGGGAGGACGGACATTTGATACCATAAACTAATATCTCAGGGACCTCGTCGGATTTAGATCAGAAATGAGCGCGAATCAGGCGCAAACCGTCAAGGATTGAAGAAGGAGGCTGCAACAATGGCATACGAGCCGATCTGGACCAAAGAACCGGACAAACTGTCCAAATTCGAACTGGTCAAACTGGAAAAAGACGGACTGGACGTCATCCGTACCATTATTGAAAAATACGCGCTGGAGGGCTATGATTCCATTCCGGCCGATGATCTGGACCTGTTCAAATGGGCGGGCGTGTACCAGCAAAAGCCGAAGAACGGGCATTTTATGATGCGTGTCCGTATTAACTCCGGCATTATGACTTCCGCGCAGGCCCGAACGCTGGCCGATATTTCCCGGCTTTACGGCAGAGAGCTCGTCGATATTACAACCCGGCAGGCGATTCAGTTCCACTGGCTGACGGTGGAGAACTTCCCGGACATCTTTAAACGTCTCGATGCAGCTGGGTTATATTCGTTCGAAGCGTGCGGCGACTGCCCGCGCACCATTGTCGGCAATCCGCTTGCCGGAATCGACAAAGACGAACTGCTGGATACCAAAGCCCTTGTCGATGAAGTGAACAGCTTTTTCATGCTGAATCGCGACTTCTCCAACCTGCCGCGCAAGCTGAAAATGTCGATTTCCGCCAATCCGTATAACAACGCCCATGCCGAGATCAACGATTTGGCGTTTACGCCTGCCGTTAAGGAGATTGACGGTGAGGAATTCATCGGCTTCCATGTGATGGTCGGCGGCGGACTGTCCGCTAAGCCCCATCTGGCGCAGAAGCTGGATATCTTCGTCCGTCCGGATGAGGTGCTTAAAGTGGCAACGGGCGTCGCGACGATCTTCCGCGACTATGGATACCGTGAGAAACGGCATCATGCCCGGTTGAAATTCCTGATGGCCGATTGGGGCGCGGAGAAATTCAAGGACAAGCTGGTTGAACTGATCGGAGAGCTGCCTGCACGGGGCGAGGACAAAACCATCGGCTGGCAGGCCGCCTATTTCTACGGCGTGCAGCCGCAGCCCCAGCAGGGGCTGAATTATGTCGGCCTGAACGTTCCCGTAGGGCGGCTTAACGCCGATGAGCTGACGCAGCTGGCCGATCTGGCCGACGCGTATGGCGACGGACATATCCGGACGACGATGTCGCAGAACGCGATTCTCAGCGGCGTGCCTGACGACAAGGTCGACGAACTGCTGGCCGCTCCTCTGCTGAAGCGCCTGGCTCCTGCGCCGAAGCCTTTCATCAGCCGCACGGTGGCCTGCACCGGCAATGAGTTCTGCAGCCTGGCTCTGGTGGAGACGAAAAAACGGGCCGTTGCCATTGCCGAGTTCCTGGACGAACGTCTGGCACTCGATGAGAACGTGCGCTTTCATTTGATCGGCTGCCCGAATGCCTGCGGGCAGAAGCAGATCGCCGACATCGGGCTGCAGGGGGCTTTGTTGAAGACCCCTGAGGGCATGGTCGAAGCCTACGATATCGCCATCGGCGGTACGCTTGGCGGCGGCGCGCAAGGACCGGCCGCGAAGTTTGCACAGCCGCTTAAAGGGCGCGTCAAGGCGGACGAAGTGGCGGGCGTGATTGAGCAGCTTCTGCTGTTCTACAAGAGTGAGCGCGCTGCCGGCGAAGGTTTCCATGCTTTCGCTGAACGGGTTGGCCTGCCGGCCTTCCAGGACAAGCTTAGCTCCATCCTGGCCGCTCCAGCCTCTTGATGGATTAATACTTGGGCTACAAACAAATGACCTCAACCTCCACAGTCTCGTGGGGTTGAGGTCATTTTTGCGCTGTTCCCAGTTAATCCGCACACTCCGGGGACAGCCTCTGTTTTCTTATTTGAAACCCTCGTATGCTTAGTTCGCTTCCGCCGCCTGGAGCGTCAGCGCCTCCGTACGTTCCCGATCACGATGCAAAATCGGCTTCAAATACTTCCCGGTGTACGATTCCGGCACCTCGATGATTTTCTCCGGCGTCCCGGTTGCCACAACCGTTCCGCCGCCGCTTCCGCCTTCCGGCCCCATGTCGATGATATGATCCGCCGTCTTGATGACGTCCAGATTATGCTCAATGACAAGCACAGACTCGCCCGATTCGACCAGGCGGTGCAGCACTTCCAGAAGACGGCCGATATCGTCGACATGCAGTCCGGTCGTCGGCTCGTCCAGAATGTACAGCGTCTTGCCCGTGCTCCGGCGGTACAGCTCAGACGCGAGCTTTACACGCTGGGCTTCCCCGCCGGAAAGGGTTGTTCCCGGCTGGCCAAGCTTGATATAGCCGAGGCCGACATCCAGAAGCGTCTGCAGCTTGCGGTGAATCTTCGGTATGTTCTGGAAAAATTCCGTTCCGTCCTCCACCGTCATCTCCAGCACATCAGAAATGTTCTTCCCTTTGTACTTAACTTCCAGCGTTTCGCGGTTGTAACGTTTGCCCTTGCAGACTTCGCATGGAACATAGACGTCCGGCAGGAAGTGCATCTCGATCTTGATAATGCCATCGCCCCGGCAGGCTTCGCAGCGGCCGCCTTTGACGTTGAAGCTGAAGCGGCCCTTTTGATAGCCTCTGATCTTCGCTTCATTCGTCTTGGCAAACAAGTCGCGGATATCGTCGAACACCCCGGTATACGTTGCCGGATTGGATCTCGGCGTACGCCCGATCGGTGATTGGTCGATATCGATGACCTTGTCCAGCAGGTCCAGGCCGCGAATTTCTTTATGCTGGCCCGGACGCACCTTAACCGCTTTGTTCAGCTCCCTGGCCAGACTCTTGTACAGAATTTCGTTGACCAGCGACGACTTGCCGGAGCCGGACACGCCCGTTACCGCCGTGAAGACGCCGAGCGGAATTTTGACGTTCACATTTTTGAGGTTGTTTTCCTTCGCGCCCCGGATTTCCAGCCAGCGCCCGTCGGTCTCGCGCCGCTTGGAGGTAACCGGAATGAACTTGCGTCCGCTGAGATACTCGCCGGTCAGCGAGTTCGGATCGTTCATGATTTCCTCCGGCGTTCCCTGGGCGATCACCCGGCCGCCGTGGATGCCCGCTCCCGGGCCGATGTCGATGATATAATCCGACGCCAGCATCGTATCCTCGTCATGCTCGACGACGATCAGCGTGTTGCCGAGATCACGCATATGCGCGAGCGTCGAGATCAGCCGGTCATTGTCCCTCTGGTGCAGGCCGATGCTCGGCTCGTCCAGGATATACAGCACGCCCATGAGGCTGGAGCCGATCTGTGTCGCCAGCCGGATACGCTGGGCCTCCCCGCCGGACAGCGTACCGGCCGAACGGCTGAGCGTTAAATAATCGAGGCCGACATTGACGAGGAACCCGAGACGGCTGCTGATTTCCTTGAGGATAAGATTGGCGATAGCCGCTTCTTTCTCGTTTAGCGAAAGTTCGCCGAAGAAGCGCTGGCCATCCCCGATCGACAGATCGGTGACGTCGGCGATGTTCTTGCCGCCCACCGTCACGCCCAGGATTTCACGTTTCAGCCGTTTACCTTTGCATACGGGGCATGGCTTGGCGCTCATAAAGCCTTCGATAAATTCCCGGATGCCATCTGATGCGGTCTCCCGGTAGCGGCGCTGAAGGTTCGGGATAATGCCTTCGAAGGGAACGAGCGCCTCCTTCCGCTGCCCGAAGTCGTTCTCATAGCGGAAGCGGATCTTCTCGCTGCCCGTGCCGTTCAGCAGCTTGTTCATATGCTCAGGCGACAGCTCGCTGACCGGGACATCCTGGGGAATATGAAAATGCTCGCAGACCGATTTCAGAAACTGCGGGTAATAGTTCGACGTGCTGCCGGTCCAAGCCAAAAAAGCGCCGTCTTCAATCGATTTCTCCGGTTCCGGTACAAGCAGATCGGGATCGACGACCATTTGCGCTCCGAGCCCGTCGCATTCCGGGCAAGCCCCAAATGGACTGTTAAAGGAGAACATGCGAGGGGCCAGCTCTTCCATGCTAAAGCCGCAGATCGGGCAGGCAAAGTTGGAGCTGAACAACAGCTCCTCCTGTCCGATGATGTCGACGAGGATTTTCCCGCCTGATAGCTTCAGGGCCGTCTCAATCGAATCCGAAAGCCGCGATTCAATATCATCCTTGATAACGATCCGGTCAACCACAACCTCGATCGTATGCTTCTTGTTCTTCTCAAGCTCGATATCCTCGGATAAATCACGCAGCTCGCCGTCCACACGTACGCGTACGAAGCCCTGCTTCGAAATGTCCGCAAACAGGCTCTTGTGTTCGCCTTTGCGGCCCGAAATGACCGGGGCGAGAATCTGCAATCTTGTCTTCTCCGGATACTGCATGATCCGGTCGACCATCTGCTCCACCGTCTGTGACGTGATCTCTATGCCGTGGTCCGGGCAGTGAGGATGTCCGACCCGTGCGAACAATAGCCGCAGATAATCGTAAATTTCCGTCACCGTCCCCACGGTGGAACGCGGGTTGCGGCTCGTCGTCTTCTGGTCGATGGAAATAGCCGGGGACAAGCCGTCGATGGAATCGACATCCGGCTTCTCCATTTGGCCGAGGAACTGGCGCGCGTAAGCCGACAGCGACTCCACATACCGGCGCTGCCCTTCGGCATAGATGGTATCGAAGGCCAGCGACGACTTGCCGGAGCCGCTCAGACCCGTCAGGACGACAAACCGGTCGCGCGGTATCGTCACGTCAATATTTTTGAGGTTATGCGCCCTCGCGCCTTTGATGACTATGTTTTCGTTCGCCAACGGTATGTCCTCCTTAATATGTGGTGCTTGCCCTCCCAAACCCTCCTAGAGGGAGGGCCCCAAGGGCTCCGCCCTCTGGACACCCGCAAAGTTTGACGGGGGAGGGAGGTTGGCTCTTTTTAGATGCTTCTGTGCGGGAAGCCGCTTATCCCTGCGGGACCGCTCGAACGTTTGCGCTCGCGAGAGTGAGTGGGTTTAGTGCGACTGACTGCAAGGACCGCTCTCCCTACGGGATACGCTTTTCGTTAGCGGTTCGAGCGTTTATTTCCACTGCCTGCAAGGATCGCTCTCCCTGCAGGATTCGCTTTACGTTAGCGGTTCGAGCGTTTATTTCCACTGCCTGCAAGGACTGCTCTTCCTGCAGGATTCGTTTTACGTTAGCGGTTCGAGCGTTTACTGCCATCAACCTGCTTGGACCGCTCTCCCTGCGGGATACGCTTCAGCCCTGCTCGAATCTTTGCGCCACGGCAAAAAGCACGAAGAACGGCCTAAGGATTAGCGCCGTTCGAGAAAATGCACATGCTATCGTGATGCCAGGCTTCTCTTGTGTTTACTCGGCCCGCAGCTCCAGCAAGGCGTCGCGCAGCTCGGCGGCGCGCTCGAACTGGAGGTTCTTCGCTGCTTCCTTCATTTCAGCTTCAAGCCGCTGCATCAAGCTCTGACGTTCTTTCTTGCTCATCTTGCCGCCTGCGCCGGTCAGGTAGTCCGCCTTGGATTCGGCAACCTTCGTCGCCTCGATAACGTCCCGCACTCTCTTGCGGATCGTCTGCGGCGTAATGCCGTGCTGCTCGTTATAGGCGATCTGGATGGACCGGCGCCGCTGGGTCTCGGTAATCGCTTTGTCCATGGACTCCGTGATATGGTCGCCGTACATGAGCACCTTGCCTTCCGAGTTGCGGGCGGCGCGTCCGATCGTCTGGATCAGCGATCGCTCGGAGCGCAGGAAGCCTTCCTTGTCGGCGTCGAGGATGGCGACCAGCGAGACCTCCGGAAGATCCAGTCCTTCTCTTAACAAGTTAATACCCACGAGAACGTGAAACGTACCGAGCCGCAGGTCGCGCAGAATCGCGATCCGCTCCAGTGTCTTGATGTCGGAATGCAGATATCGCACCTTGATCCCGATTTCTTTCAGGTAATCGGTGAGGTCTTCCGACATCTTCTTCGTCAGCGTCGTAATCAGCACGCGCTCGTCGCGGTCAAGCCGCTCGCGGATTTCACCGATCAGATCGTCGATCTGCCCTTCCGTCGGACGCACCTCGATGATAGGGTCGAGCAGGCCGGTCGGCCGGATAATCTGCTCCACCATCGTGTCGCATTTCTCCAGTTCGTATGGACCGGGCGTAGCCGAGACGTAGACGATCTGCTTGACCTTCTCCTCGAATTCCTCGAATCTCAGCGGCCGGTTGTCGAGGGCGGACGGCAGACGGAAGCCGTGCTCTACCAGCACGGTCTTGCGTGCCTGGTCACCGTTATACATCGCCCGGATTTGCGGAAGCGTCACATGCGACTCGTCGATGACGATCAGCATGTCGTCCGGGAAATAATCCAGCAGCGTATAAGGAGTCGCCCCGCGCTCGCGAAAGGTCAGCGGTCCGGAATAGTTCTCGATGCCGGAGCAGAAACCGACCTCCTTCATCATCTCAATGTCGTAGCGGGTCCGCTGCTCCAGCCGCTGCGCTTCCAGCAGCTTGCCGGCGTCACGCAGTACGGCCAGACGTTCTTCCAGCTCCCTCTCGATGTTGACCAGAGCAAGGCGCATCGTCTCTTCCTGCGTAACAAAGTGGGAAGCCGGAAAAATGGCGACATGCTCCCGCTCCCCGATCAGCTCCCCGGTAAGCACATCGATCTCGGTAATCCGCTCGATTTCGTCGCCGAACAGCTCGACGCGAATCGCATGCTCCCCTTGCGAAGCGGGAAAAATCTCGACCACGTCGCCGCGCACCCGAAACGTGCCGCGCACGAAATTGATGTCGTTCCGCTGATACTGGATATCCACCAGCCGGCTTAAGATCTGATTCCGCGGCTTCTCCATCCCCACCCGAAGCGACAGCAGCAGACTGCCGTACTCCTGCGGCGAACCGAGGCCGTAAATGCAGGACACGCTCGCAACGATAATGACATCCCTTCGTTCGAACAGCGAACTCGTAGCGGAGTGGCGGAGCTTGTCGATCTCCTCATTGATGCTGGAATCCTTCTCAATATAAGTATCCGAAGACGGGATATAGGCCTCCGGCTGGTAGTAGTCGTAATAACTCACGAAATAATCGACCGAGTTCTGCGGAAAAAACTCCTTGAATTCACTCGCCAGCTGAGCCGCTAGCGTCTTGTTATGCGCAATGACCAGCGTAGGCCGGTTCACCTTGGCGATCATCTGCGCAATGGTAAACGTCTTGCCCGTACCCGTCGCTCCCAGCAGGGTCTGGTGCTTCATGCCCGCGCTTAGGCCTTCCACCAATTCTCCGATGGCGCGGGGCTGATCGCCCTGGGGTGTGTACTCGGACTCCAACTGGAAAGTCTTCGTACTGACGACAATATCATTCATTTGCCCGTCTCCCCCTTAATCGTCTAAAATATATGAATATATTAAACCATTCTTATCTCAAATACCGTTCTTCATACGAAAGTGAAAAAAAGGAATATAAGAATACTTGTTCCCGTCAATTATACATGTCCTGCCGCATTCATGCAAACCTAATTATATAGAACAATTAAGGAGTTTACCCGATGGATATAACCTCAATAATCGGTATCATTGCCGGGCTCGCCGCCCTGATCGGCGGATTTTTCTGGGAAGGGGGACGCGTGTCAGGCCTCCTGCAATGGAACGCCGCCCTGATTGTGTTCGGAGGCACGATTGCCGCGGTCATGATCAGCTTTCCCGCCCGCACGCTGCGGGACGTTCCGGCAGCGGTGAAGATGGCCTTCGGCCTGAGCCGGACCCGCCTTGACGAGCAGGCTGAAGAGCTGGTGGAAATGGCCCAGATCTCCCGCCGAAGCGGCGTCTTGTCACTCGAGTCCCGGGCCGAGGCGCATCCCGATCCCTTTACACGCGAAGGTCTGCAGCTTATCGTGGACGGCACGGACCCCGGTCAGGTTCGTCAAATCCTGGAGCTCGAGATGGACGCGGCGGAGCTTAAAGCTGAACGCTATGCCAAAATATTCGAGGCCGCAGGCGGCTACGCGCCCACCATGGGCATTATCGGAACCGTCATGGGGCTTATCCGCGTTCTCGGCAACCTCACCGATCCTTCGCATCTCGGCCCTTCGATCGCCGTGGCATTCACCGCAACGCTCTACGGGGTCGCCAGCGCCAACCTGCTCCTCCTGCCCATTGCCTCCAAGATCAAGGCGCGGAGCCAGCTTCGGCTGCACGGCATGGAGATGCTCCTGGTAGGCATTCTGTCGGTGCAAAACGGCGATCACCCCCTGCTCGTGCGCAAAAAGCTGGCATCCTTCCTTCAGGACGGAACGGCTGAGAACGCCACAGTTGGAGTCCAGCCATGAGGCAGCGGGGACAGCGGATTCGCCGGCGGGAGAGCCGGGAGCATAGGGACCGCTGGATGATTACCTACGCCGATCTGATTACGCTGCTGCTGATCTTTTTTGTTGTTTTATATGCCATGAGCAGTCTCGATCAGGAAAAATACGGCAGCGTAATCGCCTCGCTTCAGCGTTCGTTCCAGACCGGAAGCGGCATCCTGGACGGCGGAAGCGGGGTGCTGAACGGCGGGAACGGCCTGAAAAACGGGCAGAACAGCACCGGCAGCGGCTCCACTGGCCTCTCCTCCCCCTCGCCCGCATCAAGCGCCGGAGCATCAGCCGGAACGGGAGACGGAAGCGGTCAGGTCGGAGCGACACCTAGCGCGGAGGCGTCGCCGTCGCCCCGAGAGCTGGCCTTCCGCCGGCAGGAAGCGAAGCTGGCCGAACTGATGAACGTGATCACAAGATACGTGAAGGACAATCAGCTTGGCGACCAGATTTTTGTCGCAGACAAGCCGCAGGGCATCGCCATCACCCTCAGCGACCGTTTCCTGTTCGACGTCGGGAAGGCGGATCTGAAGCCCGCCGCGTTCCCCGCGCTGCGCCAGCTGTCCGGCTTGTTCCGCGGCATCGGCGCGACGGTCAGCATCGAGGGTCATACCGACAACACACCGGTGCTTCCCTCCTCCCGTTATAAGGACAATTGGGAGCTGTCGGGAGCGCGCGCGCTGTCCGTCCTGCGTTTTTTTCTGGATGAGGAAAGCCTGAGCCCCGGCCAGTTCCAGTATGCGGGTTACGCCGACACGCGTCCCGCCGCAGACAACACCATGGAGAGCGGACGCCAGAAGAACCGCCGGGTGGAGATTATCGTCCTGCGGCAGCTGCAGGAAGAGTGAACGGCTTTGACAGCCAAAAGCGTCTTTGAACCGAACGCACCAAATGCCCCGACGCATAGCGCAGCCTCCCTGCTGAACCCGGTGTAGGACGATGCCTGCCGGGAACAGCCAACTATGACTGAAGCAGCAAAAAACGAATAAGCCTGCAAGGCGGATTTTCAGCGGCATACTCACTTGCCGTTCGCTAAAATCGGCTTTTTCGTGCTGCTTTTTTATACACAGGTTCTCCTGCCCGACCGGACTCAAGGACGTTAATGGCGCCGCCAAGTTTACCTCCTTACTTAATTGCGTTAAGTATCATAAAGACTAAGCCTAGCCACAATATGCATATACAATTATTAACAACTTTAATCATTAATAACTTTAAGAAGAAGGAACGGCAATAAGCTCTAAGCTTTTAAATTATTAAAAAAGAGGGATTATCTATGAACGATTCGCCAATCACCCGTCCCGATTTCGCCGATCCTTCATTTTTGAAACGGCATATTCTGGACACGGTTCGTTTTTACGCTCCCCGCTGCATCGACCATGTCAACGGCGGTTACATCAACTGCTTTCTGGACGACGGGACCGTATGCGATTACGAGACGAAACACCTCGTTGGAATGACGCGGTTTATTTATACGTTCAGCGCGGCTCTGCTCGTTGGAGGGCCTGAGAAGTATCGCGGGGCTGTGGAGCACGGACTGCGCTTTCTTCGGGAGTGCCAATGGGATCATGAGCATGGAGGGTATTTTTGGACGCTGAAGGGCCGGAATCCGGTTGACAAAAGAAAGCTTGCCTACGGCAACGCGTTTGCCTTATTGGCAGCCTCTACCGCTCTTAAAGCGGGAATCCCCACAGCTAGGGCGGTGATCGGCGAAGTCTACGAGGTGCTGGAGAAGCATTTCTGGAATGAACAGGACGGTCTGTACGCTGATGAAGCGTCCCGAGACTGGTCTGATGTGTCTCCCTATCGCGGACAAAATGCAAACATGCATCTAACCGAAGCGATGATGGCGGCTTACGAGGCTACCGGCGAAAAGCGCTATCTCGATCGTGCCTATACGCTCGCGCATTCCGTCATGTTCAAGCTGCTTCCGTTATCGGGCCAGCTGATCTGGGAGCACTACACAGCCGACTGGGGAATCGACTGGAATTACAACAAGGGCAATAATAAGGACGAATTCCGGCCTTACGGCTATATTTTCGGCCACTCCATCGAGTGGGCCAAGCTGCTTCTATTGCTTAACCGGGTGTGTCCGCAAGCATGGCTTGTGCCGCAGGCGGAGCGGTTGTTCCGGGAGGCGGTGGATAAAGGGCTGGACCGGCAGCATGGCGGTATTTTTTACTCAATGTCTCCTGAGGACGGACGAATCATCGATTCGGATAAGCGGTACTGGGTCATGGCCGAGACGATTGGCGCTGCCGCCCTGCTCGCCGAAGGCACGGGGCAGCCGGAATACCGGAAGTTTTACGAGGATATTTTTGGCTACTGCTGGACCCATTTCGTCGACCATACTTATGGAGCGTGGTATCAGCTTTTGGATGCGTCTAACCGGAAGTACAACAGCATCAAAAGTCCGCCGCCGAAGACCGACTATCACCCCATCACTAACTGCATAACGGCTATTTCCGTTTGGGAAACCGCAGCAGGCAAGTCTTTTTGAGCGGATACGCAATATCGAATGGGAGCGGCTTTAAGCCGGGAGATTCAGAGGGAATCAAGGGAAATTCGCAGGAAATTCATGCGTAATTGAACAGGAAAAAATATACATTGTGTGGAAAGAGTAAGCAAAGGAGATGTTGCGATAGCCATGGCTTCTCTTGTCCGCGCTTTACGCGATCCGAACCGGTGGCGAACCACCCTGTATACCGTTGGCCTGCCGTTGGTCAGTCTCGCTTTTCATGCCGTTTTTCTAATGTTTTTAATGATTTTCGGCGGGTTTGTATTTTTCTTCGGGGTCTCTCCGCATCTGTTCTGGGATGTTCCTTCAGGTATGCCGACAGGCTGGAGACTTTCGGTGATAAGGAGCTATTTGCTGGCCTTTGGCGCTCTGTACGCGCTCGTCTGGTGCGGGTATTGGTGGATTCTGCGGGCGCTGAACGATGGCAAGATCCGGGCGTTTCCGCTTCATGTGCTGGCCGCCTGGCTGCCTCTTCTCGCGGGGGTGTATTTTGCCGATCCGGTCAACAATCCGAATGCCATGATTCCAACCCCTGTCGCCGAGATTACCTTTACGATGAGCACCGCCTTGATGACCACTTCGCTGTTCCCTTTCTACTCCGCAGCCGTTTACTGGCTGGTGTTTTCCCCTTCTATCCGGAGGCCCCGGAAGATAGGACGGCTTCTCGGACTGTGGATTCTTTTTGCGGCAGCCTGCTTGTTTCTGGAGCCTTTCTTCTGGCATCTGGCGCCATCGATCTACGAGGGAATCGCCGGGTTTCCGACTCGGTAGCATCCTGCGGAACGGTTGGAATCAGCAAGACGCAAGGCTAAACAACCTCACCCACCTTGCAAAAAACAAAAAAGGCGGGCCTTGGTCCGGCGGATCGGTCCGCTTCTCCAAAGCCTGCCTGTGAATTTCGCCCGGGGTACGGCGAATCCGCCGCTGTCCAAGCCCGCCATAAATTCCGGCTTTGGTCCGGCAAATTTGCCGCTGTCCAAAGCCTGCCTGAGAATTTCGGCCGGGGTACGGCGAATCCGCCGCTGTCCAAAGCCCGCCATAAATTCCGGCTTTGGTCCGGTGAATCCGTCGTGTCCAAGCCCGCCCGTGCTGTTTTTTTCTCATGATTAATTCCGTATGCAGTACGGCTCAAACTCCGCCTCCGGCATCCTTATCAGAGTAGCATTCGCTCCTCTACCTGCCAAAATCGAAATGAGCCGAAAAAGACGAAGCGGAATTTCTCCCTCTTATTTTTCAAAAAAGAGACCTCTTTCCGAATTAAGCTGGAAAATCTCCCTCTAAATTCGGCGCTTTAGCCGGAAATGAAGAAAAAACAGCGGATAAACCGGAGGTTTTCCCGTTTATTGAGCGAATCATCTATTTCCCCAAAAATAAACCGGAGGTTTTCCCGTTCACTTAGAAATCCGATGCCGGTCCAAGTACGAACGGAACTATCCCTTTAACGCATTAGCCGATTATCAGGTTAACCGATTACCGGCCTGCTACTCCCCAACCAGCTCACGATAAGCCGCCGCATCCAGCAGCCCGGCCGTCGCGGAAGCGTAATCGCCCTCGATCTCCACCTCGTAAATCCAGCCCTCGCCGTACGGCTGCCCGTTTAGCAGCTCGGGGCTGTCTTCCAGCGCCTCGTTGACCCGTGTCACCGTTCCCGAAATCGGAGAATATAATTCGGATACGGTCTTGACCGATTCGATGCTGCCTACGCTGTCGCCGGCGCTCACCGCCGTGCCGATTTCCGGAAACTCCACGAATACGATATCGCCAAGCAGATGCTGGGCATGGTCGGTGATGCCTACGCGCACGATTTGGCCTTCGCCCTGCTGCGCCCACTCATGCTCTTCGCTGTACCGGAGATTGTCTAGCACTTCACTCATTTTCGATAGCCGCCTCTTTTCATTATTGGGAGTCATAAATTAGTTATAGACTAAGTTATGCCCTTATCGGGTGTCAATATTTCTGACAGGAAAATAATTTTGCCCGGTATTTGATCGAATGTGGTTGACACCGGTCGGGGAATCCAGTATTAATGGAGTGAGAAGAATCACATACAAACAGCGAATGATGGTATAGGGAGAGACCGTCCCCCGAAGACGGCGCCGAAGGAGTAAGCCTTGAACCAAGGTGAATCTCTCAGGCAAAAGGACCTCTGCCGGACGCATCTCTGGAGAGCACTGGGCGCCTGGCAGCGAACGGTCACCAACGGGGAAACCTGCTCAAAGTCAAAGCCAAACCGCCGTCAGAACGGCCGCGGCTAAAGCTGAACTGCCGGACTGCCGAAGTCCGAAAGCGGGGTAACTCTCAGGTACAAAGGACAGAGCGAAAGACGAACGAGTGTGCAGATGCTGCGCAATTCGTCTTTTGGCTGTCCTTTTTTGCGCTTGCCACTAGAGTCACCAATGGGATTCACGCATCTGGTTTTGGAATGGGCGGCAGTGGGCAAGCTACATTTTTACGGAAACCATGAGCCCCTTTTCTGCCCTACCTCAAAGAAATTTTAAGGCGGTGCAGCAAGCGCGGGTGCTCTGCCAGGTCTCTCAACATTTATGGGGCACGAAGAAACGCCGGACGGGGTCCCTGCTGGACGCTGCCGCGTTTCTTTTGAAAATATAGGGTAAATCCAAATTCTTGCATTACAAAATTTCACGGGGAGTGACGATATGAGCGCTTTGAAAAGAACGCCTTTTTTCGCCTTCTACTCCGCTTATCCGGAGTCCAGGAGCATTGATTTCGGCGGCTGGGAACTGCCGGTGCAGTTCGCCGGCATCCAGAAAGAGCACGAAGCGGTGCGCAGCCGTGCGGGTTTGTTCGACGTCTCGCATATGGGCGAATTTATGGTGACCGGCAGCGGAGCGGAAGCTTACCTGCAGCGCATGACGACCAACGATGTCGGCAGGCTCGCGGACGGCCAGGCGCAGTATTCGCTCCTCTGCTATCCGGATGGCGGCACGGTCGACGACCTGCTTGTCTACCGTCTGGGTGAAGGACGCTACATGCTGGTCGTGAATGCGTCCAACATCGGCAAGGACTTCCAGTGGCTTCAGGACCATCTGCCGGAGAGCGGCGTGGAGCTTACGGACCGCTCGGAGGAGACGCTGCTGCTCGCGGTTCAGGGGCCGCATGCCGAGCGGATCATAAGCGAAGTCACCGATGTGCCGCTGGCGGATCTGAAGCCGTTCCATTTCGTGGAACGGGCAGCCGTGTGCGGCGTGGAAGTGCTGCTGTCGCGCACAGGCTATACCGGCGAGGACGGCTTCGAGCTGTATGCTCCGGTTGACGCTGCGGCGGCGCTGTGGAACGGGCTGCTCGAAGCGGGCAGCGCCCACGGGCTTATGCCGGCTGGCCTCGGCGCGCGCGACACGCTTCGCTTCGAAGCGAAGCTGCCGCTGTACGGCCAGGAGCTGTCGCAGGACATCTCGCCGCTGGAAGCCGGGCTCGGCTTCTTCGTGAAGCTGGATAAGGCCGATTTTATCGGCCGCGAGGCGCTGCTGGCCCAGAAGGAGCAGGGCGTTCCGCGCCGCCTGGTCGGCATTGAAATGATCGACCGCGGCATTCCCCGGTCGCATTATCCGGTATATGCGGGCGGCCAGCAGATCGGCGAGATTACGACCGGCACGCAGTCGCCGACGCTGAAGCGGAACCTGGGGCTTGCCCTGGTGGATGCCCGGTACGGCGAAATCGGAACGGAACTGGAAGTTGAAATTCGCGGCAAGCGGCTTAAAGCCGCCGTCGTGAAAGCCCCTTTTTACAAGAAGAGCCGTTAAGGACCTGCCTGTGCAGGACATAACCTATTCATTAATCAGCTTTATAATTAATCAGCTTCATCATTAATCACCCAAGGAGTGAATCCGAAAATGAAGCATCGTTATCTGCCAATGACCGAGCAGGACCGCAGCGAAATGCTGGCGGAAATCGGGATTCAGTCCGTGGAAGAGCTGTTCGCCGATATTCCCGAAGCCGTGCGCTACAAAGGCCGGTTGCCCATGTCCGAAGCGCTGGACGAATACGCCCTGCTGCGGCATATGAAACGTCTCTCGGACAAAAACGCCGACTTCGACAGCCACATCAGCTTTCTGGGCGCGGGCCTCTACGATCACCATGTTCCCGTCGTCATCAACCATGTCATTTCCCGTTCGGAATTTTATACGGCTTACACGCCTTACCAGCCGGAGATCAGCCAGGGCGAGCTGCAGGCGATCTTCGAATTCCAGTCGTACATCTGCGAGCTGACCGGCATGAAGGTCGCCAACGCCAGCATGTACGACGGCGCGACGGCCTTGTCCGAGGCGGCGGTACTGGCTTCCGGCGCTACGAAGCGCAAGAAAATCGTCGTCAGCAGCGCGGTTCATCCCGAAGCGCGGCAGGTGCTGAAGACGTCCGCCGCCGGACTCGGCCTTGAAATCGCCGAGGTCGGCTGCACAGACGGCGTCACCGATCTTGCACTGCTGGCGCAGGCGATTGACGGCGACACAGCGGCGGTGCTGGTACAGTACCCGAACTTCTTCGGGTGCATCGAGAACCTGGCCGCCATCGAGAAGCTGACGCATGACGCCAAGGCGCTGCTCGTCGTCAGCGCCAATCCCCTTGCCCTCGGCGTGCTGGAAACGCCGGGCAAGCTGGGCGCCGACATTGTCGTCGGCGACGCCCAGCCGCTCGGCATCAATGCCTCGCTCGGGGGGCCGACCTGCGGCTACTTCGCGGTCGCGGAGCATCTCATGCGCCGCATCCCCGGCCGCATCGTTGGCCAGACGGTCGACCGCAGCGGCAAGCGCGGCTTCGTGCTGACGCTGCAGGCCCGGGAGCAGCATATCCGCCGCGAGAAAGCGACGTCGAACATCTGCTCCAACCAGGCGCTGCTCGCGCTCTGCGCGTCGGTCTACCTGTCCGTCATGGGCAAGGAAGGCGTCCGCGAGGTCGGCGGGCTGAACATCCGCAAGAGCCATTACGCCGCCGCCCGGCTTGGAGCTATCCAAGGCGTCAAGGTTGCCTTCGGCTCCCCGTTCTTCAACGAATTCGTGCTGAAGCTGCCGGAGGGCAGCGATCCGGGCGCGGTTAACGCCAAGCTGCTGAAAGAGGGCTTCCTCGGCGGTTACGATCTCGGCAAGGATTACCCGGAGCTTGCCGGCCACATGCTGATTGCCGTAACGGAGAAACGGAGCAAGAGTGAAATCGACGAATTTGCAAGCGCACTGGAGGGCTGTTTATGAAACCGGAACAAAGCCTTATCTTTGAACTAAGCCGTCCCGGACGCGCCGCCTACTCCCTTCCGGAATGCGATGTGCCGGCGGAGGAAGGCCTGGATACGCTGATTCCCGCCGAGCTGCTGCGGAGCGAACCGGCGGTGCTGCCGGAAGTGTCCGAGGTGGATGTCATCCGCCATTACACCGCTCTGTCCCGCCGCAACTTCGGCGTCGACAACGGCTTCTATCCGCTCGGCTCCTGTACGATGAAATATAATCCGAAGATCAACGAGGATGTTGCCCGCTTCCCGGGATTCGCGAAGATCCATCCGTACCAGCCGGAGGAGAGCATCCAGGGCGCGCTGGAGCTGATGCATACGCTGCAGAGCGACCTGGCCGCGCTGACCGGCATGGATGCCGTATCGCTCCAGCCCGCCGCCGGCGCGCACGGCGAATGGACCGGGCTGATGATGATCCGCGCCTATCACGAAGCGCGCGGCGAAGTCCGGACCAAGGTCATCGTTCCGGACTCCTCGCACGGCACGAACCCGGCCAGCGCTTCGGCGGCCGGGCTGACGACAGTGACCATTCCGTCCAATGAACAGGGAATGGTCGATCTGGAGGCGCTGAAGCAAGCGGTCGGCAGCGACACCGCTGCGCTTATGCTGACCAACCCGAGCACGCTCGGCCTGTTCGAGACGCAGATTGTGGAGATCGCCCGGATCGTGCACGAAGCGGGCGGCCTGCTCTACTATGACGGCGCGAATTCGAACGCGATCATGGGCATTACCCGCCCCGGCGACATGGGCTTCGACGTTGTGCATCTCAACCTGCACAAGACGATGAGCACGCCGCACGGCGGCGGCGGCCCGGGCGCCGGTCCGGTAGGCGTCAAGGCGAAGCTGGCACCGTTTCTTCCCGGCCCGACTGTGGCCAAAACAGAGGACGGCGGCTTCAAGCTTCAAGCAGGCGGACCGCAGTCGATCGGCCGCGTGAAGGCATACTACGGCAACTTCGGCATTCTCGTTCGCGCCTACACGTACATCCGCACCTACGGTCCGGACGGACTGCGCGAGGTGTCGGAGAACGCGGTGCTGAACGCCAATTATATGCTGAGCCGCCTCGCGCCGCATTTCGAGGTGCCTTACCCCGGCATCTGCAAGCATGAATTCGTCCTGTCCGGCAAAAACCTGAAACCATACGGCATCCGCACGCTCGATGTCGCCAAACGCCTGCTCGACTTCGGCTACCATCCGCCGACCGTCTACTTCCCGCTTAATGTCGAGGAGTGCATCATGATCGAGCCGACCGAGACGGAGAGCAAAGAAACGCTCGACGGGTTCATCGATACGATGATCCGGATCGTGCAGGAATCGAAGGAGACGCCAGAAATCGTTCTGAACGCGCCGCATACTACGGAAATCAGCCGCCTTGACGAGACGCAGGCAGCGCGGAAGCCTGTGCTGAACTGCTCCTGTGGTTAAGCGGGCTGCCGCACATCATTAACACAAACTTAGTCCCTCTTGAACATCCGATCGCCTTTTTCACCGGATGCGTCAAGAGGGATTTTTACGTAGCTGAGAGGGTTATGCTCCCTGCCTTGTTACCTTTACGCGTCATACTTGGCCAGCAGCTCCTTCAGCTTCACCCTCATGCAGTCAATCAGCTCCAGCGGTTCCGCCACCTCGGCGTCGCTCCCAAGGCCAATGAACAGTCTGGCGAAGTAAGGGATTTCTCCAATCGGAATATCTCCGTCTATCCAGCCGGTGCCGTCTTCCCGAACCTGCAGCAGCCCCCGCCGCCCCAGCTCCGCCTCGCACACCCTCACCCCTTCCTCGCTCAATTGGACGCGGCAGCGGGCATATCGGCTTTTGTCCGAAAAAGAATCCTCCCAGTTATCCAAATGAATACTGCGCAGGTCGAGCGGCTTGATTTCGGGGTCTCCTTCCTCCACACTGATGATCCGGTCGCACCGGAACAGACGGACCCCGCCGCGCAGGAAGCAGTACGCCGGACAGTACCACAGGCCGCTGCTGGCATAAATGCCGATCGGCTGAATGTCCCGGACCGTAACGTTCTCCTGCGATTTGTATCCGATCCGCAAGACCTTTTGCATCACGGCCGCTTCAAGTAGCGCCGACAGAAAGGGAGACTCCGCCTGCCTGACCGGAATGACGAAATCCACCCGGTTCTTCATCTGATCGATTCGGTCCCGCACATCGCCGGACATATAATGATAGAATTTTCCAAGCGCCGATGACGCCTCTGTCTCAAAAGGAATGAAAGAATAATGACGCAGGGCGTGGCACGCGAAAAATAGAGCGACCGCTTCCTCCTCGGTAAAAGCGATAGGTGGCAAAATCCGTTCGTTCAGCACCTGATAGCCCCCGTGCGGCCCCACTTCCGAATACAAGGGAACGCCCAGCTCTCCAAGCTCCTGCAAATCCCTTAATATCGTCCTTGGCGACACGCCGAACTCCTGCGCCAGCTCCTTGACGGTAAATTTCCGCTTTCGGTTGACGGTCAGCATCAGCTCCAGCAGTCTTTTCGATTTGGGCATAGTATCCCGATTATCACGTGGGGACATGGCGCCGAGCCTCCTTCCTCTATTGGGGGGGAATCTTCCGATTATTTTATGACAATACTTGTCACTATTATAGTCTACAATGAGAACCGAACCCAAGAGCGCCGCATGCCGCCGGCCAAATCCATAAATCCGAAAGGTGTGAGTTTAATGCAAGCCATAATTGAAATGAAAGGTCTTCTCCTGCATGAACTGGAGCATATCGTTCGAACCTCTTCCAAGCTAATTGCCAAAATCTCTCCCGAACACTGGGACTACCGCCCCCGAGAAAATATGCGCTCCCTGCTGGAGCTGGCGCAGCATCTCGTCTCCGTTCCCTCAGTTGATCTGCTGATCCTGCAGGAGCAAGGACAGCCCGACATCCGCCGGACGGAAGAAGAGATTAACGAAGCCCGGACTGCGGAGAAACTGTCGGCGTGGATGGACAAAGGCTTTCAGGACTTGAAGGCCTACATGGAGGGTTTGAGCGAAGAGGATTTTCTTCACAAAGCCACCAAGCCTTTTTATTTGGAACAGGGGTCGGTGCAGGCGAAATGGCTGATTGAAATCGTCACCCATGCCCAGCATCACCGCGCGCAGCTCTTCAATTACCTGAAGGAACTGGGCTATGAAGTGAACATGTTTGATCTGTACTGAACGACGGTCCGGGAAGCTGACTCTTATAATGGAGGAAAAAATAGATGACCGATCCTATACCAAACAACCATGATTCCGTAAGCTATCATCGAAAATCCTTTGAAGGTCCGGACACGGTTTTGTCGTATATCGATTTTGGCGGCGGGGGACCTCCGCTGGTGGCTCTGCACGGCCATATGAACGAGGGATTGTTCGCCCGGCACCTTGCCGAAAGATTCGCCCGCGAATACCGGGTCATCGCGCTGGATCAGCGGGGGCATGGCGAATCCGGCCGTCCCGCAAGCTTTGATAACGATCGCTATGTCGCCGATGCGCTGGCGCTGCTCGATCATCTCGGCATCGATCATGCCGTATTGCTCGGGCACTCTCTTGGCGGCGTCGTCGCTTACCGGCTTGCCGCCCGCCGGCCGGAACGGGTACGGGCGCTTATTATTGAAGATATCGGCGCGGCCGTGGACGACGATCTGGGCTTTGCGGCCGAGTGGCCGCGGCGCATGCCGACCAGGGAAGCGCTGATTGCCGTTCTTGGGCGTCTGGGTCCGGCTTTCGCTTACTCGATGCGGCAGTATGAGGACGGATGGGGGCTGCCATTTGTCCCTGAGGATATGATTCGCTCCCAGCGGAAGCTGAACGGCAACCACTGGGACGACTGGCTCGCGACTGATTGTCCCGCCCTACTGCTTCATGGTATGCGAAGCAACTGCCTGTCTTACGGGCAGGCGGAAGAAATGGCGCGAAGAAGGCCGAACACGAAACTCGTCCATTTGGACGCCGGGCACACTATTCATTTTGACGCGCCGGATCGTTACCTGGAGGAAATTGAGCAGTTTCTGACCGAGACCGGCGCCCATTCTTAGCAGCTTTTAGCAAGAAGGGACAGAGCAAAGGAAGATGAAGCGCCTTGGGTGCAGATCTCCTTTCGCCTGTCCTTTTTTGCGTTTACAGGGAGGTGCCGGCAAGGCAGCCGGCCGTGACCGTTCGATGTCGCGCATACGGACAATTTCCGATAATATTCACTTGATTTATGTATGCAAATTTATGAAAATATTAATGGAAAATAGAGGATTTTGAATGATAACATCGAATTTTAAAAGGCATTAATAACGTTGATATAGATGAATACGGAGGGCATAATGCTGCGAAAAAACAACAATAAAGGCACCCACAACTCCACCTGGCTCAGGAGAAGCTCCTACGAAGAAATCCGTCCGCAGCATCTGAACACCCAAAGCTTCAGTCCTCTATGGGGAGCCTCGAGAATTGCAGGTATTTATTTTATTATCGGATGTTTATGGATTCTGCTGACCGACAAGGCCGTTTCCGCCCTCACCAGCAATGCCGATTTGATCGCCACAATCAATATGGTCAAGGGATGGTTCTTCGTTTTTATGACGGCACTTTTGATCTTTGTGCTCATTCTTGAAACGCTTAAGCGAATTCGGAAGGTGGAAGAAGATTTAGAGGTATCCTATAAAAATCTGATGAACACCCATGAGAATCTGGAATCCGCATACGAGGAGATCACGGCTACCGAAGAGGAGCTGCGGCAGCAGTATGATCAGTTGATCGAGAATCAGCGCAAGCTGAGCGATAGTGAAGAGAAAATGCAGCATCTGGCCTACCACGACCTGCTGACAGATCTTCCCAACAAACTGAATTTGTACGAGAACGGGGCAAATCTTCTCGCAGGCTCCAGAGGCAGTGCGGCCTTAATGTTCGTGGATATCGACAACTTTAAGTATATCAACGATACGATGGGCCATGGCTTCGGAGACCGTCTCATTGTAGAAGCCAGCAAGAAGCTGCTGTCCATCGTGGGAGATCACGGGGTTATATACCGGTTCGGAGGCGATGAATTTATTATTCTTCTCCATTCCCTGACGGACAAGGGAGAGGCTGGTATGATGGCGTCCCGCATTCTGGCCGGACTTAAAGAGGCCGTCGATATCGACAACAGTCTGGTTCACATCAGCACCAGTGTTGGAATCAGCCTCTATCCCGATCATGGCAGCGATATTATGGAGCTGGTCAAGCGGGCGGACATCGCCATGTACAAGGCAAAAGAAGCGGGCAAAGGCAACTTTATCGTGTTCGATAACCCCCTGAATGATACATTTGCCGAACGAATGAACATTGAGAAGCAGCTATACACCGCGATGGAACGGAATGAGTTCGACCTCTATTATCAGCCCCAGGTGGATCTGGCACTGAACAAGGTGACCGGTCTGGAAGCACTCCTACGCTGGAACAGCCCCGAACTGGGACCTGTCTCTCCATTTAAATTTATCAAAGTAGCCGAGGATTCGCATTTGATTATTCCTTTGGGAAGCTGGGTTCTGCGCAAAGCCTGCGCATTTTTGAAGAAGCTTCATGAGCAGGGCTTCGAACATTTGACCATGTCCATCAACATTTCGATGCTGCAGTTGCTGCAAACCGATTTTAATGAGGTTGTCCTGGACACGCTGCATTCCTCCGGGCTTGAGCCCGATTATCTGGAACTGGAGATCACGGAGTCCATATTGATCCAATCGTATGAGCATGTCGGCACCAAACTGAACGAACTGAGAGAAAAAAACATCAAAATTGCGCTGGATGATTTCGGGACCGGGTATTCTTCTTTAAGCTATCTGACCCATCTGCCGATCTCCACATTAAAAATCGACAAGTCCTTTATCGACTCCATTCCGGCGGAAACGAATCAGGCAATACTGCTCGAACAAATGTTGATGATCGGCAAACGGATGAACATGTGCGTCATTGCGGAGGGCGTAGAAAGAGCGGAGCAGCTGGCCTATTTGCAGGAGCAGGGCTGCGACAAAATCCAGGGTTATCTGTTCAGCAAACCACTTGCCGCGAAAGAAGTGGAGCGGTTGTTGGCTGGCTGGGAATGCTCCGGACTGTTCTTTTCCAAATCGACAGAAACTTGCTGAATATGCCGGGTGTCCGGCAGTTCCCCCTCATGTGCATGAGGGTATTTTTTTGCGTAAAAATAGAGCGGGGCTTCTCCCGGTAAAATACCAGGGAATCCCCGCTCCGCAATTCATTTCTTCCGCCCTGACACAGGATGCCGGTTCGGCAAGGTCCCGTGAGGCGGTTATTTAAAAGGTCCGTTACAGGTCCGGTTAATTCGTGCCTGCCGCTGGATAAGCCGCCGGTTTCAGCGCTTTTTTGCGCTGCTTCGCCGACTTGCGGAAGTAGAACAGCTCGTAAACGGCAGGCACGATAATCAGTGTAAGCACCGTGGCTGCGGTCAAGCCGCCGACGACCACGATGGCCAGACTTTGCGAGACGATGCTGCCCTGCTCAGAATGGCCGAACAGCAGCGGCAGCATCGCGCAGATCGTCGCGATGGCCGTCATCAGAATCGGCCGCATCCGCGTTCCCGCCGCTTCGAGAATCGCATCACGGATGCTCATGTGCGCTTCATTCTGCTTGACGCGGTCAATCAGCACAATCGCGTTCGTGACCACAATACCGATCAGCATCAGCGCGCCGAATACGGCGGTGAAATCGGGGGTCACTCCCGATACCAGCAGACCGACGACGGCGCCGATGGCCGCGAGCGGCAGCGAGAACATGATCGCCAGCGGAGCGCGAAGCGTCTTGAAGGTGATCACCATAATCAGGTAGACGAGACCGATTGAAATGAGCGCCGTCATCCCGAGGTCTTTGAAATCGCCCGCCTGGTCGGCGGAGGCGCCGCCCGAGATGATGGTTACGCCTTCCGGCAGCTTGACGCTGTCGGTTTCTTTTTTGATCGAGGCCCCGATTTCGGATACCTTCTTCGGATCAACTTCAGCCGTAATGCGAACGTAAGGCTTGCCTTCTTTGCGGTACAGCATGGCCGGTTCTTCCCGAACCTCCAGGCTGGCCAGCTGCGACAGCGGCTTCGGACCGGTGGAAGTCATCAGCGTAATATTCTGCAGGTCCGCCTGAGACTTCGGCTCGGCCAGAGGCGACAGTACAACCGATGCCGGAGAGCCGTTCAGCTGCATCTCCCCAATCGGGATCGGATTCAGCACAGCAGCGAGCTGCATCGAAATTTCCTGTGCGTTGACTTGCGCCGGATTCACGTTGAAGGCAAAGACCGGCTTCGTATCCTCCATATTGCTGGAGATTTTTTGAATGCCGTCAATGGTCTTGACCTTATCCATAACCTGACCCGCCGCCGCAGTAACCTTGGACAGATCTTCGCCGGCGATATCAACGTACTCGCTCGTCGTAGCCGAGCCCATGATGCTCGCCTCGTTGGCTGTCAGCGTAGCACCATCAAATGTTTTTTGCATGCCGCGGACCGCATCAATGAACGCCTGGCCGTCAACATTTTTCTTCAAAGCCACGGTAAAGTTGACTACGGTAGCCGAGGATACGCTGCCCCATTTAGCGGAATCGGCGCTGTTCCCGGACTGCATGAGCACTGTCTCTGCTTGAGGCAGCTTCATCAGATCCTGCTCCAGACGCTTGCCCTGATCAAGCACCTCGGCCACCGGTGTGTCATTCGGATATTTCATCTCCACCGATACAAAGCTTGCATCGGAAGCGTCAAGAGCGCCCTTCGGCATGTTCATATAAGCAGCGATGGAAGACACCAGAATAATCAGTCCCAGCGACAGCGACACCCACTTATGGTTCAGGTTCCACTTCAGGAAGCGCTGGAAGCCCTTGGACGGATCGTGCTCTTTCATCGAGGTGTTCCGCAGTAGCACAGAGCTGAGGAGTGGAACGACAGTCAATGCGACCACAAGCGATGTCAGCAGCGAATACGTAACCGTTAGTGCAAAAGGCAGCAGGAACGCCTGCAGACCGCCGCGCAGCAGGCCCATCGGCAGGAAGACGGCAACGGTCGCAACCGTCGAGGACGTAATCGCCCGAGCCACCTCTTTGGTCGCACTGATCATCATGTCAACGGAGAAGGACTCTTTCTGCAATCTGCGGTAAATGTTCTCGATCACGACAATGCTGTCGTCGACCAGACGGCCGACCGCAACGGCTACCCCGCCAAGCGTAATAATGTTCAGGGTAATTCCCGAGATATCGAGCAGGTATAGCGTAACGGCCAGCGACAGCGGAATGGAAACGGCCGTCACGAGCGTTGCCCGCAGATTGCGCAGGAACAGCAGAATGACGATCGTGGCAAACAAGGCGCCTAATAGCACTTCCCGCATCATGCTGTTTACGGAATCGACGACCATATCCGAGGTGCTGAATACGACCGCGGCTTCGGTTCCCTTCACATCCTTATTGATGCTGTCCACCGCATCCCTAACCTTATTGCCTACGGCGACCGCGTTGGCATTGGCCTCCTTCGTCACAACCGCAAACAGCACATCCTTGCCGTTCGAGCGGCTGACGCTTTCCTGATCGCTCTTCTCCTGAACCGTCGCAATATCCTGCAGCGTTACTCCGGGAGAGACCGGCAGCTTCTTCAAGGTATCGATACTATCAATAGAGGATACGACGCTGACGCTTCCCGTCTGGCCGCCAAGCGTCT
This sequence comes from Paenibacillus sabinae T27, assembly GCF_000612505.1. Lineage (NCBI taxonomy): Bacteria > Bacillati > Bacillota > Bacilli > Caryophanales > Paenibacillaceae > Paenibacillus > Paenibacillus sabinae. The sequence goes on from NZ_CP004078.1 coordinate 4,801,480, forward strand.
GCTCCCCGATGGATGCCGACACGGTTCGGCCCTGAAGCAGGCCGGTAATTTGCTGGACGGATACTTTCTTCTCCGCCATCAGACGGGGGTCCAGCTTCACCGTCACCTGAGGCGCGGTCTTACCGTACAACGCGACATTTGCAACTCCCTCGATCTTTTGAAGCTCGGGAATAATCGTAGTCTCCGCAAGTTTCAGATTCTCTTTGGTGATTCCCTGATCGAACGCGAGCGTAACCTGGGAGACCGGAATCATCGAGGTATTCAACTGCAGCACGAACGGCTTCATCACCCCTTGCGGGAATTGCAGCGAATCGACTGCTTTCTGCACTTCCTGCGCGGCATCCTTCATATTTGTCTTGGAATCGAAATTAAGGTCCACTTTTGTAAAGCTGTCTCCCGAGGTAGACGTCATGCCCGTCTTGCCTTTAACCGTGGACACGGCCGCTTCGATCGGCTTGGTTACCTTCTCTTCCATCGAATGCGCATCCTGTCCGGGACCGAGCGCCGTTATCGTCACCTGCGGATTATCCGCCTCCGGCATGAACTCCATCGGCAATGAGCTGTAGCTCATCACTCCCACGACGAGCGCCATCACAATTAGCAGCCCTGCGGCTGCTTTATTGCCGAACGCCCATTTTGTCAACCATGTCATTATTAATTTCTCCTTCCACTCCCCAGTATTGGTGATGCTCTTGCTGTTTGTTTCTTGGTATGTATGATCAGCTTTTCTCATGATTCAGTTTAGTTTCTTTCCGGCAGGCTTAAAACCGTCGGACGGCGGGTTTGATTCTCAGCCTCTGGACGGAGAACTTCCCCTACCAAAGGATGGGACGTGCTGCATGAATATGCGAAGCGGACCGCTCATCATGAGGGCAGTCTCCACTCCTCTACCCAACGCCGCGCAAGCTCGATGAATTTATGGGCTGCCGGTGAAGCTTGCTTCCGTGAAGGAACAACGATTCCAAGCGACCGGGAGCAGGGTATTTCCAATTCCAGCATGGCGACCCGGGAGCCGCGGCTCTTCAGGATCATCTCGGAGATAATGCTGATCCCCAGTCCGTTCTCGACCATGGCAATAATGGCGTAATCATCGCCGGCGAGGAATTGCACGCGGGGCTGGCAGGGAAGCTTCTGGAGCACGCGCCTGACGTCTTGATCACAGCCTGGGGTAGGCATGATAAAAGATTCCTGCTCCATCTGGGCGAACGTAATCCGTTCCATTCCGCTAAGTTGATGCTCCTCCGGTACGATACACACCATCCGGTCCTCTCTAAGCGGTATGATCTCAAAATTGCCCAAAGCGGGGAGGGACATGAAGCCGAGATCGATCGTGCCGTTCTTAAGCCCATCCTCGATCTCCTCAAAATCGCCGTTCACGAGCCTGATTTCAATCCGGGGATGCTCCTCCCGAAAGCGGCGCATGATTCCCGGCAGCCAATTGATGGAGATGCTGGAGAAGGTGCCGATCCGGATCATCCCGGCTTCAATTCCATGGATGGCCGCAACCTCCTGCTTGAGCTGTTCGTGACAGCCAAGCATATTCCGTACATGCTTCAATACACGCTCGCCATTCGCCGTTAAACGCACCCCCGTCCGGTTCCGGATCATCAGGACGCAGCCGAGCTCGTCTTCAAGACTGCTGAGAGCATGGCTGATTGCGGACTGGGTAAGGCCAAGGGTTTCGGCGGCCCGGGCAAGGCTTCCCAAATCAACAATGGTTTGAAAGACCTCATATTTGAGCAGGCTCAATGATCCCGCCTCCATAGATGAATTTTATTCAAGAATACCTTTATACACATTCAATTTATTTAATCTAAATCCAGTTTTATACTAACCTTAGAACAAGGAGGTGTCCAGCACCGATTTCCAAAAGGTGGATTTCCTTGGTACATTCCACTAACCCAAAGGAGCCGGTTACGATGAAACAAAGAAACGCCGATTTACTGATGATGCTTGTCACGTTGAGCTGGGGCTCCTCGTATCTGTTTATGAAGAACGGATTGAATTCAGTCTCACCGTTTAATCTGGTCGCCCTTCGGTTTCTCCTGGCCTTCATCCTGTGTGGGGCTATATGGTTTAAGCGGCTGCGCCTGGCGGATAAAAGGACGCTCGGTTATTCCTTGGTGCTCGGCTTTCTGTTGTTCGCCGTGTCCGCCTCCGTCATTTTCGGCCTTCGCAGCACGTCAACATCCCATGCCGGCTTTCTCGCCAGTCTAACGGTCATTTTCGTTCCCGCCTTGTCGGTGGTTGTACTGAACCAAAAGCCGGGAGCGAGGCTTATAGCTGGCGCATGCGTGACGATGACCGGCATCGGGCTGCTGACACTCAGCGGGCCCATGAGCGTAAAGCCGGGCGATTTATTATGCATCCTTGCCGCACTGCTGTACGCCGTCCATATCCTGGTGACGGGAGCGGCGGCCAAGGTTGCCGATCCGCTGAATCTCGGAATTCTGCAGCTGGGGTTCGCCGGGGGCCTCGGCTTGTTGTTCTCTTTCCTGTTCGAGTCGCCCCAGGTCCCTGTAACCCTGGAAGGCTGGATCTCCGTCCTGATGCTCAGCGTTGTGTGCAGCGCGGCGGGCTACATCATTCAATCGATCGCGCAAAAGTATACGACACCGACCCATACGGGACTTATTTTTGCACTGGAGCCTGTGTTTGCCGCCGCTTTCGCCTACGTCTTTGCCGATGAACACCTCTCCGTACGCGGCTATATCGGAGCGGCGCTGATTCTATCGGGATTATTTATTGCAGAGATGCAGCGTGGGCGCACGAGTCCCAAGGGGATGAAATCCGCCACTACAAGCAAGCCGCCGGGGATGGCGTTCAAATCGGCAAAGAATTGAAGGCTTCCCGAATGAAAGTAGGAGCTACCCTTCCTGCCCCGGTTTGACCTTCTCGCGGAACATGCCTTTCAGCATCGGCGGGGTCACGAGCGTTGTCAGGATGACGACAATAATAACCGAGGTAAAATAGTCCGGATGCAGCAGTCCGTTCCCGAGTCCCATCGCCGCAATGATCAAGGCCACTTCTCCCCGGGAAATCATCCCCGCGCCGATAGCTATATGGAGGAGTGATTGTTAAATCCGGTCAGACGCGCGCCGAGGGCGCCACCGAGCAGCTTGCTCAGCACCGCCACAATTGACAGCGCAACGACAAAGCCGATCTGGCCGCCGACGCCTTCGAACGAGACATTCAGCCCGATGCTGACAAAGAACACCGGAACGAACATGGCGTAGGCGATCGGCTCCAGCTTTTCCTGAACGTTGTGTTTATAGTTGGTCTGCGAGACGGCGATCCCTGCGGCGAAAGCGCCGATAATGCCGGCCATTCCGGTCCATTCGGCGAACCAGGAATACGCAAAGCAGATGACCAGCGCGATGCTGACGGTCGCTTCCGTAACTTTTAACGGTGCCAGCCACTTGAGCATCCGGGGAACGATCAGCCAGCCGGCAAGGAGGGCGACGGCAAAAAAGAGCAGCTTTTTACCGATGAGCAGTCCAAGGGAGATCGATTCCCCCTCGCCGAAAAGACTCATAAGCACTGCAAGCATAATCACAACCAGAATATCGTCAACCACCGCCGCGCCCAGAATCGTCGAGCCTTCCCGGGAATTCAGCTTGTTCATGTCTTTGAGCACCTGGGCGGAAATGCTGACGGAGGTCGCGCTCAAGATCGCCCCCAGGAACAGCGCATGCATATAGGAGAAGCCGAACAGCTCCGCAATGCCCATGCCTCCAAAGAGCGGGAGGATGATTCCTCCCACAGCGACGGCAATGGACGACTTCCAGCTTCGCCGCAGCTGGTCCAAATCCGTCTCAAGCCCCGCGATGAACATCAGCAGAAGCAGGCCGATCTCGGACATAAAATGAATAAATTCCCCGTCCCGAATCCATCCCAGCACCGCCGGGCCGAGCACGATTCCCACAATCAGCTTGCCGAGCACGGCTGGCTGGCCCAGGCGCACCGCAAGATCTCCGACCAGCTTGGTGGACAGCAATATCAGCAGCAAGGTTAAAATAAATTCCATCGATCAACGCTCCAATTCTTAGTAAGATGGGAAAAGCCAGAGGATTTGCACAAAAATGCCCTGAAAACGGCAAAAAGGAGCCCTTGGTGACAGGCTCCTCCATAAAAGGATAGTTTATTCGGTTTTTTTAAATTATCCCTATAAATATACCCTTGTCTAGAATCATTGTAAAGAGTAGAAGCAAACGGGCTGGATAATCTCCTATGGCCGCACATTTAAAATCAAGCCGTTCAGATTTCGAAAAGCTCCACCATTGAGGGCCCTAAGTTTGTTATGATTTTTAGTTCAGCGGCCTGCAAACCGGCTAAACAGCGTCTTGCAAACCGGCTAATGTGCAGGTTTTTTCGATCAGAAGTGTTTGTTAGCAGAAAAAGCCTCCGATTGTGCAGGAATTTATGGCTGTTCCAACTGCATTCGAGGTTAAGCGAGTAAAAAACTGCATCTTTTCAGGTATTTTATTCAGTGAGGGTTCTACGTTAGAGAAAAGATGTACAATTTCAGGTTTTCTGCATCATTTGGTTCATCACGCCTCGCCGAACCTCGTACATAAAACAACTTCTCGACCTTCCTGATTCCTACGCTGCTCCAGAAGGCCCTTTCGTTCTGTGGTTCTGCTCCGCAAATGGTACTAAGGTAAATGCTGCTGGCGCTTCCACAACATTCATACTGATCATCACCCTAAAATGACAAAGAACGCCCCGGCCACTCGGTGGAATGGATCAGGACGTTCTTCGTCTCATACATTGTGGTTGACGTAAAATTGATCATTACGCTATTACAGCTGCAAGCAAGCTGCTCTAAATAGCCGCCTCATTCGGACGCAGGATGGCGGAGCCGATCGCCAGCAGAACGGCGGCCATCAGGCCCAGCACTGCAAAGGGCAGCCACAGCTCGCTCCAGCCGCTGCCGGTTGCGGCGAGGTCGGCGGCCTGAATCGCCCATTTTTGCGGGACGAAATTGGCGGCTTTCTGCATGAAGTCCGGCATGATCGAGATCGGCCAGAAGCAGCCGCCCAGCATGCAGGTCGGGGTCAGGATGAGCGCATTCAGCATGCCCGCATTGTTCGGATTGCGGATCAGTCCGGCAACCGTGCTGGCCAGCCCCATCGATACGAGCATGAACGCGGCAAGCACCAGGAAATAAATATACATCGGAAGCTCATAATCATAGTTCAGCACGTACCGGCCCACCAGAAGCACGACGGCAATCTGGATGACCCCAACCGTGAAGCTGCCCAGAAAATTCCCGATGGCGATTTCATAGGAACGGACCGGCGCGCTGAATATCCGCATCATCGTCCGCTGTCTCCGGTCATCCATGATGACCGAGACGGAGCTCGTAACCATCGCCATCAGGAACATCAGCATAAAGCCGGTGACGGTATCCAGACTTTGACGGGGATACAGGTTATAATCGGTCTTCACACCGCCCACGCGATGCTGCTCCGCGAGCAGCAGGATGGAGGACAGCTTCGCTTCCCGCGCAGGAGCCGTACTGACCGTCGCATCCGCTGTCTTAGCCGCGACTGGAGTCTCTGCCGTACCTGCGGCACTTCCGGTTCCAGTTCCCGCAGCGCCTACAGCCAAGGCTAACTCGCGGAGCCGATCGCCGATTTCTCCGGCCTTCATCTTGAGCGTAATCGACGTTTCGGTTGTCTTCAGCTCATAGATATGGATGGGCGGCGTCTGGCCGGCGAGCAGCGAAGCGGTATAGCCCGCCGGGACTTCCAGTCCCGCGCTTCCTTCCTCATTAAGGACTCCGGCGCGCAGCTCATCTTCGCTCTTTTTTTCAATCAGGTTATACTCTCCGGTCTTCTCCAGTTCGGCAATGACATGTACTCCCGCGGAACCTTGATCAAGATTGCTGTACAGCACGTTCGTCTTATGATTTCCCGGACCCCCGGTCATCCATATAATCAAGGAAACGATAACGCCCGGCATAAGGATGTAGGCGATTAACCCTCTCCGGCTGCCAATCATCCGCTTCGCCAGATTCCAGGCTATTGTCATAATATTATGCATGGTAACCCACCTTTCGGTATGAGAAAAATGCCAGGCCCAGCAGCACGAGGCAGATCAGCGACAGCATCGCGACGTTCCCCGAAATTTGTGAAAGCGGCGTTTCCAACATCATCCGCAAAACACTCCGGAGTCCCCAATAATTAATGGAAAAAGCGCCGCCCGTATTCACAAAGGAATCAGGCAGAGGGGCCATCCCGCCGCTGATAAATGTCATCACCACCGTCAGCCCGCTGGAAATGGACCGCGCCGAGGCCGCCGTCTGCACGAACATCGAAATGATCACCGATAGCGTCAGTGAAGCGAGAATCATCAGCAGGCACACCAGGGCCAGAAGCCACGGGCGGTTGCCCCAGTACACGCCGAACAGAAAATGTGTCGCAAAGATAATGACAGCGCCCTGAAGGACCGTCACCAGACCGATGCCGAGCATTTTTCCGACAAAGATCTCCGAGCCTTTGACCGGCATGGAGCCGATCCGAAACAGCGTATGGTTATCCTTCTCGCTGAACAGGCTGCTGATTACCGTCTGACCGCTCAGGAGCAGGAACATCAGAAGCATCGCAGCCGCGTAATACTGGGAAGCGGTGTACGAATTTCCGCCTTCGTTCAGCTTGCCGAGCACGGCTGACGGGCCTCCCTGTCCGGGCTGTGCCATCGCAGGGATCACCTGGGGACCAAGCGTCAAGGCGGCAGCCTGCGTGTAATTGATTCGGCTGAGAAAATTATCGAACACGGTCGCCGCGACCATGTTGTCGCTCCGGTCCTTGCCGAGGATATATTCAAGCTTCGCTTCCTTCCCGCTCTGCACGTCCCGGTCGAATCCCGCCGGAATAATGACAGCATAGGCGTATTCTCCCGAACGCACGCCGCTTTCCGCTGCTTCCCGACTACCTGCGGCTTCCGGAATAATGAGCTTCGCGATCTCCGGCGACTTCAGAAAGCTTCCGACCATCTGCGAGCGCTCGGACGGACTCGCCGCCGCATCGACAATGCCCACCCGAAGCGGATCAATCGTCTGATCCTTCCCTGTGCCCACCACGCCTGAAAGCGCCGACCCGAGCAGGAAAATCAGCAGGATCGGCAGCAGGAACAGGTTGATCAGCATCGTGCGGGAACGGAACAGTCGCCGCAGCTCATAGGCTGCAATCGTCCAAATGTTAGTCATGGCTATTTCCCCTCCTAATCCCGTAAAGTCCGCCCGGTCAGGCTTAAGAATAATGTTTCCAGGTCCGGCTCTTCAATTTGCAACGCTTGAATGACGCCTCCATGCTTGGCGAAAATAAATAGAATATCCTGCAGCTCACCTTGGGACGACGGCAGGTACAGCTCCACCTTCTCCCCATCCGCTTCCACCCGGGTCACCCGGGGATGCTGCTTAAGCTCCTGAATCAGGCCGGGGGTGATATTTCCCGCTTGGATCACGATTTTTTCTTCATGGGCGACCCGTTCTCGCAGCTCCTGTTCCGTCCCGCAGGCAATGATATGCCCTTTGTCCATAATGGCTACCCGATCGCAGATCGCCTCGACCTCTTCCATGTAGTGACTTGTATAGATGACGGTTGAGCCCAGCTTGTTGAGCGCCTTGACCGATTCAAGAATATGGTTGCGGGACTGCGGGTCAATGCCGACCGTCGGTTCATCCATAATGATCAGCTTGGGGCGGTGCATGATGGCGCAGGCAATATTAAGCCGCCGTTTCATCCCCCCGGAAAAAGTGGACGGCTTATCCTTGGCCCGGTCCGCAAGTCCCGTGAATTCCAGCGCCTCCTGCACCCGTTCCTTCAGCAGCCCGCCGCGCAGGCCGTACAACTTTCCGAAAAAGGTCGCGTTTTCCTGAGCGGTCATATTTTCGTACAACGCCAGGTCCTGGGGGACGAGTCCGATTCGTTTCTTGGCTTCAAGCGGCTGCTTGGATACGGAGATGCCGTCGATGACAATGCTCCCCCCATCCGACTTCAACAGCCCGCAGAGCATGCTGATCGTCGTGCTCTTGCCCGCGCCGTTCGGGCCGAGAAGGCCGAATATTTCTCCCTCCTTAATACTCAGGTTCACATGATCCACCGTCAAATTGCTTTCATACCGTTTCACCACATCGGTTAGCTGCGCAAGCGCCATTGTTCATCTCTCCTGCCCTTGTATTCTTCATGTCCTCATTGTAGCGCAGCCCGCGAGCCGCCGAAGGTACGGAAGGTCATGATGTGAAGGTGACTTAAGTCATCTCTTCAAGCAAGGCCGGAGGGGGAGGCAGTTGTGTTTTTTTTGGCAGGGGACGCGTACCGAAACTAGTGGGATGTGCTAAGATGAAAGGGAAATTCTATTTTGACCGAAAAGGATGACGACGTGTGACCAAGGAGCTGAAGCTGCTGCGGTACGGACTCATTGCCGTGCCCGCTTTTCTCTCGATGTACGTCCAGGAATATATCAGTTATGACCGGTTCACCCTGCATCTGCTGATCCTTCTGCTGCTGGCGGCGCTGGGAGCGCGTCTTCCCGCACGTTTCACGGCGGCGATGACCGCGGCGGAAATGCTGTACGCTTCCTGGCTGTGCTTCCGGTACGGAAGCCTCATGGCCCTTCCCTCTCTGTCCGCGCTGCTCGTCTATTCCCGTTTTCGCCCCCGGCCGCTTCCCTTTGTGTTTGCGGGGATTCATCTGGCCGCCCTGAATGCCGCCGTCATGGAAGCTTCTCCGCTGATCCGCGCCTGGGTTAATCTTGTGTTTCTGCTGGCTGCCGCGCTGGCCGCCCAGCTTCATTCGGCAGGACGGGGCAAGGAAGAGACGCTTCATCTGTACGACGAGCTGCGGAAAAAGCATTTCGAGCTCGACGAAGCGCGCAGCCGGCTGCTGCAGTTCGCCGCCCAGGTGGAAAATGCCGCCCAGGCCGAGGAGCGGGTGCGGATTTCCCGCCAGCTGCATGACGATATCGGCCACCGGCTGATCCGCGTCAAAATGATGATGGAGGCCGCGCTGCACACGCTCCCCTCCGCTCCCGAAGCGGGCATGACTATGATGGACCAGGTCCGCGACCAGCTTGCCGGGTGCATGGACGACCTCCGCTTCGCCGTAAGGCGCATCGGCGGGAAGCCGCAGCTTGAAGGCGCCTATGCACTGGACCGGCTGCTGGAGGAGACGGGCCGTGATACAGGCATCGAGACCTCTTATACGGTGGAGGGTACGCCTTATCCGCTCTATCCGAGCCTTCAGGTGGTGCTGTACAAAAATGCCCGCGAAGCGATCACCAACGGACTCCGGCACGGGCTTGCCACCTCCGTCGGCATCAAGCTCCGTTATAGTCCGTCCGAGGTGACGATGGAGATCAGTAATAATGGAAGGGCGGATATGGTGGAGTGCGGTAACGAGATGGCGGAGAGCAGCGGCGGTAACCGGGGCGAAGGTGACAACCGGGATGATGGAAATCGTTCGGAACGGCTGGCCGGCGGGAATCGCGAATTCCGCCTTGCTGGCGGGGGCGGCGGCATGGGGTTCAGAGGAATGGAGGAGCGGACTCGGCTTGTCGGCGGAACGCTCCAGGTGCGGAGCGCTTATCCTTTTACGGTGATTACGACGCTGCCGGTCTACAAGCAGAGCGAAATTATCTAAAGCGGCGGACAGGATCTGGTTTCTTTAAAGGAGGGGACAACAAGCGTGATTAAAGTAGTGATCGTGGATGACGATTCCTTTATCCGGGAGAGTCTGAAGGTGCTCGTCGGCATGGACCCGGACATTGAGGTGACGGGGGCTGCAGCAGATGGGGGCGAAGCGCTGAGGCTGCTGGAAAGCGGCACGGAAGCGAACGTCGTGCTGATGGATATCCGCATGCCCGGGGTTGACGGCGTGGAGGGAACGCGGCTGATCAAGCGGGGCTTCCCGCAGGCGGCCGTGCTGATGCTGACCACCTTCGACGACGACGAATATATTATCGAGGCGCTCAAAGGTGGAGCCAGCGGCTATCTGCTCAAAAACATCCCCCCGGACCGCATCATCCAGGGAATCAAGACCGTCCATGAGGGCAACATGCTTATTCATCCCGACATTGCCCGCAAGCTGGCGGGCTTTCTGCAGCCCGCAGCTGCGGAAACGGCCTCCTGTTCGCTTGACTCCTACGGGCTGACCAAGACAGAGCTATCGGTGGTCGCGGCGATCGCCGAGGGATACTCCAACAAGGAGATTGCCGCCGAACTCTTCCTAAGCGAGGGAACGGTCAAAAACTACATAACCGAGATTTTAAGCAAGCTGGGGCTGCGGGACCGGACACAGATCGCGATTTTTTATTTAAAAAATCAGCGGTGATTCGGGCGATATTTGCAGAGGAGTGATGGATTTATCTAGTGAGGATGATCCTTGTTGTGGGCGGGGGCGGGAGGGGGTCCCTAAAGGCAAGGCGGACGGTGGCGGGAGAGGGAGCTCCCGCAGAATTCCTGCAATCGTCAGCAGCCCAACCCCCGCCGGAGGGGCCGGGTTATGCGGCTCGCATGCCGAGTGAGGCCGCGTGATGAGGTACGTCTGGTCAGGTGCAGACGTGTATGCCGGGGGAGGCCGCGTGATGCGGTGCTTCCGGTTAGGGGAGGCCGCATGAAGCGGTACGTCGTCCGGCCAGGTGCAGACTGTATCCTGGGGGAGGTCGCGTGATGGGGACGTCCGGCCAGGCGCAAACGTGTATGCCGGGTGGTAGCTTGATGCAGTTCGTCCGGCCAGATGAAGGAACGTGATGCAACTCGTCTGGGGAGTTACTGCCTTATGCCGCACACTTGGGGGCGATCCGCGCGGTCATGCAACTTGTCCGACCAAGTGAAACCGCGTGATGCAGTACGTATATTGTGTGAGGTCGCGTATTGTAGTAGTCCGGTCAGGCGCTGCGAGTGGTGCATCACGCTTGCCGGGGGAGGTCGCGCGATGCGGTGCTTCCAGTCAGGTGAGGCCGCGTGATTAAGCATATTCCTGCAATTGTACATTTATTTCTCGTCAAGAATCTTCCCCTAATCCAATTCCTGCAAATCCGCAGGCATTACGCCCACATCTCTCCATCTGACGTGCCGAGCACCAAAATAACCGCACTATAGCAGCAATTTCCCATAAAGGGGGGATTTCGCCTGAAAAACCTGCAGGTTTGCAGGAATGCTCTGCCTTTCGGCTGAACAAACGGCTATTGAACCCCTTGTTCCCTCGGCGGGCTCCCCCGGCCAGCTTTCGACTGAACAAACGGCTATTGAACCTTTCTTCTATCTCTACTTTAGCGATGGACAGTAATGGTCTACTTCCGGCGTGTTGCTTAGGCTGCACTCAACCGCGCCGGGAGAGGCCGGGTTATGCGGCACCCATGGAGAGTGGCTGGTGTAATGCGATACGCTTGGAAAGTGGCTGCATCATGCGAACGTATGCCAGGTAAGGTCGGGTTAAGCCACACGCATGCCGGAAGAATCTGCGTTGTGCAGAACGCCCGACCAGGTAAGTCTGCGTGATGCAATACGCAGGCCGAGGGAATCCGCGTTATGTAGCGCATCCAGTCGCGGGAATCTGCGTTGTGCAGTACGTCCGGCCAGGTGAAGCCGCGTGATGCTGCACAAATGCCGGGGGAATCTGCGTTTTGCAGCACGTTCAGCCAGTTGAGTCTGCGTTTTGCAGCACGCCTGCCGAGGGAATCCGGGGCTTGAAACCCACTGATGCCCCGCTGCGGCGAACGAGTTGATGCTGCAGCAGAGGAGCAAAGACACAAAAGCCCGAATTTTCGACGATCTGTCGGAAATTCGGGCTTATTCATTTGCTCTATCGCGCCAAGAGCGCAGGCCGCGACTCTTCTTCCCTGCTTATCCCTTCGCCGATTCCGCTCCGCCGGGGCCGGGCAGCACCCCGGCGGCTCCCGGCGCGGGAGCCGGCGCTGCTGCCGTCTCTTGCGCTGCTGCCGCCTCCCGGGGCAGCAGCTCCGATCCGCCGCTCTGCCGGCGGCGGGCGCCCGTCTTCATGAGGGCGATGCCGAGGATGCCCGCGGGCTTCTCCGGCGCCGTCGTATCCTCATCCGGCTGGGGCGCCAGAATGACGCCCAGCAGATGATGGTCGCCGTCGTAAATGGCGCGCTGCAGGTACTTACTCTCGCCGGCGGCGTTCTGCACCTCCAGCTTGCAGAACGCCGGACTCCGCCGCAGCGCCTCGTGCAGCTGCAGCGCCCGGCCGGTCAACGCTTCGCCGTTGACCTTGAGCAGCACCTCGCCCGGCAGGATGCCCAGCTCGTGCGCGGGGCTGCCAGGCAGCACGGCCAGCACCTTCAGGCCGTGCGGCGGATGCACGAAGTAGGGGCTGCGGCGGCGCTCCTCCAGAGCGCCGTACCACACCAGCCCTTCGTGCAGCAGCAGGGCCGCGAGCGCCGCGGGCAGCGTCAGCGGGCTGTACCAGGCGGCCGCCAGGGCGAGGCCCAGCAGCACGGCGCCGTACAGCAGCAGCCAGCCCGAAGCGCGGGCGGCCTTGCGCTGCGGAAGCATGCCGGTCGTCAGCTGGCTGAAGCCGATGATAACCGGCAGCGAGACGAGGCCGAAGCCGCCGCCGAGCAGCGTCTGCCACGGCAGGTCGCCGGCCCCGGCTCCTGCGGGAACAAGCAGGAAGAGCGGCAGCGGCCAGAAGGCTTCCATCCGGTAGCCGCCCACGACCCGGCCGCGCTTGCCTTCCAGAAAGAGCGGCGTCGCAAGCGCCGGTCCCTGCCAGCGGGCCAGCAGCGCCTCAGCCAGATGCAGAATGGCGGCCAAAGCAAGCAGCGCCGGAATATCCATTCCTCTTATCGCTGCGGCCGCTTCGCCGCCCAGCCCGCCGGGCTGGAAATCCGGAAAGAAGGAAAGGATGAACTGCAGTATCCCAAGCAGGCCGATGGAGTAAGCGAAGCAGAAATACCGTACCCGGAATATAACCAGTACGGCGCTGACCACCCAGATACAGACGACAGCGGCGCCAGTGACCGAGACGCCCAGCAGCACGGCGGCTGCCGAGACGAGGACACCGGCAGCCAGTCCGCTCCAAACGGCGCGCCAGACTTCACTGCCCCAGCTGTGCATTTTGACATGGATAAGCTTCCGCTCCAGCAGCGTCTGCCTGCGGTAATAAAAGGCGATGAACAGCAAGGCGATATAATAAAAGGGCTGCATCAGCATATGCAGCGCAGCATTTCCCAAGCTTGCCAGCAGTTCCAGCATGTCATTCAAACGGATCGTCACGCTCCTTTGGGCTGCGGCACCTCAGTGCGGCTCTTTCTCTAATGGCTTTTCTCTATTGGCTCTTTCTCTATTCTAATGGAATCAAACGCTCAAAGACAGGCCTGGCGGATAGAAAAATATGGGTTCAAGCCGTCCGCCGGCACAAGAAGAAACGCCTGACAGCGTCTTTTTTAGACGCAGGTGCGTTTCTCATAGAAATATAAGTCTTAGGTTCAAACGCTTATATAAAGAGAAAAAGAAGGCTGCAAGCAGCCTTCTTTAAGATTTCGCCGCCTTCGCGCCGATTTCCTTCCGGATCTCTTCTATCCCCCGGTTGCGCTGATTGTCGTTCGCCGGTTTCCGGATCGCCTTGATCAAGGCCGCTTCCAGTGCATCCGCCGTCTTGGCGTCAATGATGCCGGTAGCCTTCAGCTTGGCTGCGCTTTGGAATTTCCGCACCGCTTCTCTCGTACCGGCGTCAAAATAACCGTCTTTGCGCCCCGGCTTGTAGCCAAGGCCATCCAGCATAGTTTGCGCGCTCTTCACGTCCGCATTGTTCATGTTATACTGCAGCGGCCGGCTCTTATCGATCGGCGACACCGAGAAGTAATCCGGCTGGGCCACGGCGATATCCGGCTTGATGCCCTTGCCGTGTATCCAGCTGCCGTTCGGCGTCAGCCATTTGGCAATCGTAATCTTCAGCAGGCTGCCGTCGCCCAGCTGCTTGTCGAAGCTGGTCTGAACCGTTCCCTTGCCGAAGGAGTTCTCGCCGATCAGCTTGGCTCCGGCGGACTGCTGCAGGGCTCCCGCCAGAATCTCCGAAGCGCTGGCACTGCCTTTGTTCATCAGCACGGTGACCGGATAATCCTTGCCGCTGCCCTTGGAGGTCGTCAGCTCGCGCTGCTTCTCCTTGTTCTCCACCTGGACGATCGTCTTGCCGTTCGGTACGAACTGCTCGGCAATATCGATGACCACCGGCAGTACGCCGCCCGGATCGTTGCGAACGTCGATAACCAGACCTTTTAGGCCCTTCTTCTCCAGCTTGTCCAGCTCTTCCTTGAAGCGGTCCGCGGTGTTCAGCGAGAACTGCGTAATCTCGATTACGCCGATGCCGCCCTGTTCCATGGAGGAGTACACCGTCTCCAGCTTCACATCGTCACGCACGATCCTCAAGGTAAGCGGTTCGGCAGAGCCGTTGCGCTGGATGACCAGTACGGCCGTGCTGCCTTTGGGGCCGCGGATTTTGGCGACCGCGTCGTTCAGATCCATGCCCTCCAGCGATTGTCCGTTCACGGAGACGATAATGTCCTTCGCCTGGACACCGGCTCTCTCCGCCGGCGAGCCTTTAATCGGCGAAACGACGACGACTTTGCCGTTATCGGAAGACACCTCGGCTCCAATGCCGGTGAACGAGCCTTCGATGCTCTCCTCGAATTTCTCCGCCGTCTCCTTGGCCATATAATTCGAATAAGGATCGCCGAGCGCTTCCATCATTCCATTGACCGCGCCGTCGATCAGCTTCGTTCGATCTACGTTCTGGTAGTAATTGCTCTCGATCAGGCCGAGCGTTGTTCCCAGCTTCTTCGCTTCGCTCTGCTTAAGCCCTGTGCCAATAGACGGGGCCGTCGCCAAGCTTTCTCCGGCAGCTTGTCCGGATAAGAGCGAGCCTGTCACGGCCAGCGTCAGCAGGCTGCCGCACAGCAGAGCGGCGATTACCATAAAAATCGCCGTGCTCTTTTTTAACATGAAGCCTTCACCGTCCCTTCTTGTCCATCCTGCCGGTCTATAATGCTTTCGTCCGCAAGAATCGGTCTGACTTCCAGTATATGCCGTAATCCCGAATAATATTTATAATGCCTTGAAACTACAGGTAATCCATCGGCTCAACCGGCTTTCCGTCAATCCGCACCTCGAAGTGAAGATGAGGTCCTGTTACTCTTCCGGTGGCGCCAGATTCCGCAATGGTCTGCCCGCGCTCCACCTTGTCTCCCACGCTAACCTTGATTCCGCCTTCGCGGATATGGCCGTACAGCGTCCACATGCCGCCGCCGTGGTCGATGACCACGCAGTAGCCGTAGCCGCTCCACCATTCTGCGACAATGACCGTGCCCGATTCGGCCGCATGAATGTCGGTGCCCTGCGGAACGGCAAAGTCAACGCCCGTATGAAGCTTGCGCTCTCCCGTCACCGGGTGAATCCGGTATCCGTAAGGCGAGGAAATCCGCGCATTACCCACGGGCAGCAGCAGCGGGCCGCTGCCGCTGGCGTAGGTGCCGCCCGAATCGTCGCCGCCGTGATCATCGTCCGAACTCCCGGAGCTGGCCGCCGCTGCAGCCCTTTTTGCAGCTTCCGCAGCCGCTCTTCTTGCCGCTTCCGCCTTGGCCGCCGCTGCTCTTCTTGCCGCTTCTTCAGCCTTGATCTTGTCCTTCTGGTCCTCAAGCGCGGCCCGCTGACTCGCCAACTGCACGAGCTTGGCGTTCTGCTCCTGGCTGATATCCTCGGCGTCTTCAATCGCCTTGTCGTAATAAGCGATCAGCTGCTGTTTCTCCGCTTCCTTTTCCTTCAGGACGCTTCGCTGGGATTCCAGATCGCCATACAACTGCTTAGCTTGGGCATACTGGCCTTCCAGCTCCTTCTTCTTGGCTGTCACGGTTGCTTCGTCCCGTTTATGCTGATCCAGCAGATCCTGATCCTGATCGACGATCAGCTTGAGAGAATCCGCGCGGTCCAGAAAATCCGAGAAGCTCGTGGAAGAGAGCAGCACGTCAAGATAAGACACCGCTCCATCCGTATACATGAGACGCACGCGGGATTCGATCAGCTTTTGCCGTGAATCTACCCGTTCCTGCGCAGCATCCAGCTCGGCCGCCGTTGTCTTCAGCGATTCCTCCGTGCTGGCGATTTTGGAAGAAATCTGCGTCATTTCCCCCTTGACCTGTGCGATCTGGCCGAGCACGTACTGCAGATTCTGGTTCGTTTTATTTTTATAATGCTGGGCCTGCTGGCCCTGTGCAGAGGCTTTTTCCTGCTGCGCCTTGGCGTCCTGCACATCCTGCTGCAGCGCTTTAAGCTGCTTCTCGATTTCGGCGACGCTCGTCTTCTTGGCATATCCTTCAGAGGGCTGGAACATTACGGCAGACAGCAGCAGTACGGCTAATCCGGCGGCTATTTTTTTCAACTCGCGTTCCCCGTCCTTTGTTCATTAGTGTTCGGTTTGACCAACGGCTATACTTTCAAAAATTTGCGGATAGAAACGGTGCTTCCCCATATGCCGATCAGTATCCCAAGGCCGATTAGCAGACCGCATAGCTGCATCCAGATATCGTTAAAGGGCAGTAAATTCCACCCCATCAGCGGGTCACCCTTCATAGACGAATTCAGCCCGGTGTAACCGGCATACAGCACTCCAACAGTAACCAGCGAGCCGAGCAATCCGATCAGCGCGCCTTCCACAAAAAACGGCCAGCGGATAAAAGCGTTCGTTGCCCCCACCAGCTTCATGATTCCAATCTCTTTACGGCGGGCCAGTATGGTTACCCGGATCGTGTTGGAAATCAGGAACATCGACACCAGGCCGAGCCCTGCGACAAAAACAAAGCCAATATTGCGGACCGTACGCGTGATTTTGAACAGCGTCTCAATAGCGCCCTGACCGTATTTCACCTTGTAAATCGGCTTCTCCGGATGCGTGTCGTTCAGCGCCTCGATCTTCTTGGCCACAAACGGCACGGTCGTCGGCTCAACCACCTCTACCCGGAATGCGTCGTTCAACGGATTGTTGTCCTTGTCGAATCCTTCCAGAATGCTGTCGGCATCCGGCCCCAAATCCTTGCGCAGCTCCGCGAGCCCCTGCTCCTTGGAGATGAATTCAACCTTGCTGACCTCCGGCATGTTGCCGATTTCGTTCTGAAGCGTATCGCGCAGAGCCTTCTTGGTTTCCAGCGTCAAATGAACGGTGATCTGCACCTGGCTGTCCGCCTTGTCCGCCAATGAATTTACATTTAATACCAATAAAATAAAAACACCCAACACGAGCAAGGAGACGACGATGGATGTGATGGAAGCCACCGACATCCAGCCGTTGCGGAATACGTTCTTGAAGCCTTCCCGCACATGCCGCAAGAAGGTTTTAAAACTCATATCCGTATTCTCCTCTCAGCTGGTCTCGAACGATCTGACCGTGCTCGATGGCGAGCACGCGTTTGCGCATTTTGTTCACGATATCTCGGTTATGGGTGGCCATGACAATCGTCGTGCCGCGAAAATTGATCTCGTCGAGCAGCTGCATAATGCCCCACGACGTCTCCGGGTCCAAATTCCCGGTAGGCTCGTCCGCCACAATGACCGACGGATTGTTGACGATGGCCCGGGCGATGGCAATTCGCTGCTGCTCTCCGCCGGAGAGCTGGGAAGGCTCGCGGTTCGCTTTGGAGCGCAGGCCCACGAGGTCGAGCACCTCGTTCACCCGTTTCTTGATCTGCTTTTTCGGCGCTTCGATAACCTCCATTGCAAACGCTACATTCTCAAAAGCCGTCAGCTTCGGAAGCAGCCGGAAATCCTGGAACACCACGCCGATGTTGCGGCGCACATAAGGGATTTTGCGGGGCTTCAGCTTGCCGATATTAAAACCGCCCACGGAAATCTGTCCTTTGGTCGGCGTCTCTTCTCTATAAATTAATTTCATGAACGTCGATTTTCCCGCACCGGACGGACCGACGACATATACGAACTCGTTGCGGTCGATTTTGACCGACACTCCCTGAAGGGCATGGGTGCCGTTGGGATACGTCTTCCAAATATCCTGCATTTCTATCAAGTTATCACTTCCCGATTCTGACATTATCGGCCCCGCGTGCTTCGACAAACCTCCGCGTAAGCTTCCATAAACTGCAATGTACCCGCAACGTTTCTATTGTAACAAATACGTAACTGCTTGAGTACCCGAAAGTTTTGACGGGTTCGGGCATATATCTGAAATATCACGCCTGCCTGCGCGTCTCTATAACTATATCGGAATAGCGGACCGTGTTTCTAAAGAGACCGGGCGCGGCAGAACCGGCGCCTTCCCGGCGCAACATTATCGTACCAGAGGAGACTTGCAATGAAAAAATTACATGGCGTCCTGATCGCGTTTATCAGCCTGATTTTGGCAGTTTCGCTCGTATACGGAGGGCTGTATTTATATGCGGGGCAGCTCAGCGTTCCCAAAGGGACGTCACTCGCCGGCTGGAAGGTTGGAGGAATGAAGATGGCCGAGGCGCGCAAGGAACTGGAACGAAAGCTGCAATCGCTCCATACGGTTCCGGTCACGCTGACGGCTGGCGGAGAGGCCAAGATCCGGCTGACCCTGAAGGAAGCGGGGGTTTCGTACAACGCGGATTCGTTTCTGAGCGGGCTGGACCGTCTGACGGACGGAGGCCTGCTGGACCGGGTAAAAGCCCGCTACGGGTTCCGGAAGGTCTGGAGCCTTCAGGCCGATTGGGACAGCACGCTGCTGAAACGCAGCCTGAGCCCCCAGTGGGAGAGCGCCACCTTCGGCGATCCGGTGAACGCCACACGGAGAATCACGGAAAGCGACGGAATTGTTTACACGCCGGGAAGCACCGCCCAGAGGGTGGACTGGAACGGATTGGAAGAAGCGATGAGGGCCGCGCTGCCAGGCAGCTTTAGCCAGGCGGAGGCTGCGCGGAGCACGGGAATCGTCATCGGGCTTCCCCTCAAGACGGTGCAGCCCGATGTGACGCTTGATTCGCTGCAGGAGCAAGGCGTGACGCGGAAGATCACCGAATTCAGCACCTCGCTGGGCTCAAGCGGACCGGGAAGAATCTATAACGTGGAGTCTGCCGCAAAAGCGGTGAACGACACACTCCTTCCCCCGGGCGGAATATTCGATTACGGCAAAGCGATCGAAAAAGCGGTGAGCACCACCGGCTTCCGCGAAGCGCCGGTCATCGTGAACGGCAAGCTTCAGCCGGGCGTCGGCGGCGGCATCTGCCAGGTGTCCAGCACGCTGTACAACGCGGCGCTCCGCACGGGGCTTGAGATCGTGGAGCGGCGCAACCACTCCCTGCCGGTAAGCTACCTGCCGAAGGGCCAGGACGCGACCTTCGCGCAAGGGTCGATCAATTTCCGTTTCCGCAATAACACCGGCCGTTATTTATTGATCCGATCGGAGGTCCGGGGCAGAACGCTGACCGTCAAGTTCTTCGGCACCTTCCCGCAAAATGTATCGTACACGGTAGAATCGAAAACCGTGGATATCCTGCCGCCTGGCAGCCGAACCGTCCCAGACGCTTCCCTGCCGCGCGGAGCCTCCCGCACGCTCCAAAGAGGCAAAGCCGGGTATGTCGTGGAGACCTATCTCACCCGCATGGTCGATGGCATAGCTGTGGAGCGGAAACGGCTGTCGCGCGACATTTACCGGCCGCAGAAAGCACTTGTCGCCGTCGGTCAGGGAAGCGGAGGGCTGTTTACGCCGGAGCCCACGGAGCGTCCGCTCGTGGAGGACGGTATCCGGAAGGTGAATTAAGCGGGAGCCGGGCAACCAAGAAGAAACGCCCGACGGCGTCTTTCGAGACGCAAGTGCGTTTCTCGTAGAAATACTAAGAAGAAACGGCTTCGCCGTCCTCTCAGGAGGAGGGCATCCGTTTCTCGCTTTTTTTTCCACTGATTTCATCTGAGCTTTACCTAGCCCGGCGCTTCCCTTAACAATCGGTTGATATACTGGTGATATACTCAAAATTAACATTAGATTAACATTCGGGAAAGGATGACTTCACATGATGACCACAAAGACAGCATTAACCGCCTCCAAGCTGGCGGAAATCATTCGGCCCGTTCCGGTAGTTCTTGACCGCCGCACATGCCGGCAGGCGCTTCGCACCATGTTTGAGCACCCCGAGTCCAAGTGCCTTGTTCTCTGTAATGCAGTAGGCGAGCCGGTTGGATTACTGATGAGCGAAAAATTCTTGTTGGCGGCGACAGGCAGAGGCGAAACAGATTCTTTTTACAAAGAACCGGTAATGAAGCTGGCCCATGTTCGTCCGCTGATTGTCGACATCAGCTCTGCTCCGCGCAAGGTTCTAGCCATGGCGCTCGGACGCAACCCTATGGATTGGAACGACGCCATTATCGTTACGGACGGCGGCAAGCTGGCGGGAGTGGTGTATGTCTCCGATTTGCACGCCTTAAGGCCATAGACATTACCCGCTCCCTCCACTACGCTTCTCCTCAACGCAGGCTTTCGCTTTTGCCCCACCCCCGCTTTCCTTCTTCGGCATTCCTGCCCGTTATATTGAAACGTCCCAATTGGGACGAAACTTCCTCCAGCACCTCTCTTGGCATGACCACGAGCGGGATGATACTGGTTGCCGTCAGGTTATTGATCGTGCCCGGATTCCAGGCCATCAATCTCCTTTTGGCTCAATCTCTGAAACGCTTTCTAACCGGGAAGGTGAAAAAAATCCGGCCTCCTTACAGGAGCCGGACGCTATGCGAAACATGGATGGTATCGACCTGGTTATTGGCCGGCAAGAGCCGTCTGATCAGAGCCCGATTGAGTCCAGGTATTTTTGTCACCATCCTTACCTTGATCCGCTTCCTCATAATAAGCCGTAAACGACACCGTCGCCGTTAAAATGCTGTTCATGGTTTGTGCGGCACCCGGATTCTTCGCGCTCGCCCGCTGGAATACAAAAGAATCCACATTAATGATCCGCGGCAGCATTTGCAGCGCCTTCATCCAGTTGCGGATGCTGGTATAGTCGCCTTCGACGATGGCCGTCATTTTGAATGCTTTTACCGTTGGATAGGCGGCAGTGGAAGCACCTGTCATTTCCTGAATGGGATTTACATTTCCTGCCGTAAAGCTGATGTCCTTCAATCTGGCACTTGTCATCGTGCCGATGGCCCGCAGATCGAGAATTAATTGTTCACTGTTATCGCCGCGCGGAAGCTGCGCCAGCAGCGCTTCCTCTTCTTCAGCTCCCGGTGAGGAGCTTTGGAGTTTGTCGATTTGGGTCTGCAGCAGCTGATTCTGCTCATTGAGCTGTGCAAGCTGCGCCTCTTGTTCGCTGATCTTCCGGCTCGCAGGCTGTAAGCCCAGCAAATAAAAAGCCAGCAGCATCAGGAAAAGAATAAGCACTCCAAGCACAATCGGAGAACGGTATTTATTGATTTGTTCCACTTCCGGCCTCCTCCCCTTGGTTTTCCTGCCCGTTTGTACCGTCTGCGTCTTCTTTCGGTTTATTGGGGGTCAGATTTACCTTGTATATGGCGGTATACGATTTGGTTAGCGCCGCTGACACGGGGCCTGCGCCGGTATCTCCTTCCGTCAGCTTCTGGATCGAAGCATCCACGGTGAATGACATTTGACGAAGCCGGGCCAGATAGATGGAAGCATCCTCCATACGCGGTACTTTTACAGTCAAATCAATGGATGTGCGGTACGTATAATTAATATTTCGGAGCGCGCTGCCCTGCGGCAGTCCGGACGCCAGCTCATTCAGCACGGAGACAATGTTCATCTTGTACTTCAAAATTTCGCCGACCGCCGCTTTCCGGTTCAACTGCCCTCCGTCGCCGTTCAGCTTGGCCAGCTCCGCCTGCAGCATCGTCCCCCGGTCCTGCGCTCCCTGGATCTGCTCGATATTGTTGGAGATGCGCCCTTGCTCCGCAACGTAATATATACCGGTCCCGATCGTGCCAAGCAGCCAAATCCCGGCCAGAGCCGTGGCAATGTAAGGGAACAGCATCGCTTCCCGGTCTTCCCGAGGGTACAGGTCAATCGTCAGGAATCCGCTGCCGCGAAGGGCGGCCCCCACAGCCACACGGTAATCGTTAAGACCCGAATCAGGCACATTCGCGGAAGCAGCCAACTGTTCCAGCCCGATCATGGAAACATCCTGCTCCGTCAGCGATTGGTGCAATTCCTCGAACAGCTGGCGGCGGGCATCCGGTGCGCCTGCGATGAGCACATTTTTAATACGGGTGCTGCCGTCGTGCAAGCTGTATTGATAAAAGTTGAGCATCCGCAAAATTTCCGCGGTGATCTCCACCACCTGCTCCGGAGACAGCTGCTTATGCGCCTCCTCCGACGAGGCAGCCGCTTCCGCCATATACCAGTCACTTACCGAAGCAGCGTTGTCCTGCGGCACGGACTGGCTTAGGTCCATCAGGTTAATCGTGCGGATGAATACCGGATTCCCGCTGCGGAACATGTATACGTCCAGCATGGACTGCTCCATGTTAATGAGCATCGTCTCTTCAAAGCTTTCGCCCTTCCCCGTGGACAGGCTGCGTGCCAATGCGGTCGCCGCGATCTCCACGCTGGTGACCCGCAGGCCCGCTTTTTCCAGAATATCGATGTACTCTTGAATCGGCTTGCGCGGAGCGGCAAAAACGAGCAGATGGCTCTGGTCCTCGTCCACTTCGGTAACGACATAGTCATAAACGGGATTGTCGAACGGCAGATGCAGTCCCGTCTCCACTTCCAGCTTCACGAGCTGCCCCACCTGTTTATCATTGGCGCTTGGAATGGTCATTTTACGGATAATAATCTGTGAAGGTGGGATGGACAAGGCAATCCGGCTGCCCCGCAATCCTTCTTTCTTCACCCATTGCTTGACCAGATCAAGCAACGCCTCGCTTTCCGCGACCTGATTCGCCACAATCATGCCTTGAGGGAGCGGGAGAAATCGTTTCTTGCGGACTTCCCAAGACTTTTTGTTCTTTAAGCTGATGTAGCGGATTCCCGTCTGCTCAATCGCAAGACCGGCCGCCGGTGTACTGAGTCCAAGCATTGAATCGATATTCCTCCTAACGGATGAGCGAGAGATACCCGCCAATAATCTGTGATCCGTAACCGTACGCGAGTAAAGCGCCAAGCGCCAGCCACGGACCGAACGGAACAGGCTGTCTGCGTCCCACAATGCCCAGCAGCTGGAGCGTTCCGACGACGACGGTACCGAGAAGACATGCGGTAAAGAACGCAAGCAAAACATTGTGAAACCCGATGACCCCTCCCAGCAGCGCGAACAGCTTGACATCTCCCATCCCCATTCCGCCGAACAAAGCGAACGGAAGAATGACGCCGCCGCCGAGCACCGCCCCCAGCAGATGCAGCCACAGCGGGCCTTCCGGGAACAGCAAGGTCAACGCGAGCAGAATCGGCAGAAAAAACAGCAGTACTTTATTCGGAATCAGCATGAACTTTAAATCCGCAACCGTTACGATGACGGCCAGACTCGACAGTGCCATCGCGGTGATTCCGCTGCCGTTCAGCCCAAATTTAAGGTATGACCATAGAAAAAGCAGGCCCGTCGCGAGTTCCCCAAGCATATAGAGCGGTGACACGCGGGTGCCGCAGTGGCGGCATTTTCCGCCGGATGCAAGCCAGCTGAAGACCGGGATCAGGTCCCTCGCTCTCAGCCTTGTCCCGCAGCTGGTGCAGTGCGACGGCGGAGCGGTCAGCGATTCCCCAGCCGGCACCCGAAGCGCCACGACATTGTAAAAAGAGCCCAGAATCAGTCCGAGCAAGGTGATATATACGGCGAGAAAAATCGTCATGGCGTGTTCCTGTTCACTTTCTTGGTCGTTTTAAAAAAGGAATCGGAATGGTCCGATTCCTGAATGAATTTGAGTTATTCCAAAATAACTTTAACTTCCCGATTGAGCAGGAGCAGCTGCAGCAGGGGCTGACGGTTTGGCACTTAAAACTTCAGCAACCGAGAAAGACTTTGAAGTACCATTTACTGTTAAAGACAAGGCGCTTAATTGCCCGGCTGCATTAAAAGTTACAGTTCCACCAGTAATAGCCTGCTTAGTGCTAGGTAATACTAAATTAGTATCAAGATAACCTTTGGTTACTAAGTCATCATTATTGGTACCTGCATCTACTGATACAGTCTGACTAACAAAGTTCCCTTCTTTTTCTCCAATAATATATAGACGGGCAGCATCATAAATCTGACGAGCAGTAGCCACATCAGCGTTCGATTTTGAATTATTGATGATATTCCCGATCAAAGGTATCGCAATAACCGAAATAATCCCCAAAATCACGATAACCGCCAACAGCTCGATCAGCGTAAACCCCTTCTGATTCTCTTCTTTGCTCAATCTTTTCTTAATCGCATTTGCCAACATTTCGTTTCATCCCCCTTAAAAAATGTGAATAGGATTAATCCGGTCTACCCCATATTGCTGTACAAACTGAACATCGGCAGCATGATTGCCGCCACAATAACTCCCACCACTCCCGCCAAAAAAGCAATGAGCAGCGGCTCCAGCAGCGACTTCAATCGGTCCACCGTGTTCTCCACATCCATCTCGTAGAAATCCGCCACCTTGGAGAGCATCTGGTCGAGCGCCCCCGTCTCCTCGCCGATGGCGATCATCTGCGTAACGAGCGGCGGGAAGACCCACGCTTTTTTGAGCGGATCGGACAGCGGGTTGCCCAGGCGAAGCGAATCGCCCGCATTGCGGATATATTTGCCGATAACCCGGTTGCCGGCGATCTCCTCTACAATGCTCAGCGACTGCAGGATCGGCACCGAGCTGGCGTAGAGTGATGAAAAAGTCCGCGTAAACTGGGCGATCGAGCCCTTCTGGTTCAGCTTGCCGAACACCGGAACCTTCAGCTTCGCATAGTCGATGGCGTAGGCTCCTTTTTCCGTCCGCTTCGCAATCTGGAAGGCCGCTACCAACAGAATGATGCCAAGCAGCCAAAAATACCACTGTCCCTGGATGCTCTGGCTTAACGCCAGCACCAGCTTCGTAATCGCCGGAAGCTCGGCGTTCATGGACTCGAACATCGTGACGAACTGCGGCACAATGGCCCAAAGAAGGTAAATGACGGCCGCCACCGCCATAATGGCCACGGTGATCGGATACGTCAGCGCGGACTTGATTTTCTCGGTTGTCGTATGCTGCTTTTCAAAATACATCGCCAGCCGGTCCAGCGTTCCCTCCAAATCGCCCGACTCCTCGCCCGCGCGCACCATGCTTACAAACAGGGAAGGAAAAATCTTCTTGTGCTCCTGAACGGCCTGTGAGAACGCGACTCCGCGCATCAGGCTGGAATTGACGTCCTGCAGCGCTTTTCTCAGCGGCTTGCTGTCCGTCTGCTCCGCCAGAATGCGGGTCGCGTCGATAATCGAAACCCCGGCCCGAATCAAGGTCGCAAACTGCCGGCAATAGATAATGAAATGAATCGTCTTTACCGGATTTCCGATATAAATTTCCATCGCCAGGATGGAATTCTTCTGCTCGTTCAGCGAAAAAACAGTAAGCCCCCGCTTGCGAAGCTCTTCCATTGCCGAAGGCTTGTCCACTGCGGTCAGCTTTCCCTTGAGCTGTTTGCCGCCGGATGTCCGCACTTGATACTCAAATTGTGGCATCGGTCCTCACCTCCGCCAAATAAGCCTTGGCCGCCTCCGGATGAATCAACCCGTACGATAAGTAATCGCGGATGGCCATATCAAGGGTATGCATGCCGAGCGAGCGCCCGGTCTGCATGATGTTCTTGATCTGGTGCGTCTTCTCGCTGCGGATCAGGTTGGAGACCGCCGGCGTGTTCACGAGAATCTCCGTCGCGCACAGCCGCCCCTTGCCTTCGGTGCGCGGGAACAGCCGCTGCGAAACGACGGCCAGCAGCACAGAGGCAAGCTGCAGGCGAATCTGATTCTGCTGATGCCCCGGAAAGGCATCGATAATCCGGTCAATGGTCTGCGGCGCATCGGTCGTGTGCAGCGTCGCCATGACGAGATGCCCCGTCTCCGCGGCGGTAACGGCAGCCGAAATCGTCTCCAGATCGCGCATTTCCCCGACGAGAATAACGTCCGGATCCTGGCGCAGCGCCGCCCGCAGGCCGTTCGAGAAGCTGGCCGTATCACGGCCGACCTCGCGCTGATCGATCAGACAGGTGCCGTGGCTATGCAGAAATTCGATCGGATCTTCCAGCGTCACAATATGCTTGCGCTCATTCTTGTTGATATGGTTCAGCATCGCCGCAAGCGTGGACGATTTCCCGCTGCCCGTCGGCCCCGTTACCAGAATCAGGCCCTGCGGCTTCAGCGCAAGCGATGACAGCACCGGCGGAAGCGCAAGCTGTTCAAGTGTCGGAATTTCCGCCGGAATACTCCGGGCCGCAATGCTGATCCCTCCCCGCTGCCGGTAGACGTTGATACGGAACCGCACACCGCCTTCCAGCGGATAAGAGAAGTCGAATTCGCCTGCTTCCCGAAACTCTTTTTCCTGTTCAGGACCGAGCAGATCGAGCGCCATCTTCTCCGCCTCGGCCGGACCGACGAGCCCGCCCTCCACGCTAAGCAGCTTGCCGTCGATGCGCAGCACCGGCGGAGAGCCGACCGAAATGTGCAGGTCCGATGCCCTGGAGGAGTAAGCCATATGCAGCAGTTGTGTAATCTGCCTTGAATCAGACAGCATCGTTATTCTCCTCCTGTCATTAATGCGAGACCGTTTCCCGCAGCACTTCCTGCAGCGTCGTCAATCCCTGGGATACCTTGAGAAATCCGTCTTCCATCAGTTGAACCAATCCCCGTTCCTTCGCCGCATTCCGCAGTTCTTCCACCGAAGCGGAATTCGTAATAAGCTGGCGGAGATGATCGTCGATCGTCAATACTTCCTGAATCGCAATTCGCCCGCGGTAACCTGTCGTATTGCAGCTTCCGCAGCCGCGCCCTCGGTGCATCACTTCCCGCTGCAAGCCGTACTTGCCCAGCATGATCGATTCCTGCTGGGAAGGCACATAGGTTTCTTTGCAGTCGGTGCATATTTTGCGCACCAGCCGCTGGGATACGACGCCGATCAGCGACGAAGCGATCAAGTACGGCTCGACTCCCATATCGCGCAGCCGCGAGATGGTGCTGATCGCGTCATTCGTGTGCAAGGTGGACAGCACCAAATGTCCGGTCAGCGAGGCGCGGATGGCGATCTCCGCCGTCTCCGTGTCCCGGATTTCCCCGACCATAACAATGTTCGGATCTTGACGGAGTATGGAGCGAAGCCCCGCCGCAAAAGTTAATCCGATTCCCGGGTTGACGTGTACCTGGTTGATTCCCTCCAGCTGATACTCCACAGGGTCTTCAACCGTAATAATATTGACGCTCTCTTCGTTCAGCTGGTTTAGCGCCGAGTACAGAGTCGTTGTCTTGCCGCTGCCTGTCGGCCCCGTGATCAGGAGCATGCCGTAAGGCCTGCCGATCATCGCTTTAAAAGCCTCGGCGTTGCCATCGCTAAACCCGAGATGTTCCACCGATTTAACCCCGGTGCTCAGGTCGAGCAGCCGCAGAACGATCTTCTCGCCATGCATCGTCGGCAGGGACGATACACGGATGTCGACCATCTTGTAATCGAACTGCATCTTGATCCGGCCGTCCTGGGGCAGCCGCCGCTCGGCGATGTTCAGGCGCGCCATAATCTTCAGCCGTGCCGTGATGAAGCCCTGCATCTGCTTCGGAATCAGCCGCTCGGTGCGCAGTGTGCCGTCAATCCGGTAGCGGATGGCGAGATTATTTTCGCCCGGGTCTACATGAATATCCGAAGCCCGAAGCTGCACCGCCTGCTGGATCATCTGGTTGACCAGACGGACAATCGGCGAGTCCTCATCGGTAATTTCCGTTTCCTCAATCTCTTCCTGGGAAGGAAGCTCCCCCATCATCTGGGTCATGGAATCACGCATGCCGTAATGCCGGGCGATCGCCCGCTGCAGTTCGTCTCTTGTGGAGATCGCGGGCTCAATCCGGAATCCGGTGCTCATGCGCAAATCTTCAATTGCGAAATAGTCCAAAGGGTCTGCCATAGCCACCATCAGCTTGCCGCCCTCTTTCATAAAAGGCAGAACTTGATAGCGCTTGGCCATGCTCTCGGGAATAATCTGCGTAATCGCAGGGTCAATATGATATTTGAAAAGGCTTACGTGCGGGATGCCCAGCTGGAATTCCAGCACTTCGATCAGCTGCTGCTCGGTAATATAGCCTTGCGAGATTAACAGGTCGCCGAGCTTGCGCTTCGATTTGCGCTGTTCGACAAGCGCTTCCTCCAGCTGCTCCTGCGAGATGATCCCGTTCTCTACCAGCAAATCACCAAGTCTTTTTTTCACAATGGCCAACGATAAACTCATCTCCATGCCGTGTAGTGTCTAATTGTTTATCGGCTGCAGGACTTTTAAATTTTAGTAATTGGAGTAGGCAATTCCCACTACATTTTCACAAAAAGGAACCGATAAATTTCTTATGTATTCTTTGCTTTCGGATATATGGATAAAATTGGTTCACGCTCAAAAATGTAGTTCTAAAGTCTCGTTTATCAGGGCCATTTTTCACAGCTTGTTATTGCCTATCAGTGAAAATTATCCTAGAATGATATATAGCATATAATAGGTAGTTTTACAATTAAAATCACTTGAAATTCATCGGATTTTAGAAAAATTTGAAACCTTTTGTCAGAAGGATTTTTTATATGGAAATCGGGGAGAGATTGTGTTGAAGCTTACTAAATCCAGAATTTTTTTATTACTGTCGGGCCTTGCCCTTCTGGGCCTTCTGGCGATGCCTGTCAAAAGCCTCGTGCAAAAGGTGAATGCAGACCCCTTTGTCTATACCATCCGCGTTCTGGAGGTTACGGGCAGCGGGGAAAGCGATCTCAAATCACTAACCGCCGACAATGTACACGTTGACACTATAAGCATGAACCGGTTTGTTTCGCTGCGCGATGATTTTGACGGAAAATACGACGCGGTCTATATCGGTGAGGGTACATCCGCTCAGAATGGCGGTTCAGGGAAATCCGATGACTTAAACGACATCACTTCTCTGAAAGCAAAGGAAATTACCGAGTACTATATCAATAAAGGCCTTCCCGTTATTTTAGATACCGGGTATTTGGAGAGCCCAACCAGCATCCTGTACACTTCGTTCAACAAGTATCGTACCGATCCTGCGAGACCAAACGTCCGTTTTGTCGGCGACAGCGAATTAAGCGCGCTCATTACCAGCATGAACAGCGGGACCTCCAACCTTATCCCCCTGCTAAAGCAGCGCCCGCGTCTCACAATTACCAATAAGAGCGACATTACCGATTATAACCAGAATCAAGATTACCTTTACCACCCCGGCGACACTCTGGATTTTAGATTTAATGCAGCCAATGTGGAAGATTTGAAAACGCACCCGATTGGGGTCAAGCTGTACATAAGCCCGGATAAATCGGTTCCCGTTAAGGAGTCGCAGGTCGTAGCCGTTACAACTTTGGATCAAAGCCCCAATGGAGAGATTGCCTATAAGCTTCCCGATGCGGCATCCGGCTTGCTGTACTGGAAGCTGGAGATCACTGACCACTTGAGTGCCACAAAATTAAAAGATTACGACAGCGGCGTTATCCGGTTCCGGGGGAAGCAGAAGGTTGTGAATATTTTGCAGGTAGTGCCGTCTGTAGGCAACAGCGAACGGTCGAGCAGCCTGCTGGACCCCGAGAACATGAACCAGAGTTATTTGGATACGGAAGATTACAAATACAACATTACCGTCAAACAGGACTCCGACTTTAACAATGAAATCGCAGCCAGGTATGAACGGGATGGCACCTATGGGCTTAACGGCGTTTACGATATGCTGATTCTCGGCTTCCGGAACACCGGAAATACTGCCCTCACGGATCAAGCTGCACAAGCCGTTCTGCAATACGCCAGGGATACGAAACAGAGCGTTATTTTGGCAAGCGATGCAGTATATCACGGGAACAGCCCTGCGGCCAGAGCATGGGAACAATATTTTATGGATATCGCCGGACAGATTGATCCGCAGAAGAACTCCGACATGAATGCGCCTTACGCCGCCAAATCGGTCAAACCCGTCAACGACGGTCTGCTCGCCCATTATCCGTTCTATCTCAGCACGCTTAATGACCATAACCAGCAGACGGATATCATTACGCCGGATATTTCCACAGCGCATAATCCATCCTATCCGGTCGATCTAGAGGACCCGTCGATTATTCCGTGGTATAACGTGATCGGTTCCAACCGGGACAGCGAAGACAGTGCGAATCATTACTACACCTACAGTAGGGGCAATATTACGTATTCCGCCACCGGACATATTTTGGGAACGCCCAGCAATAGTCACTTTCCGGATTGGGAACAGAAGCTGTTCGTTAATATGATGTATAAAGGGTACGCCGGCTCCAACCATAGACCGGAGATCACCGTTCATTTACCGCAGCAGAACGATACGGTGCCTACTTATCAGAATGCAATTACCGTCGACTATAAGGTCGAAGATCCGGACCCCGAAGATCAGGAATTATATACAACTGTCCGTTTCAAATCGAATGGCGAATATTTAACCGGCACCGGCATGCCGGAAACCCAGGTACTATCGGGAAAAACAGTACATGAAACCTTCGCCAATCCGCTTCCTGACGGCGGGCCGCTGACCATTGAAATCACCGCCCGGGACAAGCAGGGAGCGCTGGCTGTGGCCAACGTTAATATCACGGTTCTCAAGGCTTCCGCCAATTTGGAGTTAACGCGTACACTGTCGTCCAACGTCAACGCTAATGGCGAGGTTGCCAAGGATGAGGCGTTTTCCATCACGTATTCCGTGAAGCCGAAGCCCGTCCCGCTTGCTCAGGCGGGGAACGCCAATCCATCTGCAGATGCGTTAACCATCTCGGACATCCAATTTTCCGAGACACTGCCTGCAAGTCTGGAACGAAACGGCGTCTGGCCTGAAGGGTTACGCGTTACCGGCGATGCGTCGTCCGGATATACACTGATTAAATCACTTGGCAGCATCACCTATACATTGAAGACGGTCGACGGGGTTAAGACCTATGTGCCTGACTCTCCCGCCCCCATCGTCTTCAGTATTGATGTGCGGGCAGCCGTGGCCAAAGCGTATCATTTTGACACTTCCGAAGTCAGCTTTGTCGACATTCATCCGGTCTCGGTGGCATCACCGTCACCTTTGTCGTCACGGACTACCCTTTCTTTTCCGAAGATGACTGTGATAGCGGTCGAAAGGAACACCCGCACATTGAGCCTGACAGCCGACAAGGATAAAGCAGTCGTTAACGAAAGCGTGACTTTGACCGCGGCTTATTCTCATTCAAATGACACCGGCGTACGATATACGTGGAGCGCCGTAGATAACACGGGAGAGAGCGTTCCGATTACAGGCATCCAGGGATCGGCCGGCTTTTCCGCAGATAAAACAGGTAAATACACGATCACCGTCTCAGTAACCAGCGATCAGTCTAACGAAGCCATTACCGCAACCAAGGAGATCACCGTCGGACTAAACTCCCTGACCATCGGGTACCTTTCAACGGTATTTGTCGATAATACGATTACGTTGACTGCGATTCCCGATCCGGATGCCGATAAGGAACAGTATGAATGGCATCTTGCCAATGAAGCAGACATCAGCTACGGCGGCTTTACCGATGATCAAGGCGACATCAAAGGTGATGCTACCGGAAACACGGTACAGTTTAAAGGTATCAAACCTAGCGCTAGTGTCCAAGTGGTTGTGACAGCAGCTGGAATCACCAGCCCTCCATTCACGATTAAGGTATTATCCGAGCCGAATTTGGAATTCTCACCGGATTACGGAGAAATTAGCATTAAACAGTCACTCAATCTATATTCGTTCCTGCATACGATCGATCCGTATGGCGATATTCCTTCAAGTCTGGCTGAAAAGCTGGTCTGGAGAATCGAAGGCAGCCATGAGGCACCGGCCGTTACGCTCCAAGTCGCCAATAAGTCCACCGTCACTATCACCGGCATTCGGGAGGGGGCGGAGAGAATCAAGGTTTCATATTCAAAAGGAACGGGAGAAGCAGTAACCGCCTATTACACGATTAAGGTTATTGATCCGACTAAGGCCGATCACCGTTACTAACAGGGCCGAGCATAAATCCCTATTAAAAAAACAGCCGATTGAAGCTAACGCTTCAACCGGCTGTTTTGACTTCATCGCCGTTCATTACGCACTCTCAATCGCTAATTGCCGTCCCCGGTCTGATCCGTCTCCCCCGCCGAGGCAAGAAGCTCGATCGGATCGAGATGAATATTGACCTGGGTCACCCTCGGCAGCCCTACCCGCTGGTCGGCAAAGACATCCTCGTTATAGTGGATCACGAAACGGGCGGCCGCTTCTCCCTCCTGATGCTGTTCCTCAAACAGAAACTCCGGCTGCCCCGGATTCGGATATACTTTGCCTACAACCGCGTTAATCGTCAAATCGCCTTTGGCGAAAAAACCGCCTTCGAGCGAGAAGATCGAGCCCACTCCGTATAACTCGGCCGTACTGTCCGTATAAAAGAAGCCTTTCAAACGAGTCGCCACATCCCTAAATTCCTCAATTCGGTTAATGAGCACAGACCCTTTGGATATTAGCACGAGCTCTTTATCATTTTTGCCGGAAATGTTGGCGTTCACAATGTCTGTACTCCCCAGAACGAACATCGTGGAGTCGAGCTTGACCTCTCCCTTGATGTGCAAATTGCCTGTAACGAGCATATTCGCTTGAATCGTTGAATTGTCCACGGTCAAATCCCCATTAACAATGAGCCAATGCGATTCTTCGCTGCCCTGCGCCTTATCCAGATCCGTAATTTCATTATAGGTGGTGCCATCCAGATTCAAGTCCCCATCGATAACGGTACTCGCTTCAAGATTCATCAGTCTCAGCTTAAACTCTCGAACGGCCGCATCATAGAGTTCCTGCTTCTTCCACTTCAGCTCGTCTGCGGTCAAGGTGTCGTCAACCAGCTGGTCATAATCGCTCAATGCGGGCATTTTTAATGTGGTCATGTTTCCCGAAGGCTGCTGAAGCGTATTGATCAATCTTTCGCCTCTTTGCGTGGACGTTTCGGAGCTGTTTTTGCCCTCTGCACCATAATAAATACCGGCGGACTCCGCCTTATTGCCAGTTGATCCCAAAGCTTCGGCGACTTTGTCCAGGAATGAGTCCTCGACATCGATTTGCACAAAGGTGGACTGCTTCTTGACCTGAGATTTCTCGTACACCTGCTTCACGCGGTCATCCAACAGGGAGTACGCCTCTTTATCGGACACCGGAATCTCTTCGTAATCCGTGCCGTCCGTGGAATACCGCATATCCTTGAGCGACTGCACCTGCGCTTCTCCTTCGATCCGGGGGTACAAGGTCGTCTTGGTCGATTCGGTAAAATATTTATATTTGGCCACCTGGCTCAGCATCAGCCGAATCCCCGCATAAAGCTTCCCCTCGATATACGGTGCACCGTTCAAATAGACCGTCCCCTCGGAACCGAGGGAATAATTCAAAAAGTCCGGAAACGTTGAGATCTCCGCTTTCTGCTGCAGCGTCCGCACGACGCCGTTGACCGTGGCATTCGCCCGGATGACGATCACATACTTGCTGCTCGTGGAGGCGTTCTCGTCCAAGGTAATGCTTGTGATCCCGTTAGCCGCGCCATTCAGGCTTGTGCTGGAGACGAACCCGTTTTTCCCAGCGTTAAGGGACCCCAGGAAGTCGTGGATCGACTGATCCAGCTCCGCCTGCGGCCTACCTATGTAATCCTGTATTTTTTGATTCACATCGGCGGTTACATAGGCCATGACTTCATCAATTTTTTTCTGGGCCAAATGGATGCTCTGCACATCGTTCTCCCGCGTTTCGGTTCGTGTGGCCCCGCCGACTGCGGCGCTGAGCACACCGACTCCGAGAATCGTGAGCAAAAGGACAATGAACATGACCAGCACAAGAGCAGAGCCCTGCTCGGAGGACAATCGCTCCCCTATCCGCCCAAGTCTCATGTCCGTACGATCAGAAGTACCGCTCCATCGCATGTTGTACACTGAACCTCCTAAAATCCGAATTGGCTGCTCATCTCCAGCCTGTCCTCTTCATTTCCTTGATATTTCAGCACCAGCTTGATTTCAATGGTTCCGGATGGATAGGGAGCGCCCAGCGGCGCTGTTCTTCCATCCGTCTGGATAAGCGTGATCGTCGATCCCCCAAGCTCAGACTGCACGGCTATCGGGGAGCCGGAAACCGCGCCGGTACGGCCCGCTGCAAGAACAATCTCACTGCCGTTTACGGCGATTGTTTCCGGGTCGGCTCCGCTTTTGATCAGCTCAATGCCGCCGGCTGTGTTCTGCACCCGCTCGGGACCATAGGTGTACAGCTTCGTAATGATGGTGGACATAATCAGATCGGCCTCGTCCCGCAAGGCGTTCTGCACCGTAATTTGGTGATAGCTTCGCATGCCGAACATCGTCACGCCGGAGATCAGTCCCGCG
Organism: Paenibacillus sabinae T27; assembly: GCF_000612505.1. Lineage (NCBI taxonomy): Bacteria > Bacillati > Bacillota > Bacilli > Caryophanales > Paenibacillaceae > Paenibacillus > Paenibacillus sabinae. The sequence goes on from NZ_CP004078.1 coordinate 4,836,015, forward strand.
ACCATAGCAAAAATCGTGATCGAGCTGATCAATTCAACCAGCGTAAAGCCCCGCTCCTGCGCTTTCAGGCGCCTAACGAATTCGTTCATCGGTTATATACCCCTCCACCTCTACGATATTGGCAGATGGACTCCCGGCATCCGCGCGTTTGACCTTCACTTTAACCGGCAGCAGGTAGCTCCGGACGGATGACTGGTCAAGGAAGCTTGGCGCCGCGCCCGTTGGGCGAGGCAGATTGCCCCATACATTCGGCTGATACACGATGTCGATGGTGTAAGCAACGCCATTGATTGTCGGATTCAGCACATTGGCCGGTGACCCGGTAAATTCATTCGGAAGGAGCGGACACGATCCCTGAGCGCAGTCTCCCCCTTTGATGGCAACTTCGGCGCCTTCTCCGGTGACCTGGGCTTGTCCGCTGAAGTAATTTTTTACCGCATCGAAATCCTGCTTCTCCATATAAAAAAGCGCGTTCCGCGCCAGATTAACCATAATCGTCTTGTTCTGGTTCGATTTCGAGTAGGACATCGCATGGACGAAGTATGAGGTCAGGACCAGCGAGACAATGGATAAAATCACAATCGCCGCCACCACCTCGATCAGGGTGAAGCCCTGCTCCTGTTTGAGTCCGAACCGCATCGTATTTTCCCCTCCGGATCACATGATGATTTCGCGTTTGTACATAGGCCTAAGACCTAGACCTCCTATCATTATATGCGGAGAGACCTAAGACCTACAATAAGTTTTACCGAGAGAATCTGGCACTCCCCACAATATATATCGGCAAAAGACTATGCTATGATTTGGCTAAAGAGGAGGCTTAGATGATATGGCTTTGATCGAATGCCGGTTTTATTCGGAGACCTTGGGCCTCAGCACATCCATGACGGTCATTCTGCCGCAGCGGACGATGACGCAGATTGGAATGGGCGGGGTTACCCGGGGAACATCTCTTCATCCCACCTTGTATCTGCTGCACGGCTTATCGGATGATGACTCTATTTGGCTGCGCCGCACATCGATTGAGCGCTATGTGGCTGACATGGGAGTCGCGGTCGTCATGCCTCAGGTGCACCGCAGCTTCTACACGGACATGGCAGCCGGGGGCAGCTACTGGACCTTTATCAGCGAGGAGCTGCCGGCGCTGGCGCGTTCGTTCTTTCCGCTGTCCGCCGAGCGGGAGGATAATTTCGTGGCGGGTCTGTCGATGGGAGGCTACGGGGCGATGAAGCTGGGGCTTCGGAAGCCGGAGTCTTTTGCCGCCGCAGGCAGCCTGTCGGGAGCGCTGGATGTATCGCAGTTGTATGCAAGACACGGTCACGTGATGTCCAAACGGGAATATGAATTGATCTTTGGCAAGGAGGATATCTTGGGCACCGACGAGGACCTGTTGGCCTTAATCCGCAAGGTGGACGCCTCAGGGGGACCGAAGCCGCTGCTCTATCAATGCTGCGGGACGGAGGATTTCCTGTACGAGGATAATCTGCGTTTTCGCGACGCCGCCTTAGCGACTTCCTTGTCCTTAACTTATGAAGAGGGTCCGGGAGCCCATGAATGGGGGTACTGGGACGCCAAAATTCGGGATGTGCTGGCCTGGCTGCCGCTGAGAGGATAAGTTCACTCTGAGAGGATAGATTCACTTCGAGAGGATAAATTCACTTATTAAAAGAGGCCGCTCTTCTTCACTTCAAAGTGGTCTCCCATTCTCCACAAACCGGTGCTTTTCCGGTGCAGTCAAAAGTGCTATAGTACATCTTTTTTTCGTTGATCCTTTGGTCGATCGGGAAAAAGGCTGCGAGCGTGCAGGAATTTCACACGATTTCGGGGATAGAGGTTGGATGAACGCGGAATACATGTATGCTCGCAGGAATATCCCCTCGATAATTAAAAGTGTTGAAAAAGGATGTACGCTTGCAGGTTTTTGAAAACAAAACAGTCCCCATTCAGATACGCCAGTTCGCGATAATCCCCAGACAGAAAAAATGACATTCAAACGGATAACCGCTTGAATGTCATTTTTAGTTCAAAACCCGTGATGGCCGTTTAATTCGACCTCAGGTCCGGCACCGCAGGCTTATAGTTTCGCTGCAAGCTCCGTTACCCATTTTTTCGCTTCGAGCAGACTGTCTTCCGCCCGTCCAATCGCCGCCTGTACCTGCACCGTTGCCGTACCGCCGTACACGTTGCGCGCATTAACGACCGCTTCCGGCTGAAGCACTGCGTAAATATTCTCGTCGAACAGCGGCGAGAACTGCTTGAATTCGTCCAGCGTCAGATCGAGCAGGAATTTGCCTTCATTGATGCAGTACAGCACCGTTTTTCCGATGACTTCATGCGCCTGGCGGAACGGCAGCCCTTTGCCGACCAGGAAGTCCGCGATATCCGTCGCGTTGGAGAAATCGGTGTTCACCGCTTCCCGCATCCGTCCCTTGTTGACCTTCATCGTCGCAATCATCGGCGCGAACAATTGCAGGGCGCCTGTCAGCGTCGCAACCGTGTCGAACATGCCTTCCTTGTCCTCCTGCATGTCTTTGTTGTAAGCGAGCGGCAGAGATTTCAGCACGGTCAGCAGGCCGATCAGGTTGCCGTAAACCCGGCCGGTCTTGCCGCGCACAAGCTCGGGAACGTCCGGATTCTTCTTCTGCGGCATAATGCTGCTGCCAGTACAGAAGGCGTCATCCAGTTCCACGAAGCTGAACTCCGTGCTGCTCCACAGCACCAGCTCTTCGCTCAGGCGCGACAGATGCGTCATGATCAGCGAGGCGTTTGCCAGGAACTCAACGATAAAATCGCGGTCGCTGACAGCATCCAGGCTGTTCTCGTACACGCCGTCAAAGCCGAGCTGCTCCGCCACAAAATGCCGGTCGATCGGGAAAGTCGTCCCCGCCAGCGCTCCGGCGCCCAGCGGCAGCACATTGATGCGCTTGTAGCTGTCCGTCAGCCGCTCAGCGTCCCGGCGGAACATCGATACATAAGCGAGCAGATGATGCGCGAACAGAATCGGCTGGGCCCGCTGCAGATGCGTATAACCCGGCAGAATCGTCTCCACATTGTCCTTGGCCTGGGTAATCAGCGCTTCCTGCAGCCCATGCAGCAGGTCGGTCAGTTCCACGACCCGGTTGCGCAAATACAGGTGCATATCCGTCGCCACTTGATCGTTGCGGCTGCGTCCCGTGTGCAGCTTGCCGCCAACCGGCCCGATCTCCTGAATCAGATGCTTCTCGATGTTCATATGAATATCTTCATCCGACACGGAAAATTCGACTTCGCCGGCGCGGACCTTCTCCAGCACCTTCTGAAGTCCCTGCTTAATCGTCTCTACATCTTCCTGCGGCAAAATCCCGCATTTGCCCAGCATCGTCACATGCGCCAGACTGCCCTGCACATCTTCTTCCGCCAGCGCTTTATCGAAGCCGATGGAGGCTGTGTACTCCTCCACAAGCTTATTTGTTCCTTTGGTGAAACGTCCACCCCACAGCTTGCTCACCGCTTAATTCCTCCTTCTCAAATATGCCTCTTCCGTGTGCCTTCATGGAAAAACCCGGGCTTGTGAGGATATACTGCCGCTCCCCAGTCCCGGGTATACCTTATTGCTCAGGTAGCCTTATTTCGCCGATTCAGCCACTCCGGTGGAAACCTTCAGACGCAGCGCGTTCAGGCGGATGAAGCCGGTAGCATCGCCTTGATCGTAGGCCTGCGTCGGATCGGCCTCCATCGTCGCGATATTCGGATTGTACAGGCTGACCGGGCTCTTGACGCCGGCGGCGATAATGTTGCCTTTGTACAGCTTGAGGCGAACCGTGCCGGTTACGTTCTGCTGGCTCTCGGTTACAAGCGCCTGAATCGCTGTGCGTTCCGGCGCGAACCAGAAGCCGTTGTACACCAGCGTGCTGTAACGGGTAATCAGGCTGTCGCGGACGTTCATCACTTCACGGTCCATCGTGATGGACTCCATTTTGCGATGGGCAGTGAACAGGATGGTGCCGCCTGGAGTCTCGTAAACCCCGCGGCTCTTCATGCCGACGAAGCGGTTCTCGACCATGTCTACGCGGCCGATGCCGTGCTTGCCGCCCAGCTCATTCAGCTTCTCCATTACCTGCAGAGGCGCAAGCGGCTCGCCGTTAAGGGCAACGCAGTCGCCTTTCAGGAATTCCAGTTCGATATACTCCGGCTGATCCGGAGCGTCTTCCGGCGCGTTCGTCAGCAGGAACATTTCCTTGTTCTCCGGCGCGCTGGCGTCGAACCACGGATCTTCGAGGACGCCGCTCTCATAGCTGATATGCAGCAGATTGCGGTCCATGGAATACGGCTTCGCCGCCGAAGCCTGAACCGGGATGCCGTTCGCTTCCGCGTAGGCGATCATTTCCGCGCGTCCCGGGAACTGGTTGCGGAACTCTTCCAGACGCCAAGGCGCGATCACCTTGATGTTCGGAGCCAGACCAGCCGCGCCAAGCTCGAAGCGCACTTGGTCGTTGCCTTTGCCGGTCGCGCCATGAGCAATCGCTGTCGCGCCTTCTGCAATGGCGATGTCGACCATGCGCTTGGCGATCAGCGGGCGGGCGATACTGGTGCCGAGCAGGTATTGCCCTTCATACAGCGCCCCGGCCTGGAACATCGGGTAGATGAAGTCCTTGGCAAATTCCTCACGCAGGTCGTCGATATAGACTTTTGACGCGCCTGTGGCGAGCGCTTTTTCCTCCAAGCCGTCCAGCTCTTCCTTCTGGCCGATATCGGCCGTAAAAGCGATAATTTCCGCATCATACGTTTCTTTCAGCCATTTCAAAATGACCGATGTATCCAGGCCGCCGGAATAGGCGAGCACGATTTTTTCTTTTGCCATTACAAACGTCTTCCTTTCTGGTTAGGGGATTTCTCGTTGTACTTATCTCTTAGTCAAGGACGGATTAGCCCATCAGAGCGGCCATCAGCGCTTTTTGGGCATGCAGCCGGTTCTCCGCCTCATCGAAAATAAAGGAGTTCGGCCCGTCGATCACTTCGGCGGTCACTTCCTCGCCCCGGTGGGCCGGCAGGCAGTGCAGGAACATGAAGTCGCTCTTCGCTCCTTTGACGAGTTCCTCGTTCACCTGGTAATCCTTAAATGCCGCTTCCCGCTTGAGCTGCTCTTCCTCGAAGCCCATGCTGGCCCATACATCCGTGTAGATGACGTCGGCATCTTTTACCGCTTCTTCCGGACTGCGCGTGATGACGATCTCGGAGCCGGTCTCTTCGGCAATTTGCCGTGCCTTGGCCACAACGGCGGCATCCGGTTCATAGCCTTCCGGTCCAGCAACCGACACATGCACGCCAAGCTTGGCCCCGCCAAGCAGCAGGGAATGCGCCATATTGTTGCCGTCGCCGATATAGGCAAGCTTCAGGCCTTTCAAGCGGCCTTTGTGCTCATAAACCGTTTGGTAGTCCGCCAGCACCTGGCATGGATGCGCCAGATCGCTCAGGCCGTTAATGACGGGCACCGAAGCATAGCGCGCCAGTTCTTCGACCTTGTCATGCCCGAATGTGCGGATCATGATGCCGTCCAGATAACGCGACATGACCTGCGCCGTATCGCTTACCGTCTCGCCGCGTCCAAGCTGAATGTCATTCTTGCTCAGGAACAGAGCATGTCCGCCCAGCTGATACATGCCAACCTCGAAGGATACGCGCGTGCGTGTAGATGATTTTTCAAAAATAAGACCGATCGTCTTTCCCTTCAGCGGCTGATACACTTCACCGTTCTTCTGCTTGCGCTTCAGTTCGATCGCCAGATCGATCAGATACTGGATTTCTTCCGTCGTGTAGTCGTCCAGCTCCAGAAAATCCCGGCCTTTGAGCTCGATGCCCTGTGTATTGCCCGTGACGCCCTGACCCATGAATCCGTTCCTCCTTATTATTCTTGCTTAAAACTACGCAAATATATCAATGCTTGCAGGCTCTGTCGCTTAAGCCTTGTGTTCGTTAGCATAAGTATGAATGAGTTCCGAAAGGATGTCCACCGCCTGATTGATTTCTTCCTTGCTCACGTACAGGTTCGGCAGCAGACGGATGACATGGGTTCCCGCCGTGACGAACAGCAGCCCCTTGGACTGCCCGGCCAGAACGATGTCTGACACTGGAGCTTGGCACTCGATGCCGATCAGCAGACCTTTGCCGCGGATGTCCACCACGAATGGACAATCAGCCAGCTTCTCCTTGAGCAGCCCGGTCAAATACTCGCCGGACTCGGCCGCGCGCTGCGGAAGATTATCCTCCAGCATCGTCTCGATGGTCGCCGCTATAACCGCCGTCGCCAGCGGCGTGCCGCCAAACGTTGTGGCATGGCTGCCCGGAGTGAACGCCTCGCGCAGATAGCCCTTCGCCAGCATCACGCCCGCCGGGAAGCCGCTCGCAATGCCTTTGGCAACCGTGAAAATATCCGGCTCAATACCGTAATACTGATGCGCGAACAATTTGCCCGTGCGGCCCATCCCGGTCTGCACCTCATCGACGATCAGCAGCAGGCCGTGCTGCTTGCACAGGGCCACAACGCTGTTCAGGAATTCCGGCTGAACCTCAAGAACGCCGCCTTCCGCCAGTACCATCTCCAGCATGATCGCCGCTGTATTCTCACCGATGGCTGCTTCAAGCGCCGGAAGATCATGGAGCGGTACGGTCACAAAGCCCTGCGGCAGCGGCAGGAAGCCGTCTTTGACCTTATCCTGTCCCGTTGCCGTAAGCGTCGCCAGCGTACGCCCGTGGAAGGACTGCTTGAATGTAATGACCTCGTAGCGGCCCGTTCCTTCACTTTCTGGTGGTAGCGGCGCGCCAGCTTGATCGCGGCTTCGTTCGATTCCGCTCCGCTGTTGCAGAAGAACACCTGATCCGCGCAGGTATTGGCGGTCAGCAGCTCAGCCACCTTGTCCTGCCCAGGGTTGTGGAACAGGTTGGACACATGCCACAGCGTGTCGATCTGGGCCTTCAGCTTCTCCCCGACCTTCTCCGGAGCATGCCCGAGGCTGGTTACCGCCAGACCGGAGGTGAAATCAAGATATTTATTGCCTTTATCGTCCCATACCCAGCTTCCTTTGCCTTTAACCAGACTGATATCAAATCTCGCATAGGAAGGAAAAACATGTTCCAGCTTCCCCGAAGACGCCGGCTGACTCGTCGTGCTGATTCCCGTTCCGGTGTCTGCCGCCTGCTTTTCCTTCAAAGAATGGCCCTCAACCTGCGTAAGCTTGCTCATTTCCATTCACTCTCCCTCCGCACACGCCGCTTGTCGCGACTGCCGGCATGATTTGATTTGCCCTAAATCCAGCAGGCCTCCCGGCGTTCCGTACAAAAGCGTGCTATGCCGTTTGCCTGCTTTTCCGCTTTTTTCCTTAAACCCGCACGATCCGTGTGCCAATAGTCTCTCCAGACAGTACCCGCCTGAGCACTCCCGGCTCCTTGCCGTCGACGATAACGACCTCGGATACGCTGCCCTGGATGCAGTCGACCGCAGCCCGGACCTTGGGGATCATTCCCCCGTAAATCTCGCCGCTGTCGATCATTTGGTCGATCTGCGCAACCGTTACCGAAGGAAGAACCTTTTTACTGCCATCTTCCGCCGTCGTCAGAATGCCCGGCACATCCGTCACGACAATCATCTGCGGCGATTGCATGTAGGAAGCGACTGCACCGGCTGCCGTATCGGCGTTAATGTTGTACCGCTGACCGGCAGCGTCCACGCCAAGCGGCGCGATCACAGGGATGTAACCGAGTGCCAGAATACCCGCCACAATTTCCGCCTTCACCTCGGTCACATAGCCTACGAGCCCTACCTCGTCACTGTTCGCCACGGGAGCTGCCGTAATCAGGTTGCCATCCACACCGGACAGGCCGATCGCCCTGCCGCCGCTCCCTTGAATCCGCCTTACAATCGCCTTGTTGATGCTGCCCGACAGCGTCATCTCCACGACGTCAAGCACTTCCTCGGTCGTCACCCGCAGGCCGTTCACAAAGCTGCTTTCAATGCCAAGACGAGCCAAATTGTCCGATATAGCCGGGCCACCGCCGTGTACGATAACCGCCTTGACCCCATCCTCCTGCAGATGCCGAAGCTCATCAAAAAAAGAGTCAGGAAGCGCAGTCAGCGTACTGCCGCCGCACTTCATCACGAACATTCGCTCATTGCCCGCGCCATTCTCTTTGAAAGCACCATTTTGCGTCATGAGTTTCGTTATCCTTCCTTATCAAAGGCTGAAATATGCCTTCATCGTATAGGTTTCATATTTTTAAAAAGGCCGGAAACGGCCCTCTTTAAGTCCGGTATGCGGCGTTAATCCGCACATAATCATAGGTCAAATCGCAGCCCCACGCGATGGCGCTGCCCTCGCCGTCCGCCAGATCAACTGTAATCAGCGTGGTATCGCCCTGCAAATAGGCCAATGCTTCCGCTTCATCAAACACGACCGGCTTCGACTGGCGCAGCACTTCGATATTTCCGAGCGAAATATCCACCTTGTCGACCGATACGGGAACGCCCGCTCTGCCAACTGCGGCAATAATCCGTCCCCAGTTCGCATCCGCGCCGAAAATAGCGGATTTAACCAGGCTGGAGCCTACCACAGTCTTCGCAATCGCCCGGGCGGCCGCTTCGTCGGTCGCTCCGCTTACCCGCACCTCGATCAAATGAGTCGCGCCCTCGCCGTCTCTGGCGATCGCCATCGCAAGATGGCGGCACACATGCGTGAACGCCGCTGCAAAAGCTTCCCAATCCGTATGCTGTTGATCCAGCTCTTCGTTGCCGGCCAAACCGCTCGCCATCGACACCAGCATATCGTTCGTGCTCGTATCGCCGTCTACAGTAATCATATTGAAGGTCGTGTCCGTCGCCTTGCGCAGCAGCGTCTGAAGCGCCTCCTGCCCAATGACAGCATCCGTTGTCATAAAGCCGAGCATGGTGGCCATATTCGGATGAATCATGCCGGAACCCTTCGCCGCGCCGGCGATCAGGACTTCCGTATCTCCGATCCGGACCTTCACGCAGCATTCCTTCTTCACCAGATCGGTCGTTAAAATCGCCTGGCAGAACTCCTCCGCCCCGTCCGCGTCGCCTGAAAGCTTCGCCGGAAGCCCAGCAAGGCCGTCGCGCACGCGGTCCATCTTCAGCAGCTCGCCGATAACGCCCGTCGATGCAACCGCCACATCGTCCTCGCTTACTCCCAAGTAACGGGCGGCTGCCGCCCGCATTTCATAGGCATCGGCTTCGCCCTGCTCTCCGGTGCAGGCATTGGCATTGCCGCTGTTGACCACAACCGCGCGCAGAATACCGCTGCCGAGACTCTCCCGCGTTACTTTGAGCGGGGCCGCCTGGAACAGATTCGTTGTATATACCGCCGCTGCCGTCGCCGGCACCTCGCACAGTATGGCGGCGAGGTCGTTGCGGTCGGTTTTTTTCAAGCCGCAGTGCAGGCCTCCGGATGTAAACCCTCTCGGTGTCGTAATGCTTCCGCCTTCCACGACGGTGTACAGCTTCTCGCTCATGTCTTGTTTCCCGCTAAGCTTTACGGATACACAGGCGTGTAACCGAGCCCAAGGGTTTCCTCCCATCCCATCATTAAATTGAGATTTTGAATCGCCTGCCCCGCAGCGCCTTTTACGAGATTGTCGATTACCGAAATAATCGTGACCCGGCCTGTCCGGGCATCCGCCGCAAATCCGATGTCGCAATAGTTCGAGCCGCTGACTTCCTTCGTCGCCGGCCAAATTCCGGCATCCCGCACGCGGACAAAAGATCTTCCCTCATAATAGTTACGATATAAATCGACAAAATCCTGCTCGCTGTAAGCCCCGTTCATCCCTGCATACATCGTCGCCATAATCCCCCGTGTCATTGGAACGAGATGCGTCGTGAAGGTTACCGTTACCGGTTCCCCGGCAATCTCTGTAAGAGTCTGCTCAATCTCGGGGATATGCTGATGCTTGTTAATCTTGTAGGCTTTGAAGTTCTCATTCACTTCCGCATAATGAACGCCCACATTCACGCCGCGTCCGGCGCCCGATACGCCCGATTTCGCATCAACGATGATACTCTCCGGCTTAATCCATCCGGCCTTCAGCGCCGGAATCAGACCAAGCAGCGTCGCCGTCGGGTAGCAGCCCGGATTAGAGATGAACTCCGCGCCAGCCGCGCGATCTCCAAATACCTCACAGAGGCCGAAAACCGCCTGCTTCAAATAGCTCTCCTCCGCAGCCGGACGTTTATACCAGCGCTCGTACTCGCCGCCGTCCTTCAGCCGGAAATCGCCGGACAGGTCAACGACCTTAAGCCCCGCCTCCAGCAGCTGCGGAGCGAGCTTGGCGCTTACGCCCGCTGGCGTCGCCGTGAACACGACATCCGCCCTCTCCTTTATCTCCGCCGCATCCACGCCGTCTAGATTTCTATGAAACACGCCGGTTAAATGCGGAAACCCATTCTCAATCGGCTCTCCCGCGCTTGAAGAGGAAATCACCGAGGTAATCTCCACCTTCGGATGCCCTTGCAGCAGCCTGATCAGCTCCACGCCACCATATCCCGTCGATCCCACGATTGCCGCTCTTAACTTGCCTTCCACCGTCATTTCCCGGCTCCCTTCTGCCTTTTCTTTCTATTATACCGGATAAATCGCCTTATCCGCCGTCCTAAGAAATATGTATTATTATACAACCGGATTAATATAAATACAACAGATTATGTAATATTTATACCCTGACAGTATTCCGGCTTCCTTACCCTTATCATGTGCCATTTCCACCTCCCGCTATTGAAAAAAAAGAAGCGCCGCTTCTCCTGTCCTCTTAGGAAAAACTACGCTTCTCTCTTGAATCCTTCGCCCAGCACCTCATGCGCGTCGCTGATAATGACGAATGCTCCGGGGTCCACCGACCGGACAATCGCCTTCAGCCGGGTCGTCTCATTCTGCCCTACAGCTACCATCAGCACCGTGCGGTTGTCGCCGGTATATCCGCCTCGGGCATCCAGCCTTGTCAGCCCCCGGTTCAAATCATGCAAAATCGCTTCCGAGATCGCCTCGGTATGATCCGAAATAATATAAGCTACCTTGGTGTAGCTAAAGCCGACTTCCAGCGCGTCGATGACCCGGCCTGTGACGAACAAGCCGATCAGCGCGTACATGGCCTGCTCCATCCCCAGCACGAATGCCGCCAGCGTAATCACCGTACCGTCCAGCAGGACGACGGACAGGGAGAAACTGAAACCGGTCAACTTCTGGATAATCTGCGCCAGAATCGTAAGACCCCCCGTCGATCCGCGTCCGCGAAAGACAAGCCCGAGGCCGAGACCGACGCCGATTCCCCCGTAGATCGAAGCCAGCAGAGGATTCGTTGTCGGTACCGGACCGTCTTTGGTCAAGTAGATAAACAGCGGCAGCACAATGCTGCCCAGCAGCGACCGGAGTCCATAGCTGCGGCCCAGAATAAGCACGCCAAGGATGAAGAGCGGGATATTAAGAGCCCACTGGGTAAAAGCCGGCTCCGCCCCGAACCACGCCTTCGCCAGGATCGACAAGCCCGATACGCCGCCGGAAGCGATCCGGTTCGGCAGCATGAACAAGTTGAAGGCGAGCGCGGTAATGAGCGAGCCGACGGTGATCATGGTTGTATCCGCAAGATGGCGGAGCGGCCCGTTAAGCGGAATAAGCGGCGGCCTGCCCCTTGTTTTCGTTGACGTCATCCGTTACTCCGCCTCGGTCTTAATCTGGCTGCGCAAATAGCCGTCGATAAAGGCGTCAAGGTCGCCGTCCATAACAGCGCCGACGTTCCCGGTCTCCACCGATGTGCGATGGTCCTTGACCATGCTGTAAGGGTGGAATACATAGGAGCGGATCTGGCTGCCCCAGGCAATGTCGGACTGCTCGCCGCGAATCTCGTCCAGCTCACGCTGTTGTTCCTCGAGCTTGCGCTCATACAGCTTGGAACGAAGCATCGTCATCGCGCGTTCCCGGTTCTTGATCTGGGAGCGTTCATTCTGGCAGGTAACGACTATGCCTGTCGGCTGGTGAGTGATCCGGACCGCCGAATCGGTCGTGTTGATATGCTGGCCGCCTGCGCCAGTGGCCCGGTACGTATCAATCTTCAGATCCTCGGTGCGGATCTCGATGTCGATGTCTTCATTGATTTCCGGCACCACGTCGCAGGATACAAAGGAGGTATGACGGCGCCCCGAGGCGTCGAACGGGGAAATGCGAACAAGGCGGTGAACGCCTTTTTCCGCCTTCAGGTAACCGTAAGCGTTGTAGCCCTTGATGAGCAGCGTCACGCTTTTGATTCCGGCCTCATCGCCCTGCAGATAGTCCAGAACCTCCACCTTGAAGCCGCGCTTCTCGGCCCAGCGGGTGTACATCCGGTACAGCATCTGACCCCAGTCCTGGGATTCCGTTCCGCCGGCGCCCGGATGGAGCTCCAGAATAGCGTTAAGCTTGTCGTAAGGCTGATTGAGCAGAAGCTGAAGCTCGAACTCTTCCAGCTTGCTCGTCAGCGCACGGACATTTGTTCCGATCTCGACAGCCAATTCCTCGTCGCCTTCTTCTTCCGCGAGTTCCGCCATCAGCAGCGCATCATCATATTCCTGCTGCAGCTTCTGGTACTGGTCCACGCTGGATTTAACAGCGTTCATTTCGGCAATAACGCCTTGCGCCTTCTCGTTATCATCCCAGAAATCCGGAGCGGCCATCTTCTCTTCGAAGTTGGCGATCAATTCCTGCTTCAGGTCTAAGTCAAAGAGACCCCCTAAGGTTGGTTAATTTCTTGCCGATTTCGCGCAAGTCTTGTTTTACACTTGGATCGATCATGTTCTCACTGCACCTTTCGATTAAAGAAATGTTTATATTCATCAAGAAGAAACGGCCGAGCCGCTTACGGGAATCTCCCCGGCCCAGCCGTTCCTCATTTTCATCATACCGACTTTCGTCAGTGGATTAATCAAATTAAGCGTTTTGTCCGTGGCAGTTCTTGAACTTCTTGCCGCTGCCGCAAGGACAAGGATCATTGCGTCCCACCGTCGCGCCAACCGCAACCGGACGCTTCTCGGCAGGCTCGCCGTTGGTCGAGATTTTATTCTCTTCCACCACGGATTGCCGCTCCTGGTTCGTCTCGATGTGAGCCTTCATGATGTAGGTGGCCACTTCTTCCTGAATGGTTGCGGTCATTGCATTGAACATCTCAAAGCCTTCAAACTGATACTCCCGCAGCGGATCGGTACCGCCGTAGGCGCGAAGATGAATACCTTGGCGAAGCTGGTCCATCGCGTCGATATGGTCCATCCATTTGCTGTCGACGGCGCGCAGCACGATAACCTTCTCGAATTCGCGTACGAGCTCGGAGCCGAGACGTTCTTCGCGGGCCGCGTATTTTTCCAGCACCTTCTCGAAAATAAACTCGACAATCTCGTCGGCTTCCTTGCCCCACAGATCATCGCGGGTGAGGGAGCCTTCGTCAAGGAGCTTGCTGTTCACATAATCAGCGACTTCCTGCAGCTCCCAGTTCTCGGGGATGTCGTCGCTGCAGTGCGCTTCCACAACCCGTTCGATAACCGGACGGATCATTTCCACGACGATGTCCTTAATATTATCCGACTCCAGAATTTCACGGCGCTGCTTATAAATAATTTCGCGCTGCTGGTTCATGACATCGTCATATTGGAGAACCACTTTACGGATGTCGAAGTTATTGCCTTCGACGCGTTTCTGGGCCGATTCAATCGCACGAGTAATCATCCGGCTCTCGATCGGCTGGTCCTCTTCAAACCCGAGGCGCTCCATCATATTCAGCACATTGTCTGCGCCGAAGCGTTTCATCAGTTCGTCGCCCAGCGAAAGGTAGAACTGCGTCGAGCCCGGGTCGCCCTGACGGCCCGCCCGGCCGCGGAGCTGGTTGTCGATCCGCCGGGATTCATGGCGCTCGGTACCTATGATATGCAGTCCGCCGAGCTCCGCCACGCCTTCGCCCAGAATAATGTCGGTGCCGCGGCCCGCCATATTCGTTGCGATCGTCACGGTGCCGGGTTGTCCCGCATGCGAGATGATTTCCGCTTCCGCCGCATGATGCTTGGCGTTAAGCACCTGATGCTTGACACCTTTACGCTTCAGCATTTCCGAGACGAGCTCGGAGTTCTCGATCGATACCGTACCAACCAGCACCGGCTGGTTCTTCTTATGGCGTTCCACAATCTCCTCGACAACAGCGTTAAACTTGCCGTTCTCGCTCTTGTAGACCACATCCGGCATATCCGCGCGCTGGTTCGCCTTGTTCGTTGGCACCTGGAGAACTTCCAGTCCGTAAATTTTCTTGAATTCCTCTTCTTCCGTCTTGGCCGTACCGGTCATGCCGGCCAGCTTGCGGTACATGCGGAAGTAGTTCTGGAACGTAATGGTAGCGAGCGTCATGCTCTCGTTCTGTACCTGGATTTCTTCCTTCGCTTCGATCGCCTGGTGCAGGCCGTCGCTGTAGCGGCGTCCCGCCATCAGGCGTCCCGTAAATTCGTCGACGATGACAACTTCGTCGTCTGTCACCACATAATCGACATCCCGGCGCATAATGACATTGGCCTTCAAGGCTTGGACGATATGGTGGTTGAGCGTAACATGGCTGTGGTCGTACAGATTCTCTATGCCAAAAGCTTTCTCGGCAATCGCCACACCTTTTTCGGTCAGAGCGACGGATTTCACCTTAATATCCACCGTGTAGTGCTCTTCCGGCTGCAATCTCTTCACGAAACGGTCAGCGGCATAGTACAGCTCCGTCGATTTCTCGGCTTGTCCCGAAATAATGAGCGGCGTCCGCGCTTCATCGATCAGGATGGAGTCCACTTCGTCAATGATGCAAAAGAAGAGCGGGCGCTGCACCATTTGCTCCTTGTAGAGCACCATATTATCGCGCAAATAGTCAAAACCAAATTCGTTATTCGTGCCATACGTAATATCGCAGGCATAAGCATTCTGTTTATCGGCATGGTCCATGCCGTTCAGGTTAACCCCGACCGTCATGCCCAAGAAATTATATATTTGTCCCATTTGGGCGCTGTCGCGCTGGGCCAGGTAATCATTGACCGTAACGACATGCACGCCTTTTCCAAGGAGAGCGTTCAAGTATACCGGCAGGGTGCCGACCAGCGTCTTTCCTTCACCTGTCTTCATTTCGGCGATCCTGCCTTCATGCAGCGCCATCCCTCCGATGAGCTGCACATCGAAATGCCGCATGCCCAGCGTACGTTTCGAAGCCTCGCGCACGGTTGCGAAAGCTTCGGGCAGAAGTTCATCCGCCGTCTCGCCTTTTTCAATCCGGGCCCGGAACTCCTCGGTCTTGGCTCTCAATGCTTCATCGGACAGCGCCTCGAATTCAGGCTCCAGCCCGTTAATGACTTCGACCGTCTTCAGCAGACGTTTGACATCGCGTTCATTCGTGTCGCCGAATATTTTTTTAACAAGTCCTAGCATGGTTAACCCCTTTCATGCAACACAGATGGTGGAACCTCAGCCCATCCTCACAAAATTGAAAGGGCCGCTTAACCTCATCGATTCCGCTGCTTCATAAATTGTAACAGTTTGTAAGGGATGCCGCAATACAAGCAGAAGTTACCTGTATGGACATACCTTCATATATATACGCACAAGAGCCCCATTCGCTTCATGCGAATAAGGGCTCGGGATTTTTTTCATAAAGATGACATTTCAGCTTATCCAAGGATACCCTCGAAAAGAGGCAGCCTTACTTACCGATCAATTCAGGTCAACCCTGTTCAATCAATCCGTATTTGCCGTCATTTCGTTTATACACAACGCTTACTTCGGAAGTGTCAATGTTGGAAAATACAAAGAAATTATGTCCCACCATATTCATTTGCAGGATCGCTTCCTCCACGTCCATCGGCTTTAATGTGAAGCGTTTGTTGCGCACAACCTCCAATTCTTCATCCTGTTCTTCCACGGCGACGGAACCGCTAGATCCGCCTTCTACAAATAGCGTCTTCAAGCTTCCTTCCTGACGGAATTTCCGGTTGAGTTTGGTTTTGTGCTTGCGGATTTGGCGCTCAAGCTTGTCCACTACCCCATCGATCGAAGCATACATATCATCGCTGCGAACTTCCGCGCGAAGCGTGACGCCGGCCAGCGGGATCGTTACTTCCACCGTATGAAGACCACGTATAACACTGAGCGTTACAAAGCCTTCCTGGGTAGGGGGCGCATCGAAATACTTCTCAAGTCTGCTGAGCTTCTTATCAACATACTCTCTCAAAGCGTCGGTCACTTCAATTTGTTGACCTCGAATGCTGAATTGCATGGGCACTCCTCCTTTGCACCTTCATTATACCAAAACGTAAGCTCCATGTAAAAAGTTTAAAATTGTGTAAATGCGCTTTCAAATGCAAAAAAAGCCTTGAAATGACAAGGATTTATGGTAATCCCCTTCAAGTGCCCGTTCTTGTCTTAAAGTCCTATTTTACTTGCGCACTTCTCCAAAAATTCAATAAAAAAAAGACCCCAGAATACCCTAGGGTCTTTCGCTAGCGTTGTCTCAATTGCTAACCATCTACCGTATATGTAGGTCGGCTATGCCGGATGATTATAATTTGATTACGTTAGCTGCTTGTGGTCCGCGTGCGCCTTCCACGATATCAAACTCAACCGACTGTCCTTCTTCCAGAGTTTTGAAACCTTCGGTTTGGATCGCGGAGAAGTGAACGAATACGTCGCCGCCTTCTGCAGTCTCGATGAAACCGTAACCTTTTTCTGCGTTAAACCATTTAACTTTACCTTCCATTGCTTGAACATTCCCTTCATCATCAAATGAACGTGAGTCTTGCTCACAATTCTGACTATACCACCGCGAGTTCTTAGTTGTCAATTGGAAAAGAAAATGGTTACCTTCAATTATTTCCCATACCAATATTTATACAATGAAACAACCGCGATAATAAATCAAAAGAGGAACAGATGAGTAGTATTACCCAAGTGTTCCTCCGATTGAAACAGTTATGCGAAATTATTTTTTTCGGTCCATTAAAATGCTCTCCGGGGTATAGCCGGCTTCGTAGGCGCTGCGCTGGGCCTTGGCCAGATTACGGCGTTGCAGTCCATCCTGGGCTTCTAGGCGGTGCGCATTCATACGGGCCACAATCGCCCCATCGTGTTCGAGAATGCTGCGAATGACGAGTTTCTGAGGCTCAGTTAAAGACTGATTATTTTCGACAATCTGTTTGCCGATATCATCGACAAGATTCTGCCGTTTCTCGACAAATTCGGAGAGCTCTTCATAAGGAGCATCTGGCAGACGAGAAAGGATATGCTCCGTAAGCTGTTCCAGCCGGGAAATCAAGCTATCCATGCTGAATTTCCTGGCCCACCGTCATCTTGGCTGCTTGGGCAAAGGCCTGGCGAAGTTCGAGGAGGTAGCCGAGAGCCTCTTCTACCGGCTCCTTCACCTTCTTGATATTGGCCTGAACCAATAGATGATTGGTATATTCATATAATGCAAACAGTCCATTGGATACCTCATAGGACTGATCCAGAGTCGCCATGAGTTCAGAGACAATGGCTTGAGTTTTTCCCAGGTTGGTATTGACTTTCTCATAATCGGCGGCGTCCATGCCCTCCATCGCACTCTTACCGAACCGGATCGCTCCGTCAAACAACATAAGCAGCAGCTGGGACGGGTTCGAGGTCTGAACGGCCGACTGCCGGTATTTATCGTAAGGAGATGTGATCATAGCGTTCACCTTTCTTTTGTCGTCTGGCTTATTATTTTAAATAGCTTGTTAGGCTAGAGGATTGACTGTTATACTTGCTGATCGCGGTTTCCATGGCTGTAAACTTTTTGTAAAGATTGTCCTCGTAATCATTCATTTGATCTTGAAGTTTTGAAATACGGTTAGTATAGTCGGTAAGTTCTTTCCCCATTACGCTATCGGATTTGAAGGCAATCGTAATGTCGGATGAATATTTGGAAGTTCCGGCTTTTGTCGATAATTTCTCAATCGAATTAGTCAGTCCGGTAGAAAGTTTGTCGAACAACCCGGTAGTCGAGCTCCCTGAAGGTCCTTGAAAAATCGCGGTTACCTGCTGCGGATTATCCGTGAGAGCTTGTTTCAACTTGTTTTCATCAATATACAGTTTACCATTCTCATAGTATTGTCCTGTCGTAACCCCTATCGCGCTTAGCTGCCCCAGCTTGTCAGTCAAAGCGGACCGCATAGAAGTAAGGGTCGACTTCAGAATGTCATCGTTTTTTAACAGCCCGCTTTTGGCTTTGGTCTCCCAAGCCTCAATCTGGGTGTCTGTCATCTCTTTCTTCTGGTCATCGGATAGAGGCGTATAGTCGGTGTATCGATCTTCGTTAACCTTCGTATTTAATGCGCTCATCAAGGTATTATAGTCGGACACAAAGCTTTTAATACTATCCAGTGCCTTTGTCGGATCGGTAGTGGTGGTTACTTTGGCGGATGTTGTTGTTTTATCCAGTAATGTAAAGGACACGCCGTTAAGTTTAAAGCTGTTGCTGGGGAATTCAAGCGGGGTCCAAATTGCATCCGATCCATTATTCACTTCTATTGTTGCAGGTAGGTATCCCGTTTGTGTAATCGTACCTGTACCGAATAATTTTAGAAAGGAATCCCCGGAGTTAAGAGTCACTGTCCCGCTTGTCGAAAAGGTTTTGGATGAAATTGAAAGCTTTCCGGTAACTTCATCAAACTTAGCTGTGACGTTGGCACCATCCGTCTGATTTATCTTGGAAACCGCCTCGGATATGGACAAATTTTCCTGCAAATCAATTGATTTTCCATTCACGGTTAATTTATATACACTGCCTGTGGCTGAAGCCGAAGTGTTAAGCTTCTGAAGGTCAGCCAGCGTAGAATTGCTGGTTAGTCTCGCCTGGCCGCTCGCTGCCATCGTTGCGCCAGAAGTTATAGCTGTCGCTGCTTGGGCAATCTGAGTCACCTTGATATTCATGGTTATGCCGTTGGCATCCGCAGTTGCTTCGGCTTTAAGCGCCCCTGTATCCCCTGTAACAACAGAGGTTTGAGTATTCATAGCACTTGATTTATCGTATGCAGTGAGTTTATTGGTTTTAAAATCGACAAACTTGCTGTTGAACTCCCGGTAGTTGTCTCTTTGCCACTCCATAACCTGCTTCTGCTGAGTTAGTTTATCCAGCGGTACTTTTTTGGCCGTCATCATCTGCTTGACAATACTATCGACATCTATACCGGAAGCCAAACCGCTGACTCGAAGAGTCGCCATCGTTATTCCCCCTGTCTCTAAACTTTCTCGTCTACAATTATTCCCGCGATCTCCATCATATTGGCAACGAGGTCCAATGTCTTCTCTGGAGGAATCTCTCTGATTAGTTCGCCTGTGTCTTTATTGAGGACTTTTACCATGATAGCTTTAGTTTCTTTGTGTATACTGACCTCAAATGTTGTCTCAGGTCCTTCCAAAGCCTTTAAGACTTTTTCAAGCGCCTTTACGGTCTGCTCTTCCCCTGGCGATACGGTGACGCCTCGATTCTCTAGTTTTTTCAACTCTCTGGTCGAATTAACACTCTCAATAGTGTAGCTGTCCGCTCCCGATGACTTGGAATTCGGCTTGATCCGATGATCCGGAATTGAATTTTTATAACCTCCTGTATTCGATAAGCGGACATCCATAGATGGTAACCTCCGTGACAAAGTTATACTATATTTATCGGATAATACTGTAAGGAATTAATATATAGGTACCAAATAATCTATTCATTTAATAAAAATATTCAAGCTTAATAGTACTATTCATTAAGACCCCTCGGCCCACTGTCCCCTTCTTGCTTATTCCGACAGGTGCTTTATATTGGTAGCTTATAAATTACATTTTCACTATACGCAGACATCCAATTATGTGGATCTGGTCTTCTTGCATCTGAGTTTTCACTCAAATATAAAACGCACGTTTTTCAGACATACTGGAACAAAAAAAGGGATTCCCAAAGAGAAACCCGTCATACTCTAGCATTATTCATGTGTGCATTCTTAATATATCTTATACTATGATATATTCTTTCATCTTGCCTGTGATCGGCTGAAAAGAAAGAGACTCTAGAATATCTAGAGTCTCTAGTGGTTCGTTAAGATTAGCGGAGCAACTGCAAAACGCCTTGAGGTTGTTGGTTTGCTTGAGCCAGCATCGCTTGAGCGGCTTGTGCCAAGATGGAGTTCTTGGTTTGCTCACTCATTTCCTTCGCCATGTCTACGTCACGAATACGGGATTCGGATGCAGTCAGGTTCTCGGAGGAAGTGTTCAAGTTATTGATTGTGTGTTCAAGACGATTCTGGTATGCACCGAGCTTGGAACGCTCAGCTGATACCTTCTCAATTGCATTGTTAATAGTAGTAATTGCGGTATTTGCAGAAGCTTGTGTACTTACATCAACACCAGCAACTGTTGTTGCAGAAGTCAAAAGTGAACCATCTGCATTAAATGTTGCATTGGAGGAGGATTGTTGAGAAACAGTCTGGGTTGCTGTACCAGATGTCAAACCACCTAAGGAAGTGCTGTGAATTGTCATCGAACGGCTTGTAGCGGCATCCCCAACCGTAACACTAGTCATGTCTTGATAAACTGTCACAGCGCTGCCAATGTTAGTTGCACTCGCATCTTGAAGTTGGATAGTATCTTTTTGCGCAGTAAGTGTATATGTTGCTGATTGACCAACAGCATTACCCCCACCGTCTGTAAAGGTAACTGTAGTACCTTTGTAAGCAACAGTACTAGAACCAGCCCCGTTTGTAACGGTTTGGGACGACCAAGTCGTTCCACCATCTAATGACAGATCAACACCAGTAACTTCGCCTGCTGTTGCAGCAGTAACTCTAAACATCGCAGTTTCATTACGATCACCCGTGTAAGTACCAGATATAGCAGTACCACCAGTTACCGAATCTGCAGTTTCGGCTGTTGCAGCCGCACTATGGGTAACAACTAGATTATATGTTTGTGCAGATAAACCACGGCCAAGATCCTCAGTGCCAATAGATCCTGCAGCCAAAGTTGTGGCTCCAGCAGCAAATGCTCCCACAGCGTTTTGGCTTGATGCTACTCCCAACGAAAAAGCATCCATTGAATTAATCGAAAGACCAATGCTCTGTCCTGCATTAGCACCAATTTGGTAAGTATTATTTAATCCACCGGCAAGTAAGTTCTGTGTGTTAAACTCAGTTGTATTTGAAATACGAGTAATCTCTTTTGCTAATTGGTCAACTTCTTGTTGAACTTTCTTCCGATCATCAGTAGTGTTAGTGTCGGAAGCAGATTGAACTGCCAATTCACGCATACGCTGCAGAATGCTATGGGACTCATTCAAAGCACCTTCTGCGGTTTGCACCAAAGAAATTGCATCCTGAGAGTTACGACTAGCTTGGTCCAAGCCACGAATTTGTCCGCGCATTTTCTCGGAGATTGCAAGGCCTGCTGCGTCGTCGCCGGCACGGTTGATGCGAAGACCGGAAGACAGCTTCTCAATGTTCTTGCTTTGGTTGACAGTGTTGGTGTTCAGCTGACGCTGCGTGTTCAGCGACGCAATATTGTGGTTGATAATCATTTGAGTTTTCCTCCCTGAAAATAGTTGATCCACATCCTTGTGGTAACACTGCTGTTAAGGTCGGCCGCCCCTCCAATCAGTGCCTACTATATATATCGTCCGCTTGCAAGCAATCTTTATAGTAATTTTTCTCTTTTTCGAATTTATTTTGACTTGAGGCGGTCAATGAGGGCATTCAGGCTGCTTGGCGCCGGAGCTGCGGACTCCTTGTTGCTCTCTTTGATTGACAAATAGACTTCCTGCCGAAAAATATCGACATGCTTTGGAGCGGTGATGCCGATTTTAACGGTGTCTCCCTCCACACTGAGAATTGTAATCTCGATATTGTCCTGAATAACGATCGATTCTCCTTTTTTGCGCGCAAGAACTAGCATGATGTCTCGCCCTCCTTGAATTGGCCTTCCGTCCATAAAAGCTGCTTGGTCAAATAGGGAGAGCGGTGAAGCACAACCTGCTTGCCGAGCCGCTTCTCCGGATTAAGCACAACGGGAGCGAGCAGATTCAGCGTGGATTCTTCCACGGTGTCTCTGATCGTAACAATGGCGCGTACGTCAACCATATCCGTTATTTCCAATTCCTCCGCTTCCGTGTCAGGTAGTTCAAACTCATATTGAGGGTAAAAAGCAAAGGGGTCCGTCAGCAGAAATGAAAGGTTTGCCGTCTTTAGCGACTGCAGGTACGAAAACGGTCCTTCCTGCAAATCAATAATCGCAAATTCCGTCTCCTGTTCAAAGCCGGGGATGCCTTTCGGGAAACAGTAAATTTTCTCCTCTTGAATATCCAATGAACCTAAAGCGGCGGTTTCGATAATCATTATGTTCAGCGCTCCTCTTCATTAAAAATCTTATGAAAAAAGCTATAGATGGTTGTTAACAATCCATCTATAGCTTATAGTCCTAAACCTGCTCGTCAAGCACCTGCGGCGTGAAGGTCAACGATGGCTTCTGCCGCAAGTATATGTCAACACTGGACGGCGTGTATTGAAATTGCGGTTTATGCTGTTCCACCTGGATGTGAACCTCGGCTCGACGATACTCGATCTGTACCGGTGACGCCTTGATATCAATATCTACATTATCATAAGAGGCAGGGCCCCGTACTTCCGGATAAGATACCGGATGCCAGTCCTCTCCATAAACTTCGCCGATCGAGTTGCCGGGCTTATGGAAATTAGCCATCCGTTCACCCTGCTCCATTCTCTTGGCGATACCCTGCAGCCAAAGCTGCTCCACCCCGGAATAAATACGCTGGCTCATCTCGCGATAAGTTCCGCCAGTGTATGCCGCGCGAGCCCGGGATTGGTCAATCGTCACCTCGGGTGCCGGCTGGTGGATATTCCATTCTCCCGGGGTTGTCGTAATCTGCAAATCTGCGGGAGGCTGGCTGATGGTCAGATTTCCCAGTGTTGTCTCCATCCCGATCAGCGCCGGTGTCTGAGAGATTTGCACCATCACCTTCATGGATGAACACCTCCTGTTTATCTAATGAAATCCACCAGAGAATTTTGAATAATCTTGGCCCCGACCGACAGGGAGGCATTATAGATGTTTTCCTGAATCTTGGATTGCGTCAGCAGCTCAGCATAGTCTCCGTCCTCGGTTTTGGCTTGAAGATCCGTCAAATTGACCTCCAAATCGCTGAGCCGGTTCTTCATCAACTCAATCCGGTTTGATTTGGCGCCAACCTCTGCCTGCACAGCAAGAAGTTTATTATACCGAGTGTCGATATTTCCAAGCTGACTGGATACTTCCGAGGTATCTCCGGACACCAGCGCAGTCGAAATATTATCGATTACCGCAAAAATATTATCGCCGTCCTGTCCGCCGAACACTTCATTTCCGGTAATGTTAATTGGCAGCTGCACACTGTCTCCTACCGCATAATTTAACAAACCGTCATCCGTTACAATCGAGGAAGCGGTAGACGTGTCCAGTGTTCCATCGGGTCCTGTTGGGAATTGATAAGGCTGCACATCATACTGCTGGCCGTTAAAAATGTATTTGCCCTTAAATTGGCTGTTTGCGATATCAATCAGTTGCTCCTTCAATTGCTTCACTTCGGCGTTGATACTATTAAGCGCCTCTTGAGAGTTTGTTCCGTTCGCTCCCTGAACCGACAGTTCCCGCAGCCGCTGAATAACGTCTCCGGTCTGCATAAGAACTGTATCATTAAACTCCAGCCATGAGATCGCATCGTCCACGTTCTCCTGATACTGCGAGTTCGCTGACAGCTCCGAACGGTAACGAAGGGAGTAAGTGATCCCGACGGGATCGTCGGATGGCTTATTGAGCTTTCGACCGGTAGCCAGCTGAAGCTGGGTATCATTCATGTTACGCGCATTGCGGTTAAGATTGAGCAGCAGCTGTGCGTTCATCATATTGGAAGTTACTCTAAGCATATCAGGCCCCCTCCTTCCTTATCTGCCGACGGTGCCGGTGGCATTAATGAGTTTATCAAGCATTTCGTCATAGGTCGTCATAAAACGCGCGGCGGCGCTATAGGCATGCTGGAACACGAGCATATTGGACATTTCTTCGTCTAGAGAAACACCACTCACGGATTGGCGGCGAGCATCCACCTGCTGCACCAGATAGTTGGAGTTCTCCGTCTGACGGGTCGCTTCTTGCGATTGTACACCAAGCTGTCCAACCATAGTTTTATAAAAAGTGTTGGGAGTGCCCTTAATTCCAGTCGGCGCAGTAAATATTCCGGAATGCTGGTTGGCAATCAATAATGCCAGCGTATTATTTCCTTTAACAACTTTCTCCGAGGCTCCTGTACCGGTCGTACGAAGAGATGTGGCAAGCAGATCGGTATTGGCGGCAATTTCAGGATTAAATGTAATATTCCCCGCGGTAATTGTACTGCCGTCACCGGTTATGGTAAACAGCGGTTTGCCTGGGTTCAGGCTCCCGTCCAGCGTATAGCCTAGTTGGTGCAGCCCGTTAAGTCCATTCACTGTTGTCTTGACGTCCGCATTCAGGGTGGCTCCCGGCGGCATTGCGTCACCGGCGGCTAAAGTCACAGTTGTACCATCCGCCTGAATAATCGAAGCATCGTTGGTCAAAATCGTTCCCGCAGGCATTACGGAGCCCTTTGGAAGCGTAATCTCGACCGCTCCTGTAGCAATTGTATTGGCCATGTTGTTAAGCTGGGTCTTATAGTCGGCCACATACCTCTTGCTGGAGTCTATCATTCCGTATACTTCGCCGGATTTCAGATCGCCGGTCACGCCATCTCCATAGGCTTCGGCCAGCGAATCTGAGGATACGGACGAAGCCGCGAACCCCTGAACAAGCTGCTGGCCTCCAAGGGAAATATTGTAGCCGCTGTCGGTTCGGGACACGTTGATATTGATGATTTTGGACAGCTTGTCTGTCATCAAGTCGCGCTGGTCTCGAAGATCGTTAGCCTTGTCACCCATGCTCTCGATCCGGAATATGGACTCATTAAGGTCCGCAATCGAGGATAGATAGCCGTTGATTTCAGTAGCTTTAACGGAGATATTGGTCGCCAGATCGGTATCCAGATTATCCAGCTGTCTGCTCATATAATTAAGCGCGTCCGCCATCGACTGGGAGGTCTGGACAACGATTTTGCGTGCGGTGCTGTCTTCCGGATTCTTGCTGAGGTCGGACCACGATTTCCAGAAGTTATCCAATACGGTGCTGATTCCAGTCTCCGAAGGCTCGTTAAAAATCGACTCCAGCTTGTCCAGCGTATCGGATTGAATGGTCCAGCTGCCCAGCGAGGAATTCTCTCCGCGGAACTGGTCGTCAAGAAAAGTTTCCCGAATCCGCTCGATGGATCCAAACTCCACCCCTGTGCCAAGCTGCCCCGGAGAAGTGGAGTTGCTGAAACCGTAAGCTTCAATCGGTCTGGCAGCGGCCATTTTAACAGATTGGCGTGTGTAGCCTTCAGTGTTGGCATTTGCGATATTATGTCCCGTTGTGTTGAGCGCCGCCGTCTGCGTGACGAGGCTTCGGCGGGCGGTTTCAATTGAGTGGAAGGTTGATGTCACTTCTGTTCCCCCTATGAGTTCTCGTTAATCCAAGCAAGCTTGCGATAAATTCTGTAACGTTCGGAATGACGGAATGACCGGTCAATGCTAACCTCGTGCGTCAAAAAGACCCGGTCGGCTCACAGAGCTGGGTCGGCCCGACGGAGGCTGATACGTAATCTCCTGATTCGGTCTTCCAACCAGCAAGTCAAGAGAATAATCTATAAATGCAAGCGTCTGCTCAATCAGTCTCTGGTTCAGCTCATTGGCCTTCTTCAAACGGTCCAACGTGTCTGCCAGCTGACCTTGGATATGCAGCAGCCGCGCTTTGTCTTCGGGATCAAATACAAGCCGGGACAGCTCGGTCAAATTCAAGTTCAAATTGGAACGAATGCCGACTCCCTGTAAAAAGGCGAAAACGCTCTGTTCACGCTGTTCTTCAAGCTGAGCGCTAAGCTTCGTCAGTTTGGACTCCCGGCTCATGATATCAACCAGACTATCAATATCGTTGTCCATAATAGCCTGTTTCTTGGCAGCGGCCAGATCAAGCATCTGCACATGGTTCTCGTCCAGCCGCTCCAGCAGTTCGATCAATGTTGTTAATGACATGGATGGATTCACCTAATTCTCGGAGGATTGCTTAAAAAAGGGGGCGAGTTTCTCGGCGAGCTTGGATGCGTCTACTTGATAAGTACCGGCGGAGACCTGCTGCTTCAGGCTTTGGATTCTTTGGGCGCGTTCGTTGTCGGCTTTACCGCTGTTCTGCGCTTCCAAAAGCTTCATGGCTTCCGTGGAAATAGTTACCTCGTCTTTGGGTGTGTTTTTTTTCATCTGTTCCTGCCTTTGTGATTCCGCATTCCGTTGGTAAGGATTAATCGGATTAATTCGTCCGCTTTCGTTGATCTTCACAATTAACACCTTCTTTCGATTATAAAAAGGCCGATAATCTTTACTAAGTTTATCGGCCTTGATTGAAACATACTTTATACCTGAAAGCGTATTTTTTGTATAAATTATTGGCCGCGCAGCTTGTCTACCGCCTTGTAAGCACCCTTGGAGCCTTTGCTCGAAGCTTCCGCAGCGGCGCTTTCTTTCGAGGCAGTCATTAAATCTTTGGTCAGTCTGCCGCGGCAGTTGTCGCACATATGGCCTTCCCGAATCAGCGTTCCGCATACCTCGCAAGGATACATGATATTCGGCGCATTGGCGATGGAAATTCGCCCCTCCCGGATAAAGCGGGTGATTTCCTTGATCGGGATGTCGGTAGCATCAGAGAGCTCCTGAATATTGGCCCCCCTGTTCTTCCGCAAGTAATTCACGCAAGTCTCGTATTGCTTCTCCAATTCCTTGATGCAGGACTGGCACAGTTCCATCACATTCTTGACGTAGATCTTGCCGCACCGCGAACAATTATCGATATTCATGATTGGGCAGCCCCCCTTCTTTTCAAAAATAATCCATCATAGACTGCTTGTGCTCCTAGATTACATGATTGTGCCCGTTTCGTCTATGTCTTCCCCATCCGCAGAAAAGATTGCCCTTACGAACGGGCCCAGGTCAGGCTGTAAACTTCGGCCTCGCGTCCAGCGGACGATACCATCTTCTGAAGCACGTCCGCACAAGCGCGGATGGTGCTTCCTGTCGTATAGATATCATCAACTATTATTATTTTTAACGGAGGTGAACAAGCCGCGAAATGGCTGGTATTTCCCGAGGTGGAGCGGGCAGAAAATAAAAGCTTTTCCGCAAATTCACTGGTCCATACCGGACTCGGAACAAAAGCGCGCCGCATATCGGCAAGCCGCTCCGCCCGGGTCTTAAAGCTCTGTTTTTCGGTATGATGGGCCCGAACCACCAGTTCCATTACGGGAATATTACGGCGTGCCGACAGGAACCGGGCCTGTCTTTCCGCCTGATTAAAGCCGCGCTCGGCGAGCCGGACACCGCTGACGGGCACAGGCACAAGCAGATCCGCCTTCCACCCGCGGGCATTGCCGGACCGAGCAGCGTAAACGGGCAGCGGCGGATGCGGAGAAGATGCTGCCGGAAAGCTTAACCGTGACAACAGCACCTTCCACCCCTCAGGCAAAACCCGGAAATACTGCCCAACTGCAGCTGCCACTCGTCCTGGTTGGACCTTCGCAGCCATAGCCATGTCCCCTTCCCGCCCGGGAATCGCCAATGTCTCCATTTCCGCTTTAAGCATACTATAAGCCTGGTCCAGCATGACTCCAAGCACTTCGGCGAAACGTTCATCTCCTCTATATTTATACCTTCCGAGCCATTCACGCATCTCGCTGCTGTAAGCCACCGCACTCCTATTGCGTAGCAGAGAGGACGCATCGTTTCCGCGCGCACAGTCGGGGCAGCCGACATGCCGGCCGCATTTGGGGCAGCGGGGGCGAATAATCCAAGGAACGGCAGCGGCGCAGTACTCGCAAATGCCGGGCAGCCGGGACGAGTGCTTTCCCTCCCTGCCGCACGCCAGGCAATGATCCTGTCCCGGGGCAAGGAGAGAATGAACGCGCTTAAGCCAGCTTCCACGCATCATTGAACTACCTCCTTGTTCAGGTAGCCTTTTTTGTGGGCGATCTTGTTCATTGTCCGAATCTGCGCACATGCGCCGCGCTGCGAGCGGTTCCACTGCCTGGAAGCAAACACGACTCGGCCCTTCGGGTCGTCCTTCGAGCGGCCGGCCCGTCCGGCCATCTGAACGAGCGAGGCCTCGTCAAAGAGCCGGTCGTCTGCATCCAGCACGAACACGTCGCTGCGCGGAACGGTGACTCCTCTTTCCAGAATGGTCGTAGTTACGAGTATGGATATTTCCCGGCGGCGGAAGGCGGCTACCTTATCAACTCTTCCGGGGTCCTGCGAAGAGGTGCCTTCGATGACAGTACCGGGCAGAACGCGGCGCAAAAGCGGAAGCAGTCTGTCGATCTGCACAATCCTGGCGACAAACAGAAAAATTTGCGCCTCCCGTCCAAGCGACTGCTTGAGCGTCTGGATCAGCTTAATCGGCAGCCGTCCGTGCTTCAGGCAGTTGCCGACTGAGGGCATTTTCAAATGCTTTGGCACCGGAAGAGGAAAACCGTGGAACCGGACCGGCACTCTCGCATGGTTCAGTCTTCCCCGGCGGACCTCCCGCTGCATTGTCTGAGGCGGCGTAGCAGACAAGTAAATAAACGCTCCTCCGGGTTTGCACGCTCCTTCAGCGGCAAAAGCGAGCATAGGATCGTTGTGGAAAGGAAAGGCGTCCAGCTCATCGATAATGACCAGGTCGAAGCCCTGGTAGAACCGCAGCAGCTGGTGCGTAGTCGCGAGGGCCAACCGGCCCTCCGCCCAGCGGTCCCTGCTGCCGCCATACAGCACGGCGATGCTCTCCGCCGGGAACGCCTTGGCGAGCCGCGGCGCCAGCTCCAGCACGACGTCGCGACGCGGCGTCGCCACGAGCGCCCGCCCGCCTACGGCGAGCACGGCCTCAAGAAGCGGGAAAATCATCTCCGTCTTTCCCGCTCCCGTCACCGCCCAGAGCAGGAACCGCTCGGGGTGCCCGGCCGCGGAGCCCGCGCGCGGCTCCGCGAGGAACCCCAGCGCAGCGCCAGCGGCCTCCGCCTGCGCCGCGCTTAACCCCCACCGGTGCCGCAGCCCGGCGGGGTCCATAGCGGCCGTGCCCCGCACGGCCGGAAGCGCTGCGCCGCGCAGCAGCAGCGCGCAAGTCCGGCTGCGCCCCAGCGCGAGGCAGGCCTCGCAGTAGGCGCAGCCGGCCAGGCCGCACGCGGCGCAGGCCGTGCGGCCCGTGGCGGCGCTGCCGCAGCGCAGGCAGCGCGGGTGTGCGGGCGCGGCGGTGAAGCGCCGCGCAAGGCGGCCGCGCAGGGCCGGCAGCCATGCGGCCCGGGCCAGTGCGCCCCCCGGGCGTTTCACACGCCCGGCACCCGCTCGCCCAGCCCTTACTCCCCAGCCCGCTCGCCCAGCCGTCGCCCCAGTCCCTTCCCGCTCCACACGTCCCGCTTCACCCGCAAGCTCCGCCCCAACAGCGGCCTCCAGGCGGAGGCGGCCCTGCAAATACGCGAGCTGCGCCGCGCTCCGCCAGCAGCCCAGCAGCTCGGGGCGGCGCTCGGTCAGCAGCGCTTCCACTTCGGACTCCAGGAGGGAACGGCCCCGCAGCGCCTTGGCAAGCCAGTCCGTATAGTCCAGCAGCTTGTGCTGAGGGAGCAGATCCCGGTGATCCGAACCCGTCTGCCCAGACTCTTTTTCCGGAACACCCGGACTATCGCCCCCAGCTCGCAGAAGCTCCTCCTCCTGATCCAGTTCCGCTTTCAGAACCTCCCGCGCATAGCTTGTCCATGCCGCTTCGCTCCACCGCTCCATCTCCTTCCGGTACGTGAAGCTCCTATGCAGCTTTACCGCCCAGCCCAGCGGCAGGGAAGCACCGAGGAAAATCACCCTAGCCGCAGGCGGTACCTCGCTTTCCTTCCGGCTCAAGCTTCCCTTCCACCATAAGATATCCACCCTTGGATCAATGGAGAGATACGCCTCCCAGCCTTTGCTTTGTTTTACCGTATACACTGCCGCCCTCATGTGCACCTCTCCTCTTTTTATAGGAATCCACGCAAAAAAGCACACTCCCCTATTTTAGGAAAGTGTGCTTCACCAAGAACTCCGATATGGTATTATATCCTTTAATCGGCCAACGATTACATCTTGCCGCGTTTCGATTGAAATCCCCTGCTTCCTACAGCCCGCATGAACGGCAGCGGAATCGGATGCTCCGGTTGCCGCAGGTCAATCACGGTATCTTCATCTCTCCGCAGTGACTGCGCTTTCTGATCTGCTTGAAGATAACCGTCCGTTCCGTGCGCCATCCGTACATCCAGAGAACATCCGCCGTCCCGCAGCCCGGAGACAATCCGCAGCGTTCCATCGCTGGAGCCATCATCCAGAAAGGTTACCCGCAACCGCTTCCCTGTCAGAAAAGACTGCAGCGTCATCGCGCGGATCACCCCCTCCACCACGGATTCATGATTGCGGGCAATCAGAATGTAGTGGAGCCATTTTTCCATTTCACCTGACGCTTTCATCTTGTCGCGGAATTTAAGCGCATGAACGCACATTACCGCAGATGCATACACAGCTCCGATCCAGATTAGCTGGGCCATCATGGAGATGCACCTCCTCTTTATACCAACACTATATGCCGGCAAAAGAGAAGAGGTGACTTGCGCGAACTTTCGCGTACCGTAAGCTTAGGGGTTATTTTACAGCGTTACCCAGCCGTATTTGATCGAATTGATAACCGCTTGGGTGCGGTCGTCGACCTCCATTTTTTGCAAAATGCTGCTGACATGGTTTTTGACCGTCTTTTCGCTGATAAACAAATATTCGCCGATCATCTTGTTGCTCTTTCCTTCGGCCATCAGGCGCAGCACTTCGGCTTCGCGGCGCGTCAGCGGATTGTTGTCGCCCGCCACAAATTTGACTCCCGCTTCCTTCACCGAGGTTTCGGCAATCGCGCCCGCTTCGTTCAGATAAGTCATCCGTCGAAGCTGGTTAATCAGCTTGCCCGTCACTTTAGGATGGATAAAGGCATGCCCCTCGCATACCGAACGGATCGCATTGATCAGCGACTCGGCCTCCATATCCTTCAGCAGATAACCGTTGGCGCCCTTGCGCAGCGTTTCGAATACGTAGCTTTCATCATCATGGATGGACAAAATAATCACTTTAACGTCGGGGAACATTTCCCTCAGCTTTTCCGTCGCCTCCACGCCGTTCTCGACCGGCATATTGATATCCATCAGCACGATGTCCGGTTTATTCTGGTTGACGAACTCAAGCACCTGTATGCCGTCACCGCATTCGCCTATGACCTCGATGTCTTCCTCCATATTCAAAATACGCTTGAGTCCTTCTCTGAACAGCTGATGATCGTCAGCCAAAAGCACTTTAATGGGTGTCTTGCCGGGGTTTTGGTTCTCCATTACACTACTCCTTTCCCTTGTCCACGTTCGTTGGAATATGGATAATGATTGCGGTTCCTTCATTTTCGGCAGATTCAATTTCCATTCTTCCTTCCAGCAGTTCCACGCGTTCACGCATCCCGACCAGACCGAAGCTTTCTCTGTCAATCTGCTCTTTTTTCATTTTCTGCACATTGAAGCCTATTCCATTATCCCTCACAACAATTTTGATCAACTGTGCCTGATATGTAATTTCCACCAAAACGTAGCTGGCACAAGCATGCTTTGCCACATTGGACAGCGCCTCTTGAATGAGCCGGTACACGGCTGCTTCCATAGCTGACGACAGGCGGTGCTCCTTGCCTCTGGTTTCAAAAGAGGTTCGGATTTTATTCTTCTCCTCATAATCATGAACATACTTGCGCAGCGTGGGAATTAATCCCAAATCATCCAAAGCCATCGGACGCAGGTTGAAAATAACCTTCCGCATTTCCTCGAGACTGGAACGTACCTGTCCTTTCAGATCTACTATTTCGTTCTGGACCAGTCCAATTTCCTGCTTCACGAGCATTCTTTCCACAATTTCTGTTCGGAGCACCAGGTTGGCCAGCATTTGAGCAGGGCCGTCATGGATTTCGCGGGCAATCCGCTTGCGCTCCTCTTCCTGGGCCAAAATAATTTTGAGCCCGATGATCTGACGGTTCTTGGCCGATTCGACAATCCGCGTTACATGTCCCAGTTCTCCGGACAAATACTTCAAGACCACACTCATTTGCGAGCCGATCGATTCCGCCCGCTCCACCGAGTTCTCGACGCTCCGGACCCGCTTCTGCAGCTCGTCTCGCCGGTTCCTGAGGTAAGCTTCCCTTTCCCTGCTCATCATAAGCTCAAGCTGCAGCTCCGTCGCCTTCTCGTAGGCAATCCGAATATCTTGTTCTGTATAACGAACGAAATCGCGGCTGACCTCCGTTAACCGGATACGTGACCGGCGGTAATCGACCTCCAGCTTGTCTACCTTCTGCAGCATTTCATCCGTCTCCTGCCGAACCTGCTGCAGTTCATTGTTGAGATTTGCAAGCTCCTCGCGGGCCGCTTGCAAAATCTCAAAAATCTGATACTT
Source organism: Paenibacillus sabinae T27 (assembly GCF_000612505.1). Classification (NCBI taxonomy): domain Bacteria; kingdom Bacillati; phylum Bacillota; class Bacilli; order Caryophanales; family Paenibacillaceae; genus Paenibacillus; species Paenibacillus sabinae. The sequence goes on from NZ_CP004078.1 coordinate 4,868,677, forward strand.
GCTGTCTTCCATTACGTCAATCGTATTCTTGATTACGCGGTCAATGGCATCGGGTTGGAATTCCACGGACAATGGCCCCATTTCTATCGAATCATATTAAGGCACGCCTTTATATTAACATATCATGATTCGATCGTTACGGTCTTCGTTTCCTGTTCCCATTTTACGGTGAGTCCAAGCTGCTCGGAGACTAGACGAAGCGGGACTAAAGTCCTTCCTTGTAGGAGTAAAGGCGCTACTTCTGCGCTTTGACGTACGCCATTTAGAACAAATTCCTTCTTGTTTACCGTAAGGTCCAGCGCTTTGGAGCCGCGGAGCACCATAATCTTCCGGGTGACCGGGTCCCAGGATGCGCTGCCGCCAAAGGCGTCCAACACATAGCGTATCGGCACATAGGTTGTTCCATTTTGCACCAGTGGCGCCGAGTCAATAGCTTTCTTCGTTCCGTTGACCGTTAGCGCCTTCTGGCCGATCGTCATGGACGCCGTTCCCGTAGGCAATCCCGCCTCGCTGGATAGCGAAGGCATGGTGAAGGAAATATTGTCAAAGGCCACGGTGCCCGTCTTGGCGCGTTCATCCTGTCCTTCCTCGACATTCACGACATACAACCGCTTCAGCGCTGCCGGGAATTTCATTCCTGAGCCTGACAGGTCAATATCAAGCTTCTTCCATCCGGTCCAGTCGATGGTTTTGGCAAGATCTACATAGACCGTCGCTCCTCCGGCATCCGTAAATTCGGCGCGCAGCCAGTTCAGGCTCTTATCACCCATCACATCAAGCGACATCGAGGTCGCTGCCGCCGGAAGCGATTTGCCAGCAGTCCCGTTGAATTGGGCGTAAGCATACATCTTGCCCGTACCCGCGGTCATATCATAGCTGAGGTTCAGAACCTTCGACCCGGCGTGGTCTTCACTGCCCGCTGTAATCGAAGCCGTTCCTAGAACAGCCGGATTATTAGTAGTAAAAGCGATCGGATAAGCGACATTTTCAAAATCCTCCCACGGGGTTGCTGCGGCTGTCGTCAGCACAATTGCCGTGCTGAACCCGTCGTAACGCGCAATAGCATAACCCGTCATCACTCCCGCATTTACCGAATTCACGGTCAGCTTGCCGCCCTGTACGCTTCCCTTGAAGCCGACAAACTCCCATTTCACTGCAGAATCCGGCACGCTGATGGAAGCGCCGTTTTTGGCAACTGCGGTAAGTGGCACCGGAATCGAGGTCCCGGCCTTCAACGGACCGTTAACCGTTCCCGCCGTCAAACGGGTCAAATTGTCTCCGCCAAGCACGGTAACTGTCGTTGAGGCGCTTACCGATCCGCTGGTCGCGGTCAAAGCGGCTGTTCCCGGCTTTACCGCCGTCGCTTCACCTCCGCTCACGCTTACGCTGCCGCTGCTGGATTTCCAGGAGGGGTTCCCGGAGGCGACGTCAATCGGGTTGTAATACGTATCGTAGCCTTTCAGCGTATAAGATGTCTTCTGACCGATGAGCAGGACGCTGCTGCCGCTGATCTTGATTCCTTTCACTTCTCCCTGCGGCGCATTGGAATAGACACCAACCCCGTTAACAATGCTGCGCTGCTCCGTGCCGTATTCCGTATCGAACGAGAGGATTGTTTCGGTTTCGGCCAGCGGCCGGTCGACCATTGTCGTTGAACCGCCGCCATCCAGGTTAAGTCCTTTATATACGCCGATGCTCGTCATAAAGGATTGCAATTCGGAGAGGGACATCCCCGAGCTGCTGTCATTCTTCTCCACCGCGATAATGTAAGCGTAGCGTCCGTCCTGGGAATACCCAAGGGCCGTTCGTGCCCGGTAGCCGCCGATGCTGCTGACGGAACGGGAGAATGCCGCCGCCTTCCCTTGATCCACCAGAATCGTGTGCCCGCCGATCATCATCTGCAGATTTGCCGGATCAATGGTTTCCCCTGTTGTTGCTGCGCGAAGCGAGCAGGCCACTGTCAGAGGCTGTCCGACCTGCAAATGATCGGCGACGAACTGTGCAGCCGTTCCATGCGTCCGCAGAATATAGGCGCCCGCCGGCACCGCTATCGGCAGAGCGGTATTTCGGCTTGAAATTTGCGTAATGATTCCATTTTCGACCAGTACCTCGGTCGGGGAGGTAGAGCTGTTTTTCGGCCGTTCCAGCGCCGTCCAAGCATCCGTATAAATATACGCCGCATTGACATGACTGTAAGTCGAAGCTCCGCCTTCCGGATTGTATGCCCCCTTGTTGATTCCCGCCAGTGCAAGCTGCGAACCGTCAGCAGCCGTTACCATGCCCTCGAAAGAGAATTGATCGATAATCGGTTTTCTGTCCGTCGTCAGGGCAAAAGCATAAAGTCCATTCAACTGAGACGGGGTCGATACCAGAGTTCCCCCCGATACTTCACCGCCGATCGGCGCACCTTCACCTCCGGTATTGAAATAATCTCCATTTACCGCCGCTACCGCACCCGTCTCTTTGGCCATTCCGCCCGTGCTCTGGCGCGTGGTCAGCTTACCATTCTTGCCAGTCATGACGTCTATAGAGACGTAAGGATTGTTCAGATCCACGCGGATAACATCTGCAAGGCCGGTGGCTTTGCTGCCCGAGCGGGTTACGGTATATTTGTATTTCAGCTTCGTTGCACCCGATGTAATGATTTCTTCACTCACTTTGGTTGCTGTAAAAGAGGAAGCGGCCTCTGCAATTGACGAGAAGCCCTGCCGGAACTGCATCGGTTCGCTGCCAATGACCGGCATGATCCACAACACGCCTGCGAGCGAAGCAGCTACCCATTTGGCGGCGATAGTTTTTTTATAGCTCCCTGGTTTATCATTTCTAGTCTGGTTCGATGAACAACTGCTATTCATTCAAAGTAACTCTCCCATCTCAAATATTCCCCCACCGCGTTCCCCTTACATAATTAATAGACTAAGTTTTACCGAAAAAGTTACGAAATTGACACCAAAAAATATTTCAACCTCCATTTCGGGCATAAAAAAGGCCTTTTGCATACAGACAGCTCAAATGACTTGTCCATACAAAAGGCCTTTTCTTAGATGTTTTGCAAGATGAAATCCATCCCGCTTAGCAAAATTACAGACCAGCTTGCTCTCTGAGCAATCCCGCTTTATCCACACGTTCCCAAGGAAGATCGAGATCAGTGCGTCCAAAATGACCATAAGCAGCCGTCTGCTTGTAGATCGGTCTGCGCAGATCCAGCATGGCAATTATTCCGGCCGGGCGAAGGTCGAAATTGTCACGAACCAGCTTAACCAGTTGTTCCTCACTGACCTTGCCTGTGCCGTATGTATCGACGTTAATGGAAACCGGGTTCGCTACGCCAATCGCATAAGCCAGCTGAATTTCGCACTTGTCGGCAAGTCCGGCGGCTACCAGATTTTTCGCTACATAACGCGCAGCATAGGCAGCGGAACGGTCAACCTTTGTCGGATCCTTGCCGGAAAAAGCGCCCCCGCCATGGCGGGCATAGCCACCATACGTGTCGACAATAATTTTACGTCCGGTCAGACCGGCATCCCCTTGAGGTCCGCCAATAACAAAACGTCCGGTCGGATTGATAAAATACTTTGTCTCGTTATCCAGGAGTTCTTCCGGCACCACCGGCAAAATGACATGCTCCTTAATATCCTTCTGGATTTGCTCCAGTGTAATTTCCTCGGCATGCTGTGTGGATACAACGATCGTATCAACACGAACAGGCTTGTCATCCTGATATTCGATCGTAACTTGCGTTTTTCCATCCGGTCTCAAATAATTTAAAGTTCCATCCTTGCGGACTTCGGACAACCGGCGGGCGATTCGGTGAGACAGAGCGATCGGAAGAGGCATCAGCTCAGGCGTTTCGTTGGTTGCGAAGCCGAACATTAATCCCTGATCGCCTGCGCCAATATTGGCCGTTTCTTCCGAAACCTGAGCAGGGTCGCGATTCTCAAGCGCCGCATTAACCCCTTGTGCAATATCTGCGGACTGCTCGTTAAGCGAAGTCAGCACAGCACAGGTATTATAGTCAAAGCCGTACTTGGCCCGTACATATCCGATTTCCTTGACAGTATTACGTACGATAGCCGGGATATCGACATACTCCGACTTCGTGCTGATCTCTCCAATAACGAGAACAAGACCGGTAGCAACCGAGACCTCACAGGCTACGCGCGCATAAGGATCGTTCGCAAGAAACGCATCCAGAACCGCATCGGAAATTTGATCGCAAATTTTATCCGGATGTCCCTCGGTAACGGACTCGGAAGTAAACAAATGACGTCCTTTAACAGGCATAAACTCAACCTCCTATATAATAGGTAGAAACTGCTCGGGCAGTCGCCATATTCAATCTTTTTTTGCATAAAAATTCATATAAGTGCACAACTTAACCCGTCAAAAAAATCAACCTTTTCCAAATGGAAAAGGTCGGTTTTCCTCAAATGTCATATTAACTTATTTGCGTAGCAGTGTCAATCAATGCCCTTGGGTGCAAGCCTGTTGTCACCGATACGCTCTATGAGAAAAGGGCTTGCTCAGCCTGCTTCACGAGCCGCTTCGTAATTTCGCCGCCAACCGAACCGTTATCCCGGGATGTTAAATGTCCGAGATAAGGGGTTCGGGATGCCGCGGAAACACCGCCCAACATTCCCAGTTCCGAAGCGAACTCCGTATCCGCTCCAGCACCGGAAATGGGGCCATAAAGACCAAATTCGGTTGCAATTTCGTACTGCATCTGCTTCAGCATTTCCCGGCTTTCCGGAACAATCTTGCGATTATTACGTGCCATAACTGCACCTCCTGTAATTGTTGTATAAGTTACAGGATTATTGTGCGCAGCCTATCTTTCTTGCAGTCGCTGTAATGTTTGTTGGTTCTGGTTAAGGACTGCAGCATTGCTAAATAACAGGTTATACGTATAAAACCAAGCCAATTAGCCAAAACTAAGAAAACATTGAAGGGTACCCTTTTGAGACCCGCTAAACGAAGGTTACGGGACGATTACTTTAATGTATACCCGCCCCGAACCATAACAACCAATCCAAGAGTTTGGCCGTCTTGTACGGTAATTCCGCGTCCATCCCTTGGAAAAGATAATAGATGGTTGGTGGGCGCTGACTGACCATTTGTCAAATCCAAACCGTCTGTCAGATCGGCTACACCGTTGGCGTCCTGAGAATAAATGACGGCTTTGCCTGCTCTAACAATGAACTCAGCTCCGGCGGCGGCGATTAAAGTTTGTCCAGGCTTCACATCAACAATAACACTGGCAGTTCCGCCTCCCGAAGCAGGAGCCGGCGAAGCAGTGGCTGTGGCAGTCGGGGCTGCAGTGGCCGGGGTTGAGGTTGGGACTGGCGGTTTGGTGGCTGCCGGAGACGGAACGGTAACACCCTGAAGGGCTTTTTGGATCTGTTGATCCACGTAACTCTTGGTTACTACCGGGTCATCGGCCGTTCCCGGCTGATTTCCCACATCAGCTCCTTGAGCTGTATTACTTATAATTGAACCTGCCCAAACACCGCTTGCCAGCAATACTGCGGCAAACGTTATTTTCCATAATGGCTTCATTCGGGCCTCCTTCTAATGTAGGTATAAAAAAAGAATAGCCTCCGAAGAGGCTATTCTTGCTTCGGTTAGGAAGCTAATTATTTTACAGTAATGGTCGTGCCAGTAGTGATTTTGTTCTCCTTGACAGAAGCATCGATAACCGTTGCATCATCGTTCACCTTAACGGTGATCGAAGTTACATAAGCGGCAGCGAAGTTCAATGTACCCGCATCATCACCAGTGTAGGCAACGATTTCGTTGTATGCAGTAGCGCCAGACTTACCGTCTTTCTCAACATAAAGGACGTCTGCGCCGCCGTATTGACCTTTGCTTACATTAACGCTAACTGTGAACTTGGAAGCAAATCCACCAACCGGAGCCAAAGGAGTGATTACAGACGGAGCAATCTCGACGCCGTTCACTGTCACAGTGAGATCATTAGTGTTCAGGCTCAATACAGATACAGGCTCGGAGAAGGTCAGAACCAGGTTCGTTGTAATATCCGAGGATACTACACCGGAAGCCAAGGTAGGAGCGACGCCATCTACAAATCCGTCGACAGAGGTTACAACCGGAAGAACCACGTTTCCAGCCGCATCCTTAATGTTAGAAATCAACAGTTCCTGTTTGCCGGAAGCGGAAACCGCCGCAGAAGGAACGAAGATATTAACTGTTGCTGTCTTCGGAGTCGAAGAAGTTTCACCAGCAGCCAAGGTCAGAGTCAGGTACGATCCGGCTGGAATCGCCTTGCCTCCCAATGTGTAGTTGTTCAAATCTCTTACTGTTACAAGATCAAGACCTTTATCGTCGTACACATTAAATGTTACTCTTTGGTCTGTACCAACTTGAACCACATTCCGGAACGTATCTGCCCCCGGTTTGTTGGTATCAGTTGTTGTTGTTGCTGCAATTGTAAAGGCAGTAACCGATGCAGCCAGTTTGTTCTTCAAAACCGAAGTATCCGTTACAAGGCCGGAAGGCAGACGCAGGCTGTAAGTACCGTTACCCAAGGATACATTCTTGAATGTAACCGTAGCATCAGAAATCGTGTAAGTAGCAACGGTTGCAGATGTAGCTGCATTCACATCCGGAGTTGCTGCAACTGTTCCGTTGGCTTCATTAATGATAGTGAAGCTGCTGTTCTTCGGAATTTCAACATTCTCGGAGAACTTCACTACCAGTCCATCGGAACCATAAGAAACACTGGTGACCGTTGGTGCTACCGTATCCTTCGTAAAGGTTACAGCCTGAGAATAAGCGGCAGCCAGCGGATTACCCAAATAGTCACGGATGCTTGTGTTGAATGTAACCGTGCCACTAAGGGTCGCCGAGCTTGGAGATACCGGAGCAGTCAGGGTATAAGTCTTACCGTCAACCTTGGATACTCCAAATGCGCCCTTGTTCTCGCCGTCGGCGTTCAGGAATTTGATGTTGCCATTCAGCGTGTTGGCATCCATGTCCTTGCTGAATACAACCTTCAGTGTATTCTCGCCCGCTACCGTAACGCTTGCAATCGACGGAGCTGCGGTGTCGGATACAACCGTTACGCTTGTCTTTGTTGGATTCGGATTAATCACGTTACCGGCATAGTCAGCCAGATTAAGAACGGAAACATCATACGTTTTTCCAGCTTCCAGCGTTCCGCTGGTAACAACAAGCTCATTAAGCGTGTTGCCTGCTGCAGGCACGAACGAAGTGCCATTTACATAAACTCTTGCCGTAAGCGCGTTAACCGGTTCGCTCAGCTTGAGAGTTACTTTATTCGTTGTCGTTCTTGCAACTGCTGATACCGAAACAATCGTCGGAGCTGTTGTGTCGCTCACTGTAAGCAGCTGTGTGAAAGCAGAAACTTTCTCTCCCGCAGTGGTCTTGATGGCGTCGGTTGTCGCAACTGCATAGTTACCCTTCAGGAATTCGCTGCCAGCAAACGTAATGGTAGCTTCGGTACCTTCGGCGCCCAGTACAACGTTAGCGTCGTTCACATTAACCTTGGCTGCATCGCCCAGGTAAGTAACTGCAACCACACCGTCTACCAGAGTAGTTACGTCACTCTTCGTTTCAGCGATCGTGCTGGAGTCGATCGAACGGTTGAACTTCACAACCAGCTGCTTGCTGTTCGGAGCAGTTACGGAAACTACTTTCGGAGCAGCCAGCGTTACTTTAGCTGTGTAGTCGTGGTCGTTATACTTGAAGTTGATTGTTGTTTCAACACCTGCAACCAGAGGAGTTGTCAGGGTAACTGTAGTTGTTGCTTTATCGGAGAAAGTCACCAGCACGCTAGTTGGGCTCAGTGCTTCTGCGGATGCTACAGTTGGCAGAGCGGTCAGAGTGCTTACTGCATATGCAGTTTCAACTACCAGGGAACGGGAAGCGTTAGCTTTGAAGTTCGTGCTAGCTGCTACCAGACCTTTGTCGATTACAGCTTGAGCATAACCTTTAGCCCATACCGAAGCGCTGTTGTTGGTAGTTGCTGGAGCTTCCAGTTTCAGAGCGCGGAACAGAACTGTTGCCACTTCTTCAACTGTTACTTTACCGTTATAGTCAAAGATACCTTTAACAGTATCTTTACCTTGCATCAGGTTAGCTGCAGTAACAGCTTCGATGTAAGGAACTGCCCAGTTCTTCGCGTTGTAACCTTTGTCTTTGTAAGACAGTTTGTTCTTCACTTCAGTCAGGTTGAACAGTTTGGTTACGATCTTCGCGAATTCTGCGCGAGTCAGATCTTTTTCCAGATGAGCTTGGCCGTCCGGGTATCCGTTCAGGATGCCTTTCGCTGCCAGAGCGTCGAATTTTTGTTGCGGAGTTGTTGCTGTTTCACCAAATGCTACAGAGGCAAACATCGAGAATGCCATTGCTGTAGACAGTGCTACGGACAAAATTTTCTTCATAACCTTTTTTTCTCCTCCTTGAACATTCATGAACTGAGAATCTTGTTTAGTTGGGTAGCTCATGTCACTCATTAGCTGATGCACCCCCTTTCCCGAGTTGAGCATGTTAAGTATAAATGATGTCTGTGACGGGTATCACAGAAACTGGTAAATAAATTCAAGGCAAAATAATACTAGATTCCTAAATCTACCTTAGTATTATACAATGTGCCTTAAGTCACGTAAAGCTAATTTTTCCAAGTGGTCAGCTAGCTTTACAGCCATTCAACTAATGATCCGCTGTTGTAATGACTCTACATCTTTAACGCAGGAGTTTCATAAAAGTTGCGGTTCACTCAAAAAAAATCTGAAAATATATTTTTGTGCTGTTTTTCCATTAGATGAATCACTTGTATGTAATACAAACTATTGTTAACTAGGAGAGCTGCGAAAAACAGTATATCACGCTATTTCCGCAAAATAAAAAGAGCACCGAATCCGGCGCCCTTATATTAGTATTGTTATCTGATTTTCATGGAGAGCTGGATCAGTTCCTGCCGCTTCTCAGGGCTGGAGTTCACGTTATTATATAAAGCGTCGATTGCCTCACGATTATCGCGGTAGCTTTTCTCATGCTTGATCGTAGAATGGGACCAGTCAATCAGTGCGTTTTCCGCAACCACCAGATCATTGTATGCATCATGAAATCCGGTTGCTTGAACAAGCTCCTCCATAACTTCCTGGGTGATTTCCTGCAGCGCGCGTTTTGCCGCAATTTCCTTTTCCATTACTTTAGCTGTATTCTCAAACTTGTTTTTGGCTTTCATGTAATCAATCTGGGCTTTGGATAAAATCGGTTTCATCTAGCGTTCTCCTTCTTGCTTGAATGTGTACTTTCACCTTCTTACGTCATTGTAACGTAAAGTACGCCACATTTCAAAGAATTGTAATTGGAAACTGCATAACAGAAGCCCCTCTCCCAATGCCGGGGAGCAGAGGCTTCCTTCACTTCATCCTGACTCAAAAAATGGCTGTTTATAATTTCTTCATCTTAATCATCATGCGCTGAGCCATAACCGCCGCGTCAGCCCGGGTGAATTTGGCCTGCGGGTCAAACCGGTAGGTGATCTTCTTCTGTCCAGCGACAAGCTTGTTTTCAATTCCGGAAATAATCCCCGCTTTATAAACAGCGAGAATGGAAGGCACTGAATAAGATGAGACAATTGAGCCTGTATCCGTAAACAGCTTCTGTAGCGTAGTGAGATCCTTTTCGATCGTTCCCAGCTTAAGGTTCATGGCTCTAGCAATCATAACGGCTGCGTCTTCTCTGGAAAGAGCACGGTTCGGCGAGAAGACGCGAGGTGCCGTTCCTTTCACCAAACCCTTTCGTACAGCTGTTTCAATGTAACGGTAATCCCAATGATAGTCACTGTATTTCACGACATCAGAGAACGTCAGATTATTAGGATCGTAATCTAGCGATATGCCCATAATCTTTACGAGCATGGTTGCAAATTCGCCGCGTGTCATGTTCTCGTAAACGCCGAATTCATTGGCATCCTTTGTCTTCATGATTCCTTTGGCCAGCATGGTTTCAAGCTCGTTCCGTGCGTAAGGATGCGAAACTATGTCATCATAGCTGTAGCGAAGAGCCACCACTGTATAATATCCAAATCCGTCGAATGTCGCGGTTATCGTTTTGCTGCCGGTGTTGACAATGCCGCCCATGTTATACCACGTACTATCGACATTCTTCCAAACTGACAGGCTCGTGTTGACCGCATTTACGATATTTGGATCATACTTCAAGGTGATCGTTCCCTGCTGGGTGGGCTCCATCCATTTACCCACATGGCCCGAGAAAAATTCATTGTTGGTCTTGTAAGGATCGGATGCGGAAATCGTGGAATAATCGTTAATCGGCTTACCTTGGACAAAATAACCGGCGTCGATCCAATACAGGTTGGAGGCATAACCGTAGTGAAGCATTCCGGTTGTTAGATAAGTCGTGGCCAAATTCTTCGCATCTATTTCTTTAATGTCTCCATCCAGATAAACGCCCTTCGCATTATCCCATTCCCCAACCTGATTATACTGCTTGATGGTGCGACCATCCTGTTTGTCCGCAATGCCAAGCAGGATATATTGATCGTTGAACAGATTGATTTGACGAGTGTTGGTCGATCCCGGGGTCGGCGTGGCATCTCGCAGCATGGTTCCTTTCGGGAAATTCAGCACAACCGAGTTCTGGAACGCCGTCAGCTTGCCGGCAGAAGTCAGGGTCGTCTTCAACTGCGCGCCCTGCAGCACTTCATCGGAATAGGTGATATCAAACGAGCCGTTTGTTTTGGTGGTGCCCGATGTGATCGTGAATTTGATCGTATTCTTCCCTTTTTTCAGACCCTTGACTTCCAGTCTGAAAATGTCCACTTTGGGGTCCTTAACCATCGGCGTTTTGCCAATAAGGATACCAGAGGCTCCTTCCGCCAGAATACTAACGTTTACGAAATTTTGTTTAATGACGCTCTCATTCGGCAGCTTGGGCGACAGAATGGAGTAAGGCGGAATCTCACGAGTAATCAACAGCGACTGCGTTACCGTCGAGGTATCAAGTCTTGCCGTAATGACGATTGTACGCAGTCCCGTCTTTGGCAGCTCCTGCTTCTGAAGAGTAAATTCCCCGCTTGGATCCATGGTGGAATTAGTAGGAGGAATCAGTACCTTGGAGCCTACCCCCGAACCGGCCTCGGTCGTCCATGCAGAGCCGTTCCATTTAGCGGTTACACTCTGCACCCCATCGACCACAATGACAATTTCCTTGGCTTTAGCCGCATAGAACTTGATATCCGCTTCCGTCTGATTGGTCGTGAACTGGAGAGCGTCCGTCTCTACGAATAAATGGTTTGGATCGGACAGTTCCCCTATCGGCAATGGAACGACATTTCTTAATACCGGTAGATCATCCGGGAACAGATAGACCGTTACGTTAGTAGATACCGGCACTCCATTCGCCTTGCCCGTTACGACAATTCTGTTCGGACCGGTGACAAGCTTTGGAGAGTTTGCTTGTATCGTATAAGTGAAATTGAAAGGTGATGCTGTATCATACACCGGAGCGACTGTCGTCCCGTTAATTGAGATAGATACGGAAGGCTTTTCTACAGATGTAAAATTAACCAAGCGTCCCGTAATTGAAGTGAAATCCTCAGCGTTTGTAAACATTTTGTTGTTATATAGGTTGGTCAGCTCAATATACGGAGCCGAGATATAATTCAGCGTATAAGTTCGTGAATCAATTTCCTTTGGGGGGCTATCGGGACTCGAGAGCGTAACCTTTAGCACTTGCTCTCCATTAGGCAGTCCCGTGATTTTGTACACTTTATAGCCGTCTATCGTTTTGAATTCTTCTTTGCTGAACTGAGCGATGTTGGCTGTCCCGTTCTGTAGGGTAGTAATGGATAGCCGGGAAGCAGCGGCCGCGTCACTGGTCTTAACCACCAGCCATAGCGGAAGCTCGAACAAGGATGTATTGCCACTGAATTCGCCGGAAGACGAATACGATACAATTTTATTGGTCGTATCGATTACACTCGGACTGTAAACCTGCTCCACATCCGTAATATAAGCGGTCTGATCGTTATGGAAGGTGAACGTCACCGGTGTAATAGACTTTCCGTCATAGCTTAATACATTACCGGTAACGGTGCTGTAAAAGCTTATGGTATAAACGCCGTTATCGGTTAGAGAAATAGGTGCGGCCGAATCGGCTGCATAATTAAATGTAATGTAATCATTGTTCGAAGAAACTGAGGTGGAGATTATGGTAGCCGTCCCGTCACCGCCGTCAACGACCGATCCGTCCAAGGTCTTCTTGACTTGATAAGTAAAAGTGGTTAATTTGGGTGTACTGGAATCATCGGATGTCTTAAAGGTAATGGAGCCCGACAATTTTCCTTTTAATTCGCCAGTTGTAGTATTGGACGTGACACCGCTGTTGTCTACGATAGTTGAACCTATTTTGGTATTATGGGGCGTGCCGGAGCCTACAGGCGCATACACGACCTCGCGGGAGATGGAATATGTGCGTGTTCCGCCGTCTGTTGTCGCCACAAAGGTAAGTTTGTTCAATCCGGCGACCAATGGGAAATCAGCAATGACAAATGTCGCGCTGCCACCGCTGTACATTCTGGTGCTGTTAATCATTACTTCAGAAGCGTTTGGAGCTTCAAGGGTGAGAGTCAGCCCTGCCGTATTAACCAGTGTGGGGATGCTTTCAGAGAGCGGCGTGCCGTCCACCAGTTGGATATTGTAAATAGCTGGGACATTCGAGAAATTAACGAAAGCCTCGCTGCTTGCCAAACTTCCGTCGCTTTTGGTTCCGTAGACCGTCACCTTGTTAAGACCCTGAGCCAGTTTGACATTCGGAAACTTAAAAAACTTCTCATTGCTGATGAGCGGTTTGACATCCGCGCCGCTGGAACCGGGAATTTCTTTCGAATCCACAATGCTAACCACTTCATAATACATGCTGTCGGCGGATACTCCATTGAACGAACCCTCAACATCCACCGTACTCGTATTAACAGTCGTCGGTGAGTTCTGGTCCGTACTGAATTTGGTAAAGGTAAAATATTGCCCTGTCGCGGCATACGCCGCTCCCGATGCCGAAAGAGTCGACAGCAGGATTACGGCCGCCATAATGAAACTGCCTATCGACTTGAATCTGTTTTTCACGTATGAAACCTCCTACTGCTATTTTGGTTTGGGTCTAGGACGCAACATCTTCCGTGCTTAATCCATCCTCTTTTATTTTATCGGCTAAGCTTAATCTATTAATTAGCAATTTTAGCAGAACAATAAAAAACCCCATTCGAATGAATGAGGTTTCAGGAAAGATATGAGTCCGATAAAGACGCTTCATTATATATATCAGGATTTTGAGCCTTTCTCCGCGCTTACTTTCAAAAATACCCGGGAAAGGAAACTCAGCAGCGGCTTCTTGGTTTGTCCAACCAAACCGATAATCTCGGCGCCGATCTGCAGGAAGAAGAGCATCACACAGATGACTACGAATGTAACCCAGTTCGCTTCATACAAAGCGGATGAGGACTGGATAACAGCCAGGATTCCGAAGAAGCCGGCAATGCCGTAAATGATAAGCACCGTCTGACGGTGACTGAAACCCAGCTCGCGAAGGCAATGATGCAGATGGCCCTTGTCCGGTGCAAAGATCGGTTTCTTCTGCAGCTTGCGGCGTACGATCGCGAAGAACGTGTCCGACAGCGGCACACCAATAATAAGCAGCGGCGTAATAAAGGAAACGACGGCGATCTGTTTGAATCCGAGCAGTGCCAGCATGGCCAGGCAGAAACCGAGGAACAGAGAACCTGCGTCGCCCATAAAGATTTTGGCCGGATGGAAATTGAAGAAGAGAAAACCCACGATGCTGCCGAGAAGCAGCAGACAGATCATGGCAACCATCACATTGCCCATCAAGAAGGCCATCGTCGCAACTGTAGCAATAGCGATACCCGAAACGCCTGCGGCCAGCCCGTCCAATCCGTCGATCAAATTAACGGCGTTCGTGACGCCGACAATCCAGAAGATCGTAAGCGGAATAGCGATCCAGCTCTCAAGCGAAGAATAGGTATTGTTGAAAGGAATATTCACAAAGTCCACGGTAATATTAAAGCCAAACACGACGATGCAGGCTGCGACAATTTGACCGAGCAGCTTCACTTTGGCCGATAACTCAAACTTGTCGTCAAGACTACCAAGCAGCACAATAAGACCGCCGCCGCTAAGCAGCGCCTTGATGAAATTAACATCCCGCGTGGAGAACTCGTAAGGAACAAACGGCGATATGGCAAGCAGTCCTAACACAAACGCCAGAAAAATACCCAGGCCTCCAAGGCGCGGCATAATTCTCGTGTGCACTTTGCGGGCATTCGGCACATCCGTGGCGCCAATGGCAAGAGCGAATTTCTTGACAAGCGGCGTCAAGCATAGTGCAAGTCCCATGCATACGATAAATCCGGCGATGTATATGATTAACATTGGTCTAGTCAACCCCCATTTCTCTACCGCATTGAATTATACTCCGTTCCAAAAACAAATTCCAATTCCGTTTTCAGGCGATTTTCGATAAATAATCGATAAAAATCCGCGTTTTATCCGTATTATGTGACGCTATCTTTTTCCCGCATCACTTTTACTGCGAATTTCGGCAGCGCAAGCATTCTTTTGTAACGGGTCGGTTCTTTGAGAAGGCGGTAAAACCACTCCAGACGAAGTTTTTGGAATGCCAGAGGCGCCCGTTTCGTTTTGCCGGAAATGACGTCAAAGCTTCCGCCGACCCCCATCATGACCGGAATGCCCAGCCGCGATTTATGCTTCGCGATCCAGGGCTCCTGAGTATCGGCGCCCCGCGCGACAAACAAAAGATCCGGTTTCGCCTCTACGATCGTCGCGACGACTTCATCATCCTCCGCCGGACCGAAAAATCCGTCGCGAAAACCGGCGATGGTCACTCCGGGATATTGCATTTGTAACCTGCTTGCCGTCTCGCGAATCACTTCGGGGGTCGATCCAAGCAGATAGACTCTCCAGTGATAGTGTTCTCCCTCTTTCATCAATTCATGTAGCAAATCGTAACCGGGCACCCTTTCCTTGACGGGATTGCCGCCGCGTTCGGCCGCCCACACCACTCCTGTGCCGTCGGGAACTACCAGTTCCGCGGATACCATGATCTCCTTATAAGCCGGATTGTCCAAGGCGGCCATAACCATGATCGGGTTCGCCGTGATCACCTGGTGCGGCGCCCTGGACTGAATGGCTTCAATTAAATAGGAGAGGGTTTCCTTCATATCCATTTTGGAAACAGGTATACCAAAAATCGTTACCGTAGGCACTGCGCCTGCGTCTTTCACTATAGATCACCCTTTATGGCTTAGATATTCAACAATTCGCCGGGCGGGAGCTTCCGCCTCATGGATTAAAGCGTCAATCCGCGTCTCCCGCTGTTCCCGCCAAGCCGCGCCGTCCTTCAGAAGCGTAACAATCTCACCGGCGAGGATTTCACTGTCCAAGGAAGCCGTTGTGCCGACGGGACGGCTGTCGATCCGGCTTAAAAAATGATCGATCTTGGGATCGTACGATATCCCGACCAGCGGCACGCGCCGTCCGGCGGCATAAATGAGGCTGTGCAGCCGCATGCCAAGCAGCACGCTGCATGCCCCGACTTCGCGCAGCATGGTCTGCGGATGGTCGGCTTCTTCGCTTAGGCTGACGGCGCTGCCGTTATCAGCGATATCGCCAAGCTTGTCCATACAGTATTTCGACGCCTCCGTATCGGAAGGAAGATGGAACGGCAGAAACCGCAGATGCACCGGAAGGGTGCGGCAGACCTGCCGCAAACCTTCCGCGATGGCATCCAGCTCCCGCTGGTCCTTCTCCCAGTAACGGACGGAGACACCGATGATCGGGAGATCCGGTCTCTCCAAGCCGGTATCGCCGCCGGAATCCGCCACAGGCTGTCCCTTAATTGCGCGTCCGGGAGCCATTTCTTCCGGCAGCGTCAGACCCATGACGGGATCGGGCACCACCTGCACATCGGTCTGCCGAAGGCCCATGGACACTAGCAGTTTCCTGGATTGTTCGTCACGCACGGACACGTAGGCGCATTTGCGGAATACCGATTTGATCATTGGATGGAACAACTTCCGCTCGACCGGCCCGATTCCCTGGGCATAGATGAAGGTCGGTTTGCCCATCCATTGGGCGAGCTTGATAACGCCGAGATAATACGGAATCGATTTACCGCTGGTCACATCCTGCAGCAGGCTTCCTCCGCCGCTGATCAGACCCGAGCTTTCACCTATAGCCCGGCGAACCTCTGCCAGCTTCATGCGGTGCACCGCCTCGACGCCGTAAGTGGCGGAAGTCCATTCCGGATCGATGGACAATACAACCGGTTCAATCGATATCCCCGCCGCTTCGGATTGACGCTTCAAAGCGATCAGGATCGATTGAAGCACCGCTTCATCTCCGCTGTTGCGGAAGCCGTAGTAACCGGAGAGCACTATTTTTTGAGCTGGGGCAGCCATCGTTTCAAACATCCTTCCGCAATTTGCCATACGATTACCGCGATCACGCCAATGATAAGCCCCAGGCCTAGTCCAAGCAGACCGCGGACAAGCGAAATCAGAACAGGCGAATGAATATGCGCGAACGTATCCACCATGGAGAGCTGACCGATTACGGCAACAATCATTAGATAAGCGGCGTTCCGGTATTTAAGGGCCAGAAAAGAGCCAAGAATAAACACAGGATGGGCGAGCAAAAACTCCTTGCTGCGCGGTCTCACGCCGAAGCTATTTTCCATAAAGTTCCGGAAGGCCAGCTCGTAGGAACTGGCGGTTCCGCTGTTCCCGGTACGGCTCAAATAATACAAGCCTATTATCCCGAGCACCCCAGCGGCAATAACCATCGCCAGCGTGACCGGCGTTCTTAACAGCTTGCCCGTTTTATTCAGGGCGAACTCGCCCCGGTACAAGAGCACATAAATGGCCACAAGCCCGATCGGAGCGATATGCAGCAGACTGACTCCCCTGAACTGGTTCAGCACCAGGCTGTAAGTAATATTATTCAGCAGGGCGATAACGAAAGGAACCGCACTGAGTGAGATTACGGCTGTCTTTACGTATAATACAAGGCTTTGAACCAAGCGCCGCTGCGGATTCATGATTCCGTGCACGGCCCCGGAATGTCCTTCCCGCACCGTTGTCGATCCCTGAACGGCCAACTGGGGACCGGATCGGTTGATTTTGCGAACGGCCAGCACCGTCGCAACGGTCGGAGCGCTGATGGCAACCGCAAGAGCGAGCGCTTGTTCAAACAGCACAGGTTTCACAAGCAGCAGCCCCGCGCTTCCGACCAATCCGAATGCCCAGGCCAAAAGCGTCAGCCACGGGATGAAATAAGAGATCATCAGCGACACCATCGCTACGGCTCCAATAACAGCGACCAGCTTGAAATAACGTTGGAACGGCGAGTCCACAACCTCGAAAGCGGTAGCTTGTCCCAGCGTAAAACCGTTGGCCTCGATCTTGTCGATCGCTCCACCCTGCTCGCTCAGACTGGTCACCAAATTGTCCACCGAATCTTCAATCTGCGCCTTGGCGGTATTTCTTGTAGGGGCGGTGTTCAAGTACAGCATGCGGATATTGCGGTCCTTGGTCGCGAGCGCAAAACGGTCGGCGATAACATCCGGCTTCAGCGTCGAATCGTTCTCGCTCAGTGAATACAACCGGGTCACATTGTAATCGAGCAAATAGGCAAGCTTGTTGAACCCTTTTTGCTGCTCTTTAAGATTCTCGATGGTCGCTATGCCGATGCCATTCTGTTTCAACAGCTCCGCAAAGGAAGCAATGCTCTGCTTGTCCTCATTGTCATTAAACCCTTTGACCGAATCGCCTTCGAACAGGATTCTCTTGACTCCAAGGCTTTTAAACCGTTCAATCAGGCGATTCATCGCTTCTTCATTATAAGGAAGGGAGTCCACAAGTCGGGGAACGATATGGAATCCCTTATCATGCAGAGTTATGAGCGTTGACTCGTCCGGCGCCATCGGTTTTAACAGCGCATCCTCGACCGGCGTTTCAATAATCAGGCCCGGCTGGCCGCGAAAATTCCAATCCTTCACCGGAGTTCCAAGATTGTCAAACGTATCCCGAATCGTCGGCGCAAGCGCATCGGCATTGTCTTTGCTTGTAAAAAGCACATACGTATAATTCTCGTTCTCCGGAATGACGCCATCCGTCAAGTTGGCGATATCCTGCGCACCCCAATACATGACACGACGGGCTTTGCGGTAATCCTCAAGTGTGCTTTCATATACAGCCATGCTCTGTACGCCGGCTTCTTTAAGCCGGTCCAACTGCCGGGATATGTAGTCCTGCGGGTTCGCACGGTAGCTCGCGGCGTCCACGAGATCCCGATAATCGAATACAATTTCCACCGTCTTGGATGATTTCTCAGTCTGTAAACGGTCATAGACCACCGGCAAAGCTCCAATCAGGCCAATTACAACCACGATCCACAGCCATTTCCGGGAATTCAGGTTCCAACGCTGCCATTTGTGCTGCACCAAAAGCTCCTCCTCTTTCCATAAACGAATCTCTATACAGAAGACAACCCCACAAAGTAAGGACTTGGCTTCGAAGCCTGCTCATGTACTTTACGGGGTCCCCGAAAAAAGAAACGGCTTCGCCCTTCATATCGAAGAGCGGCACCCGTTTCCCGTAAAAGAGATTCAAATGATTCCTTATTATTTACTCAAGCCGTCTACTCGTCCCATGACTTCCCCGGTGAGAGCGGCAACCTTCGATTTGGCATCCTCAAGCGACTCGCCGCGCACGGCGAAGTATACTTTAATCTTGGGCTCAGTGCCTGAAGGCCGCAGGCAGAACCAGGAGCCGTCGGCAAGCAGATATTTCAGCACATTCTCCTTCGGAAGTCCATTCAGCCCGAGAGAGTAATCCTGCACCTCGTTTACGCCAATACCCGCGATCTCTCTAGGCGGGTTCTGCCGCCAATCGCTCATGATGCCCTGGATTTGGGCGACCCCGTCCTTGCCCTTGAGCGTGCGGGATTCCAGGCTTTCGAGAAAATAGCCGAACTGCTCATAGAGCTCCTGCAGCACGTCGTAAAGGGTCTTCCCTTGCGCTTTGTAGTAGGCTCCCGCTTCCGCGATCAGCATGGAGGCCAGAATTGCATCCTTATCGCGGGCATAGTTGCCTGCAAGATATCCATAGCTTTCCTCATATCCGAACAGATATGTGTATTCGCCCGACGTTTCAAACTGCGTCATTTTTTCACCGATGTACTTGAAGCCCGTCAGCGTGTTAAACACCGTTGCCCCATAATGACTGGCAACCGCGGCGCCCATTTCGCTCGTTACGATCGTCTTGACTACCGCGCCATTGCTAGGCAGCTTGCCCAGCTCTTGCAGCCGGCTCAAATAGTAGTGGATCATCAGCGCGCCGGACTGGTTGCCGGACAGAACAACGAATTTCCCTTCCGGGTCGCGCACGACGGCGCCCATCCGGTCCGCGTCCGGGTCAGTTCCGATAAGCAGGTCGGCCCCAAGCTCCTCGCCCAGCTTGATCGCCAGCGTAAAGGCTTCCCGCTCCTCCGGGTTAGGCGATTTCACCGTGGAGAATTCGGAATCCGGCTGTTCCTGCTCCGGCACTATAACCACGTCGGTAAAGCCAATCTTCTTCAGTACACTGCGCACCGGAAGATTGCCCGTTCCATGCAGCGGCGTATATACGATTTTGAATTTGCTTCCGAGACCGCCGGCAATGTCCGACTTGCCAACACTGACCGCCGCAACGGTATCGGTGTAGGCTTCGTCTTCCTTCTCGCCCAGCCAATGAAGAAGTCCGGCAGCTTCAGCCTCTTCCTTCACGGCGCGCTTCACGGCGTTAAAGGAATCGATCTGGAATATGTAGGATATCACCTTCTCGGCTTCATCCGGTACAAGCTGACCACCTTGAGCATTATATACTTTATACCCGTTGTATTCCGGAGGATTATGACTCGCCGTAATGACGACCCCGCCTGTAGCTTCCAGATGGCGCACGCTGAAGGACAGCTGCGGTGTGGAACGAAGAGAAGGATACAAATAAGCTTCGATTCCGTTGCCTGCCAGAACCAGCGCGGTTTCCAGCGCGAACTCTGGGGAGAAGCGGCGGGAGTCATGAGCAATAACTACAGATGGACGGCCCTCGCCTTTATGCTGCTCCAATATAAAATTGGCGAAACCTTGAGTTGCTCTTGCTATCGTATAGCGGTTCATCCGGTTGCTTCCTGCGCCGATCACGCCGCGCAAGCCGCCTGTTCCGAATTCCAAATCCCGGTAGAAACGTTCTTCCAGTTCCTGCGGATCATTTTCCAGCGCCCGAAGCTCCTGCTTGGTGGTCTCGTCAATCGATGGATCTTGCAGCCAGCGTTCCAGGGTTTCTGCAGCTTTTGGACTCAATTGGGTCATAAAAAATCTCTCCTTCTTCAGGTATGATTTAATTCAGCGCAAACATAATTTCGCCTTCGGCCACAACTTTGTCTTCCACTTTGGCAACTGCTTTCCCTTTGCCGATACTTCCTTTAAGACGCGTAATTTCCACTTCGAGCTTCAGGGTATCCCCCGGCACTACCTGTCCGCGGAAACGGAAACCGTCCAGACCCGCCAAAAAGCCGATTTTGCCGCGGTTGGCTTCCACGCCCAGGATCGCTACTGCCCCAACCTGCGCGAGAGCCTCCGTAATCAGCACGCCGGGCATAACGGGGTAGCCTGGAAAGTGCCCTGTAAAAAAGGGCTCATTCACCGTGACATTCTTAATGCCTACAGCCCGTTTCCCCATTTCAATTTCGATGATTTTGTCCACCAGCAGAAAAGGGGGACGATGGGGGATAATTTCCTGAATTTGATTGACATCCAACATGTAACCTTGCTCCTTCCGGTTCGAGAGAAGGGCTTTGAAAACAGCCTCTCTTTGGTAAAGGCCTCTTATTCCCGCCGGCATGCATAAATAAAGCTCCCTTTGGCAAGAACTATACTTATCCTTCACCAGCTGCAGAAGTGGAGGTTGAGATAAGGGGCTTCTCCCGCTGGATAAGCGGAGAGGGGCCCTTTTTGATCTCCAAAGCCCCCAATCATTATACATTTTCCAGTATAAAAAAGAAAACTCCCTTGTACAAGTGTACAAGAGAGTGCATTATCCTGGTCTTTACGGAGCAAACACCAGATCGTATACATGCTTCCAGGTGCTCCATTGGAACACATCACTCCATTCCTTATGGCCGAGGACGACGTAACCAGCTGTCAGACCGCCGCCCAGGGATAGCACCAGCAGCAAAGGAATCAGAAACCATTGAATGATTGTCCATTTCGATCGTTTGCGCCTGATCGGCGCATTCTCTTCGGTCTGCTGTTCTTGTTTCAAACGATCTTCTTTCAGACGGCTCATTCCTTCACCTACCCGCGCATATTATTTGCCAGACCAAGCATTTGGTCTCCGGAGGAAAGGGCTTTGGCGGCAAGCTGATACGTGCGCTGAATCTGCAGCATTTCCGTCATTTCTTTGTTCAGATCCACATTGGACTGTTCAATCCAGCCCGACCGAACGGCCACTCCAGCCTGCTCACCGGGTCTTCGTTGCACGAAAGCTTGTCCCGCCGTCACGCCGCCCGCAAGGACAAACCTTCCTCCGTCCACCGCTTGCAATACCTCGCTATTCTTTGGTTCGACCAGCATCAGACGACCTGCTAAAGCCGGCGGATCGTTCTCGTTACGCTTCATCCATACATTGCCTGCCTCGTCAAAGGCCACGCTTGTCCCCGCTTGAACCGTTAGCGGATTCCCCTGGGTGTTCAGCACCGGATTGCCCGTATTGTCCACCAGCATCATATTGGCCGGATTGGTATTATCGGGCGTAAAATGGAAATCCCCCTGACGGGTATACGTCGTTTCGCCGTCCACTTGAACGGCGAACAAGCCGTTTCCTTGAAGCGCCAAGTCGCTGGGATTGCCGGTTTCCTTCAGCGCTCCCTGCTCCCAGCTCATGGTGATCCGGGGTATCCGCATCCCGAAGCCGAGATCAAAGCCGAGCGGCATGGTACGTCCCGCCAGCTCGTACTCCTTCGACTGCTGCTGAACCCGGGTCAGCACATCTTCAAAATTACCTTCCTTGCTCTTATAGCCTGCCGTATTGACGTTGGCGATATTATCGGCGATAAGATCGAGCCGCTGCTGAAGGGCGCCCATGGAGACGGCCGCGCCAATCGTGGAATTGTTCATCGATCCTTAACCTCCTATACTCTGCCGACATCGTTGACGGCCTTTTGCAGGCTGCTGTCGTAGAACTGGATAACCTTCTGGTTCGCTTCGTATGCCCGGAAAGCCGCGTTCAGATCCACAGCTGCCTGTGTTGCATCAACATTGGAGCCTTCAATGTATCCTTGGCGGACCTGCATATTATCTCCCGCATTCGCATAACGCACTCCCGCAGCTGCAGCATCGTCGACGTGAAAGACACCATTTCCGTCACGCACCAGTTCCTGCGGCCTGGTAACGATACTGATTCCGAGGCGAGCGCCGGATGGAGCGCCGGTCGAGGCATCAAGAAGATTGCCTTCCCCGTCCACCTTCAGGTCGCCCTCCGTACCACTCAGTATCACCGGTTGACCATTCGTACCAAGCACCTTGTACCCACCGGAACTCAGCAGTTCACCCGCCGGACTTACGTTAAAGCTGCCGTTTCGCGTAAAGAACGTGTTTCCATCGTTATCTTGAACCGTAAAAAAAGCCTGCGGCTGGTAAATCGTTTCGCCTTGATTGCTGATATATTTGCCGGAGCCGTCAAAAACGATATTCCCTCCCGTGGCCGGATCGGTCAGACGCAGATCGGCAGACAGCGCAAAATCCGTGGTCTTGCCGCTCTCAATCAAATCGCCTTGCAGATACTTGGATATGGACTGCTCGGCGAACACGCCCGTGTTCATTCTGCCGATCGGCTTCATCGTTCCGCGCTCCATAGAGGAGATCAGCACTTCCGGGAAGGAATGGCTGACGCTTTCGACCTGCTTGTACCCCGTCGTATTCAGATTGGCTATATTTTGCGTAGCCGTATCGTGTCTGCGCTGCTGTGTCACCATGCCGGCCGCCGCCGTATATAACCCTCTTATCATAAAAGGCGTTTCCCCTTCCTAAGAACCGCAAAAGCCCGAATTCCAATTGATAAACCTATACCTGAACCCTATTCCGTGTATACCGATACCTTATATATCGGCTGATTAAAACTTTTTCTTAACAACCTTATCCAAATGATCCAGCAAAATGCCCGTTCCCTTCACAACGCAGTGCATCGGGTCTTCCGCTACCCAAACCGGCACGTGCAGCTCTTCGGAGAGCAGCTCGGTAATTCCGGTCAGCAGCGCACCTCCGCCAGTCAGCACGACGCCGCGGTCAATGATATCGGCCGACAGCTCCGGAGGGGTCCGTTCCAGCACCGTCTTCGCCGCAACCACAATGGACGATACCGGGTCCCAAAGCGCCTCCTGCACCTCTGCCGACGTAATCGTCAAAGTCTGGGGAAGCCCGGTCACCATATCGCGGCCGCGGATATCCATTTCCGCCTGCGTGCCGCCGGGACGCACGTTGCCGATCGCAAGCTTGATGTCTTCCGCCGTCCGCTCACCGATGAGCAGCTTATACTTTTGCTTGATATATTTTAAAATGGATTCGTCGAACTTGTCCCCCGCAACTTTAATGGAGGAGGCGGTAACGACGTCGCCCATCGATAATACGGCTACATCCGTCGTTCCGCCGCCGATGTCGACGACCATATTTCCGCTCGGTTGATAAATATCCATGCCCGCTCCGATCGCCGCGGCTTTGGGTTCTTCTTCCATGAAGACTTCCTTCGCCCCGCTGCGCTCGGCCGCTTCCCGGATCGATTTCTGCTCAACAGACGTAATATTCGTAGGGGCGCAGATCAAGATGCGGGGACGAGAATACCAGGTGCGGCCTCCAACGCGGTCGATGAAATACTTCAGCATCGTTTCCGTAATTTCAAAATCGGCGATGACGCCATCCCGGAGCGGACGAATCGTCGAGATATTGCCTGGTGTACGGCCGACCATACGGCGCGCCTGCTCTCCCACCGCAAGGACCTTCTTCGTGTCGCTTTCAAGCGTGACCACGGAAGGCTCATCCAGAACGACTCCTTTTCCTTTAACATGAATAAGCACATTAGCTGTGCCGAGATCGATTCCGATGTCCTTGCTAAGCATAATGAAAGAGCCCCCAAAGTATTATTTTAGACTAAGAAAAATGAGTTAGTGCCAAATTTTAAATTACCATACTTTAGGGGGGGAATTCAATGGATTCTGTCTGAAAATCACTTTAAAAATCCGATAATATTACGGCTGCGCCGCAACGGCCACCTCCCGTTTTTTCCCCGTGTTTTTCTTGTATTTGATTTTGGTGGCCTCGCCCCCCCGGAGATGACGGATGGATTTGTGGTATTCAAGAATGTTCTTCACCTGATCGGCCAGATCAGGATTGATTTCCGGCAACCGCTCGGTCAAATCTTTATGCACCGTGCTTTTGGAAACGCCGAATTCTTTGGCTATGGTCCGGACCGTATGCCTGGTTTCCACGATGCAGCGTCCGATTTTGATGGTGCGTTCCTTGATGTAATCGTGCACGCTCCCGCCTCCCAACTGTGGATAGTTTGGTACATTATATGAGGGGCGGGCCTATATATTCGCGCTTTAACGGGATGACAAGCCGGGGCAGGCTCATTTTATTTGCTGGACAACCGTAAAATAGCCCTAGAAAGCGGGGACTATGCGCCTATACCGGGAGACGAAACACGAAAAAGCAGGAGGACGAGTGTCCCCCTGCCGTGACTTTCAGGTTTTCATCTGGCTTACTTTTGCGGAAGAAGGTCCGAAGGATTGACGACCTTGCCGTCCTGATACACCTCAAAATGCAGGTGATTTCCCAGATTCTTCTCGATCTCATTGCGTCCGGCTGCGGCTAGCGTATCGCCCTGCTTCACCTGGTCGCCCTGCTTCACTTTGGCTTCTCCGAGACTTTGGTAAACGGTCTTCAGATTGCCTTGAGTCACTTCGACTACCGTACCGAGGGTAGGCACATCCTCGACCCGGGTCACTTCGCCGCTGATAGCGGATTTGACGTCAAAAGTCTTGTTGTCTTCGCGGGCCAGATCGATGCCGGTGTTGGGCGTAAAGGTATCGCCGTTTTGCACCATAGCCTCGATATGATTCTCTTCGGTGCCGTTCTCGTCATAATACGGCTTGACGACGTCCACGTCGCTCGGGTTGGCCACCGGCCAAGCCAGGCTTTCCGCAGAAGCGGTCACTTCGAGCGCATTCGGATCCTTGCCGGCATCGGCGGTTGTATCGCCGGAAGCCCCCACATCTTTGGTTACGACGGCGGCGGTGTCTGTCGAAAGCGGCTTATGGCCGGCATCCTGATAGACCCACACCAAGGTTAGTATAATTGCCGCTGCCGCTGTGTAGACTGCCGGAAACACCCAACGTTTGGAGAACAATCTGTTCCACGAAGAAGGCTGGCTGCTGGTTTCTCCCTGATTGGTTTTGAGAGATTCTTCATGGGATGGTTTGTTTTTGTTTTGTTCATTCATTTGCTATCACCTCAGTAACCATTGTTACCGGGCGGTTCGCTTTTATACGTTTCTTTCACTTTATTTTTTCAAAAGAGTTGAGACTTGCGTAAACGATATTCCGCTGTAATAGTGTTTGAGAATTTGCGTCGCCGTCGCGCCCTCCTTCGCCATCCCGTTCGCTCCCCACTGGCTCATACCGACGCCGTGACCGTTGCCGTAGGTCGTAATGGCGATCTGCCCCTTCTTGATCGTCCAAGTGAACTGGCTGGAACGAAGCCCAAGCCGCTCCCGCACCTCGCGTCCCGTAAACACCTGTCCGTCAATCGAAATCTCTTTAATCCGGTGGCCTGCGGTAAGCGACAGCACCTCCAGCTGCGGCAGCCCTGCGGCAGTCCGATCCATGGAGAGCGGTTCGAACCGCCCCGACGCGCCTGCGGATGAGGCCAATACTCTCTGCGCACCCTGGGGTGCGATTCCGCCTAAGCCCAGCTTCGCTCTCAGCTCGGAGAAAGTGAAGGTGGCGGTAGACTGAAGCTGCGGATTCACTTCCCGGTCCCAAGGGCTTGCCACGCTCCGCAGATAAGGCACAGCGGCTTTCCAGTAATCCTCCGAATTCTCTGTATACCCTCCACTAGAGGCAAAAAAAGATGCCGTAATCGGCTCCCCTCCGTACGTCATCACGATGCCGCGCGTCTCGCGAACCGCGCGGCGGAGCTTGGCCAGGTCGGCCCCTCGGCCGGCCTTCGCCCAGTCCCGCTGCAGCACGGCGGACGAGACGTAAGCCTGATGGCTTACGGTGTCGGTCACATCCGCTCCGGCAGCGGGAACCCCACTTCGGTCGCCCGCCCGCAGGCGGCGGACGATAAAGGTGCGGGCCGCGATGGACTGCGCTTTGAGCGCTTCGAGCTCAAAGCCGGCCGGCATCTCGGCCGCGATCACGCCGGTGACGTAGTCCTCCAGCGGCAGGGTCTCGATTTGTCGGGTACGCGACAAATACACGGACACCTTCGGCTGCGGGGCTTCCGCCGCAGCCGGTTCCCGCGCCGCGGGCGCGCCGGAGGGCTGCGGCGCGGGAGGCGGCGCGGGCGGGTCGTGCCGCAGCTGCACGACCACCAGCGGCAGCAGCAGCGCCGCCAGCAGCGGCGCTGCCAGCCAGGCGGCGGGTAACAGCCGCCTGGACCAGCCACCGGCCGGAAGCCTGCGACTCCGGCGGGCGGGTCTCCACCGCGCCGGCTTGCGGCGCCAGAGGCGGAAATCTTTCATCTCTTTCTTCTCCCTTCCTGAATAGCCTCGTACTACATCATATGAGTCTCAGACAATTGATAGAACGACAGGATTCGAGAGAAGAAAGAGTTGGAGCCGGTAAGGACCGCCCTGCGGCCTTAACTAGCTTCAATAGTGACCCGGCAGCTTTTCTCAAAAAGAAAGAGGCCCGCCATATGGTTATGGCAGACCTCCCGGTTATGAAACGGACCCTGAGATTTAAACCCAGCTCGGTTGAACCTGAACCTTGAACAGGGGCTTTGCTTCCTCGGTAGCACCCTTGGAAGTTTCGGGTTTGAGCTTTTCTTCTGCAGCGGCTTCAGCTGGACTTTCTTCCAGTGAGACGCGCCAAATGTCTGCGCCCAGGCCGGACAGCTTCTCCGCCAGATGTACATAGCCGCGGTCGATATGATGCGTGCCGCTCACTTCCGTCGTTCCCTCTGCGACCAGACCGGCCAGAATCAGCGCCGCCCCCGCACGCAGGTCCGTTGCGCATACCTTCGCTCCGACCAGACGGGCATCTCCGGTAATGATGGCGGAGCGCCCTTCGATCTTGATTTCCGCATTCATCAGCTGGAATTCGTCCACATGCATGAAGCGGTTCTCAAATACCGTCTCCGTAATGACGCTCGTTCCTTCCGAACGAAGCAGCAGCGCCATCATCTGCGACTGCATATCCGTCGGAAAGCCCGGATAAGGCAAAGTCTTCACATCGACAGCCTTCAGCGGCTTGTCGCTAATGACGCGGACGCCGTTGTCGCCGGGAATAATGGTTACGCCCATTTCTTCCATCTTGGCGATAACCGGACCGAGATGATCGGCAATCGCGCCTTCCACGTACACGTCGCCGCCGGTAATCGCCGCAGCCACCATATAAGTTCCCGCTTCGACCCGGTCGGGAATAACATGATGTCTTACACCGTGCAGGCGTTCTACGCCTTCAATCCGAATCATGCCGGTGCCCGCGCCGCGAACGACGGCGCCCATGCTGTTCAGGTAGTTGGCCAAATCGACAATCTCCGGTTCCTTCGCCGCATTCTCGATCGTTGTCACGCCTTCCGCCAAAGCGGCGGCCATCATAATATTCTCGGTTGCGCCGACGCTGGCCACGTCGAGATAAATCTTGGCTCCGCGCAGACGGCCGGTGCTCTTCGCTTCGATATAGCCCTGACCGAGACTGATCTCGGCTCCAAGGGCTTCAAACCCTTTCAGATGCTGGTCAATTGGACGCGTACCGATCGCGCAGCCGCCGGGAAGAGAAATGCGCGCACGGCCCAATCGGGACAAAAGAGGTCCCATCACCAAAAAAGAAGCCCGCATTTTGCGTACCCACTCATAGGGCGCTTCAGAAGTGGATAGGTTTCGGGCATCCACCTGGATGATATCGTTTTGATATGTAACTCCCGCCCCCAGAGATTCCAGTACCTTGCTGATCGTAATTACATCATCTAGAGGAGGCGCGTCGACAATGACGCTTTCTCCTTCTTCAGCCAATAGAGAGGCGGCTATGATCGGTAGTACGGAATTTTTAGCGCCGCTTACTTTCACGCTTCCGGTCAATCTTTTGCCACCGCGGACGATAAATTTACTCATCTTTCGGTTCCCTCCGCGTCCATTATTTTCTCTGACATTCGTGTCATTCTCCATATCCTTGCTTGTTTGAGTAATCAATTTAGTTAAAAATCAATTTAATAAGGCTTCGATTTCCGCTGCTTGGCCCCGGTCTTGCGTGGGACACTTCTTGATTTAAGTTTTTACAAAAAAAATGTAATTATGCGGCGTTTTTTGGCGAAACCGGCTATGACATTAATAACCGGACCGTCCGCAATTAAAACATATGACGTATTTGGACACTGTAGCCCAGGTAATCGAGCAGGAAGCCCGCCACAAAATGTCCCAATACAATAGCCAGCAGCAAATGAAGCAGCCGCCCTTGCGGGCTCTTGGGATATCTTATGATCAAATCAAGCTTTAGGTTCTGCAGGGCCCACCAGGATAATGCCACACACAGCAGCGATACAACCATTGACATCAGCCCGCTGATCCCCAGAGAGCCGGTTAATTCGTTTATCATGATGTTCCCCATCCTAACCCCCCAAACCTAGACTTGCTCGGAAATCGACTCTTATATCATACTTGCGTAATGGAAAAGAATCCAGTACTTTTACATTTTTTTAACTCAAATCCTCCAGGTAAACGCTATCAGACCCAATGTCCTTTCAGAAGTTACAAAATGACATCTTTTGTTACAGATTTAGCAGCCTAAAAATTACATTCTGTTCACCAAAAACTCTATAAGACTCAAAAATTTCAGAGCATAAAAAAAGCAGCCCGGCATATGGCCAGACTGCATTTTCATTTATTTTTGTCCTTTTCCGGCGGACACTTTAATCCGCGTAACCGCACGCTGCAGCGCGAGCTCGGCGCGGCGGTGATCGATGTCGTCCTGCTTGCCGCGGGACTGCAAGCGCCGCTGCGCCCGTTCCTTGGCTGCCTCAGCACGTTCAAGATCGATATCGCTCGGCAGCTCGGCGCTTTCCGCCAGCACGGTCACTTTATCCTTGTGCACTTCAATAAAGCCGCCGTGAACGGCGACCGTTGTCACACCGGCGTCCGATTTGATGGTCATCGGTGCAACCTGAAGCGGAGTTACAAGCGGAACATGTCCCGGCAAAATGCCCAGATCGCCTTCTATCCCACGTACGGTCAAGCTGTTAACCTGCTTGGCAAATACGAGGTGATCCGGCGTGACAATTTCCAACAAAAAGGTGTTCACTTCGAATTCCTCCTCAAAGCTTCAGGTTACAACGTCTTCGCCTTTTCTACAGCTTCCTCAATTGTGCCTACGTATAGGAACGCCGCTTCCGGAAGATCGTCATGCTTGCCTTCCAGAATCTCCTTGAAGCTGCGGACGGTTTCCTTGATCGGTACATATGCACCTTTGAAACCGGTAAACTGCTCCGCCACATGGAAAGGCTGCGACAAGAAGCGCTCTACCTTACGGGCACGGGCCACGATCAGCTTATCTTCCTCGCTCAGCTCATCCATACCGAGGATGGCGATAATATCCTGAAGCTCGGTATAGCGCTGCAGCAATTGCTTAACGCCCTGAGCCACATTGTAATGCTCCTCGCCAACGACATCAGGAGCCAGAATCCGGGAACTGGATGCCAGCGGGTCCACCGCCGGGAAGATCCCTTTCTCGGAGATTTTACGCTCCAGGTTCGTCGTTGCGTCCAAGTGGGCGAACGCCGTTGCCGGAGCGGGGTCGGTGTAATCGTCCGCTGGAACGTAGATTGCCTGGATGGAAGTAACGGAGCCTTTTTTGGTGGAAGTGATCCGTTCCTGCAATTGGCCCATTTCTGTTGCCAGCGTCGGCTGGTAACCTACTGCGGAAGGCATGCGGCCCAGCAATGCGGATACCTCGGAGCCCGCTTGCGTGAAGCGGAAAATGTTGTCGATAAACAGCAGCGTGTCGCGGCCTTCCACATCGCGGAAATATTCCGCCATCGTCAGACCTGTCAGCGCAACGCGCAGACGCGCGCCCGGTGGTTCGTTCATTTGCCCGAACACCATCGCTGTCTTCTTGATAACGCCGGAGTCGGTCATTTCGTGGTAAAGGTCATTACCTTCACGGGTACGTTCACCTACGCCCGCAAATACCGAGATACCGCCGTGCTCCTGCGCGATGTTGTTGATCAATTCCTGGATCGTTACCGTTTTACCTACGCCCGCACCGCCGAACAAGCCGATTTTACCGCCTTTGGCATAAGGTGCAAGCAGGTCGATAACCTTGATTCCGGTCTCCAGAATTTCCGCCTGTGTCGACAGCTCGTCGAATGTCGGAGCCAGACGGTGAATCGGGTTCTTCTGCGATTCGCCGATCTCCTCGCCGTTATCGATCGTATTTCCCAGCACGTTGAATACCCGGCCGAGTGTAACATCACCGACGGGAACCGAAATCGGGGCTCCCTGATCGGCAGCATCCAGACCGCGAACCAGTCCGTCCGTGGAGGACATGGCAATACAGCGTACCAGATTGTCGCCCAGATGATTGGATACTTCCAGTGTCAGCTCGTTCTTACGTCCTTGCTCCGGGCTGGCTGCGATCTTGATGGCATTGAAGATCTCGGGCAGTTGGCCGCGTTCAAATTCAATATCGACAACCGGACCCATAATGCTAACTACGCGTCCTACGTTCATCTATGTTTCCCTCCTTGAAAACTGTTACCTAAGAAGAAACGGCTTCGCCGTCCTCTGGAAGAGGAAGGCATCGTTTCTCGTAAAAATATCAGGTTAAGGATAAGCGCGAAGCTTATCCTTTCTGATATTTCAAGAAGAAACGTCCGCGCCTTGTTCCAAGGCATCGTTCCTTACTCTTCGAAATAGAAGACCTGTTTAAGCGCCCGGCAAATCCATTCAAGCCAGGAAGCTTACCTGTTCTCATATATTAGCTTTGGGCGTTTGCACCCGCTACGATCTCGGTAATTTCCTGAGTAATAGCCGCCTGACGGGCACGGTTGTACGTAAGCGTCAGGTTACCGATCATTTTCGAGGCATTCTTGGTCGCACTGCCCATTGCCGTCATCTTGGCGCCGAGCTCGCTGGCTTTGCCGTCGAGGATAGCGCTGTAAATCAAGGTCTCCGCATACTTGGGCAGCAGAACTTCAAGCACGCCTTCCGGCGACGGTTCGTATTCATAGCCCGCTTTAAGCTCATGACCTTGAGTTTCTTCCTTCTTGCCGACTCCATCCATCGGAAGAAGACGCTCCACCGTCGGAATTTGGCTGATCGGATTGACGAACACGTTATAGCAGATATAGATCTCATCGAACACGCCTTCTTCGAATTGTCCTACCGCGGCATAGGCGATCGACTTAATGTCGGAGAAAGACGGGGTGTCGGAAAGCTCGGTCACTTCCTCGACGATCGGATAATTGCGCCGGCGCAGGAAATCGCGGCCTTTGCGGCCGATGACAAACAAGCCGTATTCATCCTGGGACTTATGACGCTCCTGGATAAGGGTTGTCACTTTCCGCAAAATATTGGCATTGTACCCTCCGGCCAGGCCGCGGTCCGAAGTGATGATGATATATCCGGTTCTCTTGACGGGACGGCTCACCAGCATGGGGTGCTGGATTCCTGTGGTACCGGCAGCGATATTCGACACGACTTCTTTCAGCTTCTGCGAGTATGGACGGGCCGCTTCCGCTTTCTCCTGCGCCTTTCTCAGCTTGGAGGCGGCGACCATTTCCATCGCTTTGGTGATTTGTCTGGTGTTCTGAACGCTTTTGATTTGACGTTTAATATCACGCATGCTTCTTGCCATGATTTCACCACCTTAAAGCTTTGGCGAAGCCAAAGCTATCTTCGTAAGCATATCTGCAAGCTTTGGCCTAGACCAAAGCTTGCTTCAATACTCCCGTTACCTTATCGATTGCGCCAGTCCAGTTCTTAGCTGGCGGCAAAACCTTTTTTGAACTTCTCGATAGCAGCCTTCAGCGCCGTTTCATTATCAGCCGTCAGATCCTTCGTTTCCGTAATGGATGCGGCAACTTCAGACGCGTTGCTGTCTATATAGGAAAGGAATTCTTTTTCAAAGCGTCTGACATCCTTAACCGGGATATCATCCAGATATCCTTTGACCGCTGTGTACAAGCTGATAACCTGATGCTCGACGGAAAGCGGCTGGCCTACACCCTGTTTCAGGATTTCCATCATCCGCGCGCCGCGGTTCAGACGGGCCTGAGTCGATTTGTCCAGGTCGGAGCCGAACTGGGCAAACGCCTGCAGCTCGCGGTATTGGGCAAGATCCAGACGGAGCGAGCCGGCAACCTTCTTCATCGCTTTGATCTGCGCCGATCCGCCTACGCGGGATACGGAGATACCGACGTTGATCGCCGGACGCTGTCCGGAGTAGAACAGGTCGGACTCCAGGAAGATCTGGCCGTCGGTGATCGAAATAACGTTCGTCGGGATGTATGCCGATACGTCGGAAGCCTGAGTCTCGATGAATGGCAGAGCGGTCAACGAACCGCCGCCAAGTTCGTCGCTGAGCTTCGCAGCGCGTTCCAGCAGACGGGAATGCAGATAGAATACGTCACCAGGGAATGCTTCGCGGCCCGGAGGACGGCGGAGCAGCAGGGACAGCTCGCGGTAAGCGGCCGCCTGTTTCGACAGGTCGTCATAGATGACCAGAACGTGCTCGCCCTTGTACATGAAGTATTCGCCCATTGCGCAGCCCGCGTACGGAGCGATGTAGAGCAGCGGGGACGGCTCGGAAGCCGAAGCGGTAACGACGATCGTGTACTCCAGCGCGCCGTGGCGGCGAAGCGTTTCAACGACCTGCGCAACCGTGGATTGCTTTTGTCCGATGGCAACGTAGATACACTTCATACCGTTGCCCTTTTGGTTAATGATGGCGTCGATGGCGATAGCCGTTTTACCGGTTTGACGGTCGCCGATAATCAGCTCGCGCTGTCCGCGGCCGATCGGTACCATGGAGTCAATCGCCTTGAGACCTGTCTGCATCGGTTCGTGTACCGATTTACGCTCGATAACGCCTGGAGCGTTGTTCTCAACCGGACGGAATTCCGTCGTTTCGATCGGACCCTTGCCGTCCAGAGGCTGGCCAAGCGGGTTAACGACACGGCCGAGCAGCGCTTCGCCGACGGGAACCTGCATGATGCGGCCCGTGCGTTTGACTTGATCGCCTTCGCGGATTTCCGTATATTCACCGAGGATAACGACACCGACGTTGCTTTCCTCCAGATTGAGCGCCATACCTACGACGCCGTTGGAGAATTCGAGCAGCTCGCCTGCCATCGCATTTTCCAGACCGTACACGCGGGCGATCCCGTCGCCGACTTGAATGACGGTTCCGATTTCGGCTACTTCAATATCGGATTTATATTGTTCGATTTGACTTTTAATCAAAGTGCTGATTTCTTCAGGTCTGATGCTCAAACTAGCTCACCCCTATCTTCTATGCTTATCGTTAAAGGATTTTTCCAGACGTTCAAGCTTACCGGCCAGACTGCCGTCGTACAGCGTATCGCCGATGACCACTTTAAGTCCGCCAAGCAAGCTTTTGTCGACTACATTGGTAGCCCGGATTTTCCGGCCGGATAAGGTTCCGAACTCTTCGGCGACAGTCTTCATTTCCCGTTCGTCCAGCTTGTAAGTGGAGTAGACGGTAGCGTCGGCCAATCCAAGGCTCTCGCCTTCGATCTTGATGTAGCTGTCCAGAAGGTCCGAAAGAATGCTCATTCTGCCGCGCTCCACGAGAAGTTCAAGCGTGTTGATTACAAGCGTTGAGAGCTTGCCACTCAGCGTGTTTTTGAGCACCGCGAGCTTGTCTTCCCCCGAAATCTTCGGAGTGCTGATGAATCTTTGAAGATCCGTATCGGAAGCCAGCGCGGAAACCAGAGCTTTCAGCTCTTCTTCCACTTCCAGCGTCTTCTTCTCTTCAAAGGCCACCTCGAACAATGCCTTCGCGTATCTTTTGGCGACTACCGTATCCTGACTCATGATCTGCCCCCAACCTCTTTGAGGTATTGATCAACGAGTTCCTCCTGCGCGGCGTCCGAGCTGACTTCCTTCTCAAGCAGCTTGGATGCGATTTTTACGGAAGCCGAACCGAGCTCGCTGCGCAGCGCCTCGACGGCCTTGTTCTTCTCGCTTTGAATGTCACGGAGAGCTTCATCCTTGATTCGGGTAGCTTCCGCCTTGGCTTGTTCAAGCAGTTGTTCGGTTTGCTTGCTGCTCGTCTGTCTGGACTGCTCGATAATATCGTAAGCTTCCTTGCGGGCATCCTGGAGAGCCTGCTTCTGTTCCTCTACGTAAGCGACCGCCTGCTCGCGCGTCTGCGAAGCTTCATTAATTTGCTGCAATACAAGCTCGCGCCGTTTCTCCATTACGGAGAACAAGGGGCCGAAAGCGTATTTGTTAAGCAGAAAATACAAGATTAGAAAAGCGATCAGCGCCAGGACGAGGGATGGAATTGAAAAACTCAATTAGGGTCACTCCTTTCCGGTAACTTCGTTAATCGAAATACTATAGACAAGGCTCTTGCCCAAAAAGAAAGCGCGGAGGGCCATGGCCTTCCCCGCCAATTAATGTGCAATCTAAATTATGCTCGGCCGAAGAAAATGAACGCCAAGACAACGCCGATGATCGGCAGGGCCTCTACCAGACCTACCCCGATAAAAGCAGTTGTTTGCAGAGTGGATTTCGCTTCGGGTTGACGGGCGATCCCTTCAATTGTTTTACTGAAAATCAGACCGTTACCGATACCAGCGCCCAGCGCGCCAAGACCCACTGCAATTGCAGCAGCCACAAATGCCAAAACTCCCATTTGAAAAATCCTCCTTAGAGATCTGTAATTGTTGTAGTTTTTGATTTATTTCAGAACCGGGTGCAAATAGTGCGCCCAGCCCGGAATTAATGCTCTTCGTGGGTGTCGATTGCTTGAGAAATGTACACGAATGTCAAAATCGTAAAGACGAAAGCCTGGATAGAGCCGACAAATATACTGAAGCCCTGCCAGATCACAAGGAACGGAATAGAAGCGACGGTTCCGATTGGCCCCGAAGATCCGAGCTGTACCAGCACCGAAATCAGCACTTCACCGGCAAAAATATTACCGAATAGACGCATGCCGTGCGTGAGCAGCTTGGAGAACTGCTCAATAAGGTTGATGGGGAAGAAGAACCAGAACGGTTGAAAATAGTGTTTCAGGTAGCCCTTCGTATTCCGGGTAAGCCCCAGGAAGTGAACCATTACGAAAATCAAACCGGCCAGTCCCAAAGCAACCGCCGGGTCGGCCGTCGGAGATTTCCACCAAGCCACTCCAACTTCCGCTTCTTCTCCAGGGTGTGCAGCCTCTTCTGTATGTAGCTTCTCCGTTACGGTCACAAGCTCATGGCCGAAAATATGGGCCTTGCTCGCATCGTGATACTCCGTCACAATACCAAACGGAAGTCCGAGCATATTGCCGACGAAGATAAACATAATCAGCGTCATACCAAGGGACAGGAAAGGCTTGCCCTTCTTAAGATCCATGGTACTTGAGATCAGGCCCTGAACGAACTCGACCACCCATTCCAGAAAATTTTGCATTTTGCCGGGGTTTTCTACCGACAAATTGCGGGTAGCCAGACGGGCGATAAGGAATACAATCGCACAGGTCACAACCAGCATCAGTACAATGGACAGGTCGATATCTAGTCCCGCCAAATGAATAATCGGCGATTCATGCATGTTTTAATCACCCCTTTCTCAGCAGCAAGGTTCATTCATTCTTTAACACAAGAACGAAGCTTATGATAAAAAGCAGGAATTGGCCAATCACCAAACTTGCGCAGACCGCGATTTCGTTGAAAGTATCAGGAAACTTCAAAGCAAGCATGATCGCCAAGATGGAGCTTGCAATTCTCACGCCAAATCCAAAACCCGAGCCCTTGCGTCCTTCCGTCACATTCCGGGTAACGCGGAGCACCCTGTAACCTGCATGCATCACGTTCAAACAGCTGACGGCGGCGCCGAGTATTACTCCATAATAAACCGCACGGTGAAGAGGCATCAGCTCCGCGATGACAAGACAAACCGCTATTATCGCCATAATTACGGCAAACAGCAGCCTGTTCAGCCTGAGTGTGTCATTCATCGCTCTCCTTCATCACCCTCTTAATAACAGCGATTATACTTGCCGCACCTGATAACATGCCGAAGAGAACGCCTACACCGATCCAAAGTCCCGGATTCCCCCATTTGCCTCCCAGCCAGTTGCCCAGAAAATAACCTCCCAAGGTACAGCCGGCGAGATCAATTCCTATCGCACTGACAAGACCCATGGCCTGTAGCGATTTGCCCAAGTTTCGTTCTCCATTATTCGGTTGTTCAGGCTGTTTCATAGTACCCCACCCTTGGAATTCCAATTCATTTTACTGAATGTTACAAGAGTTTGTCAAACTAACGCGACAGCGCTAAAAATCGCTGAAAATATGAAAATAATCACAGCAAAACATTCCAAAACCATATAAACCGTACAGTTTTACTGTATGCTATTTAAAACTCTTTCACGGTTTGACTTCGGAGACTCCCGAATCATTTGTGAACATTCTGTGAAACTGTTCCGGACGCTCTTCATTTATTCCAAAATGGTGCAAAATCGCACTGACAATTCGTCCGGATGCTTTACCATCTCCATACGGGTTGGCGGCCCGGCTCATGGACTGATAGAGATCCTGATCAGTCAACAAAGCATGTGTCCGTTGATACACCTTCTCCTCGTCCGTACCCACCAATTCGAGCGTTCCCGCCTCGATGCCTTCCGGGCGCTCCGTAGTGTCGCGCAGCACGAGAACAGGGACTCCAAAAGACGGAGCTTCTTCCTGCAAGCCGCCGGAATCGGTCAAAATCAAGTGGGTATGCGGATAAAAATTATGCAAGTCCACGACATCCAGCGGATCGATCAGCTTGATTCGGGGATGATCGCCCAAAATCTCGTACGCCGGTTCCTTAACCGCGGGACTCGGATGCACGGGATAGCAGATGGCGACATCTTCGAATTCATCAGCAATTCTTTTGACGGCACGGAAAATATGACGGTGCGGTTCGCCTTGGGATTCCCTGCGGTGCGCCGTCATCAAAATAAGTCTTTTTCCTGAAGCCCAGTCCAGTACCGGATGCCGGTAGCCCGGCTGTACGGTATATTGAAACACATCGGTTACCGTATTGCCTGTGATATAAACACTTGATTCTTTTTTGTTTTCATGTCTCAAATTCCCTGCCGACCAGTCGGTTGGAGCGAAGTGCAGATCGGCGAGCACACCGGTCAGCTGACGGTTCATCTCCTCCGGATAAGGGGACAGCTTGTTCCAGGTGCGCAGGCCCGCTTCCACATGCCCAACCTGAATTTGCTGTAAAAAGGATGCGTAGCTTGCCAAAAACGTGGTCAGCGTGTCGCCGTGCACCAGTACAAGATCAGGCTTCGCCTCCCGCAGCACAGGCTCCAGTCCTTGAAGAACCCGGATCGTAATTTCGTTCAGCGTCTGCCGGTCCTTCATGACATCCAAATCGTAGTCGGGGACAATGTTAAATACTTCAAGCACCTGATCGAGCAGCTGACGGTGCTGGGCCGTCACACAAACGAGCGACTCGATATGCTCGGGATGCTTTTGAAGCTCAAGCACCAGCGGAGCCATCTTAATCGCCTCGGGACGGACGCCGAAAATCGTCATTACTTTAATCTTGGACATGATCCATTTCCTTTCTTCTCCCGCTTCGGGTATTCACTTCGTTCCGTACAGCCGATCGCCGGCGTCGCCAAGGCCCGGCACGATGTAGCCGTGATCGTTCAGATGGTCGTCAAGCGCGGCAACATAAATGTCAACATCCGGATGGGCTTCCTGGACAGCAGCAACGCCTTCGGGAGCGGCGATCAGATTCATCATTTTGATCTGGGTGCACCCGCGGTTCTTGAGCGAAGTAATAGCTGCGATCGCGGAGCCGCCGGTAGCCAGCATCGGATCGATGACAATCAGCTCACGCTGCTGCACATCGGTAGGCAGCTTGATATAATATTCGACGGGCTGGAGCGTCTCCGGGTCGCGGAACAGGCCAACATGGCCCACCTTCGCTGCAGGGAGCAGCTTCAGGACGCCTTCCAGCATTCCCAGACCCGCCCGCAGGATCGGAATAAGTCCCAGCATTCTGCCGGAAATGACCTTGCCCTGCGTTTCGGCGACCGGGGTCTGCACCGTAATCGTTTCTAATGGGATGTCCCGCGTAATTTCATAGGCCATCAGAGTAGCCACTTCGTCTACATGTTCTCTAAATTCCTTCGTATTAGTCCGCACATCGCGTATAAAAGTCAGTTTGTGCTGGATCAATGGATGATCGCAAATCACCAATTTTCCCATTCGCTTGTCCCTCCGGTAGTTGTAAGTCTTGTGCAAGCCGAGGCGGGGCTGCCCCTTTCGCGGCTAAATCCTGTATATTATATCATCACTGGATGCGCATTTCACCTAGGGAGGGCGGCAGGCCGGGATGAAGAAGCCGGGTTCGCTGATCGTCCTACTTTTCACACTTTTTTCATGATTTTTCTTGAAAGTTGCATGAACTTTCTGCACACTTTTCTGCAATTTTCATTCCTTTAACAGCGCATTCCTGTGAACGTTCTGTTAAGAAGACTTGGATACGTCATCCTTTTTGGTTCTGCATCCGTTTACAGACATAATTATGGTAGTATCAAAAAGCCCCCGCAGCCGATCAGACGGACATGCAGAGGCTTTAAATGTAACGCTAGGGGCGATAGGGCATGCCCCATTTAGCAGCGATTAATATTTCAGTTCAGGGTAGATAGGGAAGCGCTCAGTCAGCGCGGCAACCCGGCTGGCGGCGTCTTTCAGTGTCGCTTCGTCCTTCGGATT
Organism: Paenibacillus sabinae T27; assembly: GCF_000612505.1. Taxonomy (NCBI): domain Bacteria; kingdom Bacillati; phylum Bacillota; class Bacilli; order Caryophanales; family Paenibacillaceae; genus Paenibacillus; species Paenibacillus sabinae. The sequence goes on from NZ_CP004078.1 coordinate 4,907,992, forward strand.
CTTGAGAACGGCGGCGATAAGCCGGCCGATCTCGGTCATCGCCTGCTCGTCCATGCCGCGCGAAGTAACCGCAGGCGTGCCGATCCGGATGCCGCTTGTAATGAACGGGCTGGTCGGATCGAACGGAATCGCATTTTTGTTGACGGTGATGCCGATGGAATCGAGCACTTTTTCCGCATCCTTGCCGGTAATGTTCAAATTTCGCGTATCGACCAGCATCAGATGGTTGTCGGTTCCGCCGGAGACGATATTGACGCCTTCGCCGATCAGAGTTTCCGCAAGCACCTTCGCGTTCTTCACCACGTTCTCCGCATAGGTCTTGAAGGACGGCTGAAGAGCTTCGCCGAAGGAAACGGCTTTGGCCGCGATGACGTGCATCAGCGGACCACCTTGCGATCCCGGGAATACGGCCTTGTCAATCGCCGCAGCCCACGGCTGTTTGCAGAGAATCATGCCGCCGCGCGGGCCGCGAAGCGTCTTATGGGTGGTTGTGGTCACGAAATGAGCATGCGGAACAGGGCTAGGATGCAGTCCGGCAGCTACCAGGCCAGCGATATGCGCCATGTCGACCATAAACAGCGCTCCGACGTCGTTTGCAATCGAAGCCAGCGCTTCGAAATCGATCGTGCGCGGATAGGCGCTTGCGCCGGCGACGATCAGCTTCGGACGATGCTTGAATGCGGCTTTGCGCACTTCGTCGTAGTCGATAAGGAAGGTGTCTTCCTGAACGCCGTAAGCAACAAAATTATAGAGCAGGCCGGAAGCGTTAACCGGGCTGCCGTGTGTCAAGTGTCCGCCATGGGCCAGGTTCATCCCGAGCACCGTATCTCCCGGATTAAGCGCAGCAAGGTAAACGGCCATGTTCGCCTGCGCGCCGGAGTGCGGCTGCACATTGGCATGGTCGGCGCCGAACAGCTGCTTGGCACGGTCGCGGGCCAGATTCTCGACGATGTCCACATCTTCACAACCGCCATAGTAGCGCTTGCCCGGATAACCCTCGGCGTATTTATTCGTCAATACGGAGCCCATCGCCTCAATGACGGCCTCGCTCACGATATTCTCCGAAGCGATCAGCTCGATATTGGCCTTCTGACGCTGAAGCTCCAGTCCCATCGCTTTCAGCACTTCCGGATCACTCTTGCGCAATTGTTCCATTGTTCTTGTTTCCTCCCTGAAAATAAGTTTATGAGATGGGATTTATCCTTCCCTAATCACACAGCTTCGAGCCGCTTTCTTCCTGCTTCCGGTACACGGCGCGCTCGCCGCCGATCAGCGGCGGCCGGGTGTAGGCCGCATTCACACGGGCTTGTCCGATATAGCGCAGCGAAGGCCGGAAAGGCACCGCGACGCGGCGCAGATGCATGCCGATCAGCGTCTCGCCGATATCGATGCCTGCATGGGCCTGCACCGTTTCGGCCAATACGGGATCAGTCATTGCCCGGTAAGCCGCGGCGCCCATTGAACCGCCGGCCCCCGGAATCGGCACCGCCGACACTTCAGTCAAGCCGAGCTGCTCCAGCAGACTCCGTTCCATTACAATGGCCCGGTTCAAATGCTCGCAGCACTGAAATACCGGGGAAAACCCGAATTGCTCCGCAGCCCGGTTCACCCCGGACAACAGCTGCTCCGCCACTTCCAGCGCGCCGCCGGTGCCGATGCGCGCACCGGCCACCTCGCTCGTGCTGACGCCGACAACCAGTATCTTGCCCGGTCCGATCCCGCCGGCTTCGGCCAGCTCTTTCAGCACGAGCAGCGTCTGTTCGGCGATAGACAACTCCACCGCAAGGCCGCGTCCGCCGCCGGACGGGTCAGGGGCGGCGAAGATTTTATCCTCCGCCCGCTTTCCGTAATTTTTCACCGTTTTACCTCCTCAGAGAACCAAGTTGTCTGATACGGTCAGGATAACATGCCCGCTGCCTGCTCATTCATAGATTTTAAACAAAAAAGAGCAGTCCGCAGACAGCTGCGGAATTGCTCTTTTGCCCAGGCGACCGGCCGTTTATTCCGATGCTCCATCGTGGTTGGTCCACACTTGTCGCCAGTTACACCGGAACCGATTATTTGTCTATATCTTAAATCATGCTGCCCCGAAAATCAACCGTAGCTTACTAATATTTTTACAGACGATGCAAGGTTTCAAGCTTATCCAGCAGCTTGTGCAGCGATGAACGGATTTCCGCCGCCGCATATTCGTAGTCCTCGCGGCTTCCGCCGAACGGGTCCATAATGTCCGCACTTGGTATCCGCTGGCGGATCTCGATAATCCGCTGCAGATCGGCGGCCTTCGGTTCCTGTCCGAGCGAAGCGGCCAATTCCGTTCCGGCATACAAGCTGTCAAGCTCCTCCAGATCCCTGCGGACTGCGTCCTCATCCTGCACGTATTCCTTCAGGGTAAACGTCTTGGAAACCGCCTTTGGAAAATAGTGCAGAACATGCCGCTTATGACTCTGGGTGAGAGTCAGCACCAGATCGGCCCAATTCAGCAGCTCGCCCGAAAGTTGGGAGGATGTAATCAAGTCGTTAACGCCTTCATCCCGTAATATGGCCGCCGCATGCCTTGACATCGGCGTTCCGGAGATCGCGGAAACCCCGGCGGACCGCACCTCCAGATTGATACCCCGCTCCGCCGACAGTTTGCGCATGAGGCCCTCAGCCATTGGACTGCGGCAGGTATTGCCGGTGCAGACGAACAAAATATGAAGCATGCTGATCACCTCCATGGGATTTACTCTTTTGCCGCTATTGTATCAGAAGATGAACAGCAAGCCAAACCCAAGCAGAATCGCCCCGCCGAGCGCTTCTCCGTATTCTCCGAGTCCTCGGCTCACACGCCGCCCGAGCAGCAGGCCGGTGATCGACATAATTCCGCCGCAGGCCCCGAAGGCCAGCACCGTCAGCAGCACATGGCTCACAAATACCCCAAGCGACAGGCCGACCGAGAAGGAGTCGATGCTGACGCTGAGCGAAATGAGCAGCATTCCCCACAGCGTACGGTGGTCCATCCCTCGCATTTCATTGCTCTCACCGACGCGGAACGAACCGAGCACCATATGGCAGCCCAGCGCGACAAGCAGGCCTCCGGCGGCAATTCCCGCTACCCGTCCAAGCAGGTGTCCGACATAGTTTCCGGCTACCAGCCCCAGAAGAGGCATCAGCACATGAAAAAAAGCAACGAGCAAGCCCATTTGCAGTACATGAAGAAGACGGATGCCTCTCATTCCGATTCCTACGCCAAGTGAAAAGGCATCCATGCCCAGAGCGATCGCCATGATTGCAATGGTTACGATCTGGCCCCAACCGGCCTGCACTTCTCCCATGCCCATTCCCATACCTCCATGTCCGAATCTCTTGTACAACCACGATATGCGGACAAGAGGACAAACATTCTATAAATTGGAAAAGGGAGGGCTATTCGGCGTCAATCACGCAGCCGGCGGCGGCCTTCATCAGCCGGTTCATAATCGCGGACCCGAGCCCCGTCTCCGGGCAGGCTTCGGCCAGGATATAAGTCGCTCCCGCTTCATCGAAGCGCCGCAGCGCGGCATAAAGGAAGCGGGCGGCCGTCTCCGGCGAGGCCAGCGGGCCGAGGGAGACAACACAGTCGGCGGCGCCGGCGGGATACAGGGGCAGATGCTCCTCGAAGAGGAGCATCCCCGTCTTCTCGCCGCGCCCGCGGGCCGCGTCCAGCAGGCCCGCAGCCGTCTTCGCCGCGCTCGCCGGCGAAGACCCGCGCACGACGCCGAGCCAGCCCCGCGGCGCGTAGTGCGCGTACTTCATGCCCGGCGCGCGCGGAGCCGGGCTTCCATCCCCCGCCGCGTCCGGGGCGGCGGGGCGTGATGAGGCCTCCGCCGCTTCCTGCGGAGGCGTGAAATCGGGCGCCGCCGAAACGCCTGTGACGGCGGCTTCCCCCGCGACGGCCGCCAGCTGCGCGGCCGTGATGCCGCCGGGCCGGAGCACTGCGACGGAGCCGTCCGGCTGCACCTGCACGACGGTCGACTCCAGACCGACGCCAGCGGCGCCGCCGTCCAGCACGCCGCCGATCTTGCCGGCCAGATCATCGAGCACATGGCCAGCCAGCGTCGGGCTCGGCCGTCCGGAGCGGTTGGCGCTTGGAGCGGCGACCGGGCATCCGGCCGCGGCCAGCAGGGCCAGCGCCACAGGGTGGTCCGGCATGCGTACGCCGACCGTGTCCAGTCCCGCGGTGACGCGCGAGGACAGTACGCCGGCCCTAAGCGGCAGCACCACGGTCAGCGGACCGGGCCAGTAGGCATCCATCAGGGCCGCCGCCACTGGAGGCACCTCCGTCACAAGCTCTCCGAGCGCCGCACGGTCGGCGATGTGAACAATCAGAGGATTGTCCGACGGCCGCCCCTTGGCCTCGAAAATCGCCTCGACCGCCTCCGTGTTCCGCGCGTCAGCTCCGAGCCCGTACACCGTCTCGGTTGGAAAAGCAACGGTCTCTCCCGCCTTCAAGAGCTCTGCCGCTTCCGCAATCACCGCCTCATCCGCCGGGTCCGTTCCCGTCCGGCTTCCCTCTCCGCACTGCTCAGCTTCCAATACTTCGTTTCCATGTTCCCATGCCTCCGTTAGTTTAAGCAGAAGCGGCCCCACCGCGTGGGGCCGCTTCTCTATAAGAAAATAGTAACATATCCGGCAGCAAAACAATAGAATTTATGCCCACAAGCTGCTAAGCCAGTGTCCGATTTTGAGCAGCAGGTCCCATACAAAGAACCGCACCTTCGGCTGCTCTCCGGCGGCCCCCGCCTGGGCCGAGGAATCCGGCTGCCGATCGCCTGCCGACCCCGCTTGGCCTTGCTTCACTTTTCCGGAGCCAGCATTTCCGTCCGCCGACACCTTCACGGCCTTGGCCTCCCCTGCCGGTTTGGCCGCCGCATCGCCCGAACCCGCGTCGATGAAGCAGAGCGGCGGGAACAGCACGCACCACCAGTTCTGACCCTTTCCTTCTCCCAGTGTTACGCGAAGTGCTTCATATTCTCCGGCGGGATACACCGTTCCCCCGTACAGCTTGGTTGGAAACGGAACAACCCCCAGCTCCACCTTATAGCCATACTCGATGCCCCGCTTGCGCAGTTCCCCGCCCACCAGTTGTTCCAGCTCCGGCAAATGCTCGCGTATCACGGCCCGCGCCTGATCGAGGCTTTGCGGGTCCTCAAGCTCTGCGACCCACCCGTTCATCTGCTCCACAATTTTATCGCGGATCTGCCGCTTAACAAGCTGGTCCCCCGGCCCGTCCGAGTTGGCGAGAATCCGCAGCCGGATCGACTCCTGCGGAATAGGTCCTTCGCTTACGGCAGCATCGGTTTTTTGCCCTTCCCAGGCCATCATGACAAGCATAAAAATACAAATTAAAATGGCAGTATACGTAAAAGTCTGGCGCAGCGAATCTCCGGCAAATCCTTTTTTTACGTTCATTCGGGATACCCCTCTCCACTAAGCTTCATGTCTGTCAGTATCCCCGGAAAGCGAAACGCCCAAACCTATGAATCTATTTATTTTTGCCGCACGCCTGTACACTGTTCATAGAGTATCGACCATACATAAACCGTATAAATCCGGCCATCAGCACAAAAACCGCCAGGCTCCTTCATTAAGGCGTCCTAGCGGTTTTTATTTTGTTCGATCTATTCTTTTCAAAAGTGCCCGGGTCATCCCTGTTTGGCCGGAGCCGTATAAGACGCTTTTGGCAAATCCTCTTCTTCTTCCTGCCCGTACAGCTTCACGCTCATCACAAGCCCGATGCTCGCCATATTGATCATAAGCGAGGTGCCGCCGTAGCTGATAAAAGGCAGCGTAATGCCGGTCAGCGGCATAAGGCCGATAAACGCACCGATATTCTCAAAAATCTGGTACAGCATCATGGCTACAATGCCGACGATGATGAAAGGTCCGCCCCTGTCCCTGCATTCGAGCGCAATCAGAATCATCCGGTGAATCAGAATAAAGTATAGCAGCAGCAGCACAGCCGAGCCTACAAAGCCGAACTCTTCCGCAATCTCCACGAAAATCGAATCCGAATAGGTGTAAGGAACCCGTTCCGTCTGCACCGAACTTCCTTCCATGTAGCCTTCACCGCTCATTCCGCCGGAAGCGATCGCCAGCTTGGCGTTTTTCGTATGATAGCTGGCCTTCGCGGACGCTTCATCCGGCACAAGCCAGGGGTCGAAGCGCTCCACCAAGTGGGGACGCAATTCATTCAGAAATTTTGAGACGGAATCATGATAATGAATATAAGAGAAAATACTGCCGCCTACCAAACCGGCGGTAACGATAAGTCCAATCAGCGCATGGGAAAACTTGATGTTCCCGATCCAGAGCAACCCGCCGAGGATGACGATGTAGGAAAGCGCGTTTCCCAGGTCATTTTGCATGATGACAATAACGAAAGGAAGCAGCGCCAGCAGACCGAGCGGCACGACATCTCTCCAAAAATGGAGCCGGTTCTTATTCTTACGGAACAGAAAGGCCGCCAGAAATAAAATCAGGATCAGCTTGAACAGCTCAGCAGGCTGCAGGCTGAAACCCCCGAACTTGATCCAGCCCTTCGCGCCGTTCTCCTCCGCACCGATGAAGGTAACTAGTACGAGCAGAGCGATTCCGAACGTGTAAACATACACCGCGTACTTGATCAGCAGCCGGTAATCCAATAGCGCCAAGCCGAAAAAGGCGATGAATCCCAAAATATAAAACTTCAACATTTTAATGTGAAAACCGTCCAGGCCTTGCCGGCCATGCGTCACACTGTATATGGAGAACAGACTGATCACCATCAACAACACAAGAACCACGACGATGACGCCGTCGATTTTTTTAAACTTCTGGAGCAATGCTCTGCCTCCCTGTGGTTATGCTGGCTTTGTCCTGACTTCGGACAGTTTACAGGCCGCTGACTTTATTGTAAGGGAATGGGGTGAAAAATACCACTTTCGCTGCGTTACGCATTTATCGCGCAATGCCGATCACATGGCGCGGAATCCCCGCGAGATCGGGCACAGTCACGATCTCGCTCCAATGCCCGGCCGACTCCAGCATGGCGGCCACCTGCTCCGCCTGCCCGAGGCCAAGCTCGAAGCCGACGAGGCGCGGCGGAGCCGGGAGCAGCGGCAGCTGCTCCATCATGCGGCGATACGGGTCCAGCCCGTCCTCGCCGCCATCAAGCGCGGTGCGCGGCTCATGGTCGCGCACTTCGCGCTGCAGCCCGGCGATATCTCCGCCGGGAATGTAGGGCGGGTTGGAGACGAGAATATCCGTCTCCAGGCCCTCGAACGGCTCGAGCAGGTCGCCGAGCCGTAGCTCCACCGCCGCGCCGAGACGCCCCGCGTTGCGGCCGGCCACGGCCAGGGCCGCCGGCGAGATGTCGCCGGCGAGCACCCGCCACGCCGGCGCTTCGGCCGCCAGCGTGACGGAGATCGCGCCGCTGCCCGCGCCGATGTCGATCGCGATCAGGCGCCGCCCCGGGCGCGCCGCTGCGTATTCGCCGCCAGCTGCCCGCTCACTCGCATCGCCCTTCGCTCCGCCTAGCTCGCCTGCATCGCTCACTCCCGCTGCCCGCTCGCTCGCATCACCCGTCGCTCTGCCCGGCTCACCTGCACCGATCGCGCCCGCCGCTCCGCCTAGCTCATCTGCGTCGCTCACTCCCGCTGCCCGCTCACTCGCATCGCCCTTCGATCCGCCTAGCTCGCCTGCATCGCTCACTCCCGCTGCCCGCTCGCCTGCCACGCCCTGCGGCCACAGCTCGGCCGCATACCGCAGCACAGCCTCCACGAGCAGCTCCGTCTCCGGCCGGGGGATCAGCACATCCGGCGTCACTTCGAAGACCCGGCCGTAGAACTCCTGCTCCCCGGTAATATACTGCACCGGCTCACCGCTTGCTCTTTTCGTTACGGCGTTCTCCCACCGCTCCCGCTTCTCAGGCGGAAAGGGATCGGCTAAGGCCATATAATAAGCCGCCCCGGACAGACCCAGCGTATACTCCAGCAGAAGCTGGGCGCTGCGCTGCGGCTCGCTGACGCCAAGGCCGCTCAAAAAAGAAGAAGCCTCCGCAAAGGCTTCCCGGATGCTTTGCACCTGCGGCATAACATAGTCGCTCCGTTTCAAAGCATTATTCTCCTTTTTCCATCAGTTCGGCCTGTTCCGCAATGGAGAGCGCCGAAATAATATCTTCAATCTCACCGTTCATCACCGAATCCAGGCGGTGCAGTGTCAGGCCGATCCGGTGATCCGTCACCCGGCTCTGCGGGAAGTTATAGGTCCGGATACGTTCACTGCGGTCTCCCGTACCGACCTTGCTCTTGCGTTCGCCGGCGTATTTGGCTTCTTCTTCCTGGCGCATCATGTCGGAAATGCGGGCGCGCAGCACTTGAAGAGCCTTCTCCTTGTTGGAGTTCTGCGACTTGCCGTCCTGACAGGTCGCCACGATTCCTGTAGGAATATGCGTTACGCGCACGGCGGATTTGGTCGTGTTGACCGACTGGCCGCCCGCGCCGCTGGAACAGAACGTATCCACACGGATATCCTTGTCAAGAATTTCGATGTCGATTTCTTCAGCTTCAGGCATTACCGCCACAGTGGAGGTGGAGGTGTGAATCCGTCCGCCGGATTCCGTCGCCGGGATGCGCTGCACGCGGTGCGCGCCGCTCTCATACTTCATTTTGCTGTATGCGCCCCGGCCGTTAATCATAAAGATAACTTCTTTAAAGCCGCCCAAATCGTTCGTATTGGCGTCCATCAGTTCCACGCGCCAGCCCTGGGTATCGGCAAAACGGGTGTACATCCGGTACAGATCGGAAGCGAACAAAGCCGCCTCATCCCCGCCGGCCGCTCCCCGGATTTCAACAATAACGTTCTTGTCGTCGTTCGGGTCCTTCGGCAGCAGCAGGATGCGGATTTTCTCCTCCAATTCGATCTGGCGCTTCGACAATTCCTCGATTTCCATCTTCACCATATCGCGCATTTCGTCGTCAAGCTTCTCGCCAAGCATCGCTTTGGCGGCATCAAGCTCTTCCATGACATTTCTATATTCGGTATAAGCCTCATAGGCGGGCTGCAGATCGGATTGTTCTTTGGAATAGTCCCTCAGTTTCTTACTGTCGCTTGCAACATCCGGATCGCAAAGCAGTTCACTGAGTTTCTCATAGCGGTCCGCCAGAGATTGCAATCGGTCCAACAAGGGAATTCACCTCTCCTAATTAAGGTTAACAAATTTAAGATTTATCGCATTTTAACGTATCATGGTAAAAAAAACGTCTATACCTTATATCCAAAAGGGTATACACGACTTTATATTATATCACGAAACTGCCGATTTGGCTACATGATGTTATCTGGCAACCCAAATTCCGACGCAAAGTCATATGCAAGAAAAAAGACCATCCCGCGCAAGATGATAACACCGCCGCGAAATGGCCTTCGTTCGGTACCGCTGGCAGACAGCCCCGCTCTACTGCGAAGGTTTCCCGCCCGCCAAAGGCAAACTGTATAATCAGGCAAGCTTTATACGTTAAACCGGAAATGCATAACGTCTCCGTCCTGCACCACATATTCCTTGCCTTCCAGACGCAGCTGGCCGCGCTCTTTGGCTCCGTTCATGGAACCGGCGGAGACCAGATCGTCATAAGCCACCACTTCCGCGCGGATAAAGCCGCGCTCGAAGTCGGAGTGAATCACCCCGGCCGCTCCTGGCGCCTTGGTTCCCTTGCGGATCGTCCATGCGCGGACTTCCTGCACTCCGGCCGTAAAGTACGTGTACAGACCAAGCAGCTTGTAGGCGGCTTTGATCAGACGGTTCAGACCGGACTCCTGAAGACCGAGCTCTTCGAGGAACATCGCCTTATCTTCGCCTTCCAGCTCGGCGATTTCCGCTTCCACCTTCGCGCTGATCGGCACCACTTCCGCATTCTCGGCAGCGGCGAACTCGCGCACCTGCTTCACGTACGGATTCTCCTCCGCCGTGGATACCTCGTCCTCGCCGACATTGGCCGCGTACAGCACCGGCTTCAGCGTCAGCAGATGAAGATCACGCACGATCAGCTGCTCTTCATCGGTCAGCTCCACGCTGCGGGCAGGCATATCGTTGTACAGCGCTTCTTTGACGCGCTCCAGCACTTCCACTTCCTGGGCGTACTGCTTGTTGCCGCCCTTCATGTTCTTGCGGGAACGGTCGATCCGCTTCTCCACGCTCTCCACGTCGGCCAGAATCAGCTCCAGGTTAATCGTCTGGATATCGCTGACCGGATTCACCTTGCCGTCAACGTGGGTGATGTTCTCGTCCTCGAAGCAGCGCACAACATGAACGATGGCGTCCACCTCACGGATATGCGCCAGGAACTTGTTGCCAAGCCCCTCGCCCTTGCTCGCTCCGCGCACCAGTCCGGCAATATCGACGAACTCAAATGCGGTCGGCACCGTTTTGTTCGGAACAACCAGCTCCGTCAGTTTATCAAGACGCTCATCCGGCACTTCCACGACACCGACGTTCGGGTCGATCGTACAGAAAGGATAGTTCGCGGACTCCGCGCCCGCCTGCGTAATTGCATTAAACAGCGTCGATTTGCCCACGTTGGGCAGACCTACGATACCCGCTTTCAAAGCCATGTATATGACAACTCCCATTTTTCGTTAATTGACCAAAACGCCTTGCGATCTAAACTATTATATATTAGAACAAATTCTCCAGCAATACCGGCGGGCTGAGCCCTTTTAAAGAGAACCGAGGCGCTTCCGAATAAAAATGACCTCTCGTTCCCCGTTCTGCTTAGGCCATCGGCTTAAATGTCATGTTTCCGGCCCGGCTGGCGCCTGGTACAGAGTGATCTGTCCTGTTCACAGATACAAAATCCTTAAAAATGTCTTTCAAAGCGTGGACACTCCCGCAAAACCGGCATGTACACGAAGTTGCGGCTTTCGAGTAGATTTTTGTCTATATATAGAGTGAATGAACCTACCAATGTCCATATATTGAACAACACTTCCGAAGGAATACCCTTGTGCCAATGTCCACCTTTTGAAAGACATCCCCACTAAAATGTCCTTGCAGAGAGGACGCCGATTATAAACTTCCCGAATACTTCCTGTGCCATACGGGAAAGCAATGCACCGGGCGATGATAGCAGGCCCAGGTTCTGCAATTACAGGTACATACTGCCATATCCATCCTGTCGAGTGCTGAGAGATCCCGCGATATGCCGCTAATCCTTGTCAAGCATGGCTGTTAAAAAAGGACCCCCTTCCCCGGAGGTCCTCCACAGCTAACCCTGCTGGGCTAAACCCGCCCAGATGCGGGCGCATTGCACATTACAGCTCTTTGGACATTGTAATGTCGGTTACGCCGTAGCCCATTTTTTTGTAAAGCTCGAATGCGCGCTGGTTCTGGCCGAACACATGCAGCCCGATTTTGCGGACATTCATCTTCCGGGCCTCTTCGTCGAGCGCCTGCATAGCCTGCTTGCCATAGCCCTTGCCCTGGAAAGGCTCATAAATATAGATGTCATAGATAAAAGCTTCCCGGCCGAGCCGGCCCTCAGTCACGTTGAACCAAATATACCCGACATGAGTATCGCCCTCTTCTTCCACCACAGAGTACAGATAAGCGCCTTCGGTATGCAGCCCGCGGGGCAAAAAGCGCGTCATCGCCTCCTTGGACTGCTTCATCGCGTTATCCGGTTCCCAGGCTCCCGATTTCACCTTCTCCTCGGCAAAGTCGCTGGTCGATTGACTCATGAAAAATTGAAACGTCGCTTCGTCCATTTGAACCAGTTTGATCATTATGATTAGACCTTCCTTATTTCGGTATTTAAATGCGCACTAGCCGCGGCGTTCCGCGCAGTTCCGCCACGGAGGAAACGCCGATGCCGAACATCGCCGTCCGCAGCTCAAGCTCGGTCTGCGCAAGCGCAGCTTCCAGCGCCTCCGCCGATTCTACTGCCGGGCCGAGCAGATTCCGGCCGAACCCGGCCAAGTTCGCGCCGAGCGCCAGCGCCTTGGCGGCGTCGACGCCGCTGCGGAGGCCTCCGCTGCCGATCAGCGCGCCCTCCGGCGACGCGGCACGCACGCCTTCTATGCAGTCGGCGGTCGGAATGCCCCAGTCCGCGAACGCTTCGGCTGCGCGGCGTTTCACCGGATCGGCGCTGCGGAATTTCTCGACCTGGCTCCAGGACGTTCCTCCGGCCCCCGCCACGTCAATGAAGGCGGCGCCGGCGCTGTAGAGCCTGACCGCCGTCTCGCCGTCGATGCCCCAGCCGACCTCCTTGATGCCGACCGGGACGTCCAGGCTGCGGCATAAACGTTCAACCTTCGGCAGCAGCGAGCCGAAGCCGGTATTGCCTTCCGGCTGGAACACCTCCTGGAGGCCGTTTAAATGCAGCACCAGCCAGTCGGCCCCGGCGATTTCCACTGCCCGGCGGCAGTCATCCACGCCGAAGCCGTAAGAGAGCTGCACCGCTCCGAGGTTCGCGATGACTGGAACATCCGGCGCCCGGTCCCGCACCCGGAACGTAGCCGCAAGCTCCGGCCGCTCCACCGCCGCCCGGACGGAGCCGACGCCCAGCGCCCAGCCGCGTTCCTGGGCGGCCTCGGCCAGCCGCGCATTGATCCCGCCGGTCGCGGCGCTGCCGCCGGTCATCGAGCTGATCAGCAGCGGCGTGCGCAGACTCCGGCCGAGAAATGAGGTGCTTAGCGTAATATCGTCAAAATCCAGCTCCGGCAGCGCGTTGTGCCGGAACCGGTAATGCTCGAAGCCGGTGGTAATGCCCTGCCCCGCAACGTCTTCGTTCAGGCAAAGGCGTACATGCTCAATCTTGCGCCCTCCGGTTGTTCCTTCCGGTATATGTTCATTGTTCATATTAATCGGCTCTTGGCCTTTCATCAATTTTTTGTTCCTGCTGTCATAGTATAGCACAACCATATATGTGAAATGACTGCATCATCCGCAACTTCGCCCGGATCAGTGATTTTTAGAGGATGATCGGGTGGCTGGCGGCAGAAGCGGCAGTTCCAGATGCCGGCCTTGCTGCTTCACCGGTTTCCTCCTGGCGGTAATAATAAATAGCAGGACGAAACGGATAAGCGCTGCACATTTTTACAGGAGGAACCTTCGATGAATCCAAGACGCAATAGTATGCATCCGATAAACAATAGTCCGCCCGCAGCCTTGCCGCATGACGCTCCCGAACGGAACCGTTCCGGACATTTCTTCAGACGTCCTCTGAAATGGCCATTGGCAGCTATTTCCTTTCTTCTTCTCTGGCTGATCGGCGTCATAATTTATCATACACACAAGCCGCTGCCTCCCGGCTTGTCGTTCGAAAGCCCGGTGTACCGTGTGAAGAATTTAACCTTATTGTATGATCTGACTTATCCCGATGGCAGTGCGAAAGGCAGGCAGGAGAGCGGCATTTTACCGCGAATGCTGCAAATCGTCGACGAATCCAGACAGTTCCTGATTGTCGATATGTTCCTGTTCAACAATTATACGCATAAAGGACAGCAGTTTCCTCCGGTAAGCCGTACCCTCGCCGATAAGCTGATTGCCCACAAAACGAAATACCCCAGTATGGACATCGCGTTCATTACAGACGAAGTGAATACGAATTACGGCTCCGCCCCCAATGCCCTGCTCGAACAGATGAAGCAGGCGGGCATCAATGTCATCGTTACCAATGTCGATCCTTTGAGGGATTCGACCCCCGCCTACTCCGCCGTGTGGCGCACATTCATCCAGTGGTTCGGGCAATCCGGTGAGGGCTGGGTTCCCAATCTGATGGCGAGCGGCGGACCTGACATTACCGTAAGGTCCTATCTCAAGCTGCTGAACGTCAAGGCCAATCATCGAAAAGTCATCGTCAGCGAGCGGACCGCGCTGATCACTTCCGCCAATGTGCACGACGCAAGCGCCTATAATTCCAATATCGCGTTTGAGGTGCAGGGACCTATCATCGCGGATATTGTGCGGACGGAGCAGGCCGCAGCCGATTTATCGGGAGCGGGTCCGCTGCTGAAGGCGCCGCCCTCCTTTCCGCAGTCTCCGGCTGACGGCGATGGTCCGGTGGACATCCGGTATCTAACGGAGGGGAAAATATACAAATATGCGCTCCAGGCTATCCGCGAGGCGTTGGAGGGAGATACGGTCTGGATGGGCATGTTCTATCTCGCCGACGAGGCCATCATCAACGAATTGGTAGGAGCCTCGAAACGCGGCGTGACCGTGCGGCTTCTGCTTGACCCGAACGAGAACGCTTTTGGCCGCAGCAAAATTGGCATTCCGAACCGCCCCGTTGCTCTGGAGCTGAACCGCCGGTCGGGCGGCAAAATATCCATCCGCTGGTATAACACGACCAAAGAACAGTACCATACCAAACTGCTCTTTGTGGATAAACCAGGCGGCAGATCGATTGCAATGGGGGGCTCCGCCAATTTTACGCCCCGCAATCTGGCCGATTATAATCTTGAGAATGATCTTTGGGCCGCTTTTGACCGCGATCAGCCGATTTATCGCCAGCTTGACGCCTATTTCAATCGTCTGTGGAACAATCAAGGAGCCGAGTACAGTCACCCGGCAAGCTACCAGGGTAAACTCACCTGGCTGAAATACGCTATCATGCGCATTCAGAACGTATTGGGCTTGACGACGTACTGACTATTTAGCGGTCACGGCGCTGCTCGTCAACGGAAAAATGATATGCCGCGCTTTACAGCAGCGGCGACAGCAGCCTAGCCGCCGACTCCAGCAGACGCTCCAGCAGACGCTTTTCCATAAATTTCTCGTGGATAATCTGCGAGGTGGACAGCAAATCCCGTTCAAAGTCGGCGACGATGCGCTTGACGCTATCGGTCTGCAGCAGCAGCGCATTGACCTCGAAGTTCAGATGGAAGCTGCGCATGTCCATATTAGCGGTGCCGATGGTGGCGATTTCGCCGTCTATAATAAGCAGCTTGGAATGAATAAACCCTTTTTCATACTCGAAAATTTTGACGCCAGCTTCCAGCAAAGCCGGGAAATAGGAATGGGATGCGAGAAACGGCAGCCACTTGTCAGGCTTGGCCGGGAATAGCAGGCGTACATCCAATCCCGATAGAGCAGCCACCTCCAGCGCCGTGTATATGTCCTCGTCAGGGATAAAATACGGCGTCGCAATCCACACCGACTTCTTGGCCGAGGTGATCATCGAGAAGAAAATATTTTTGAGGGTCCGCCTCTCGTTATCCGGGCCGCTTGCGATAATCTGGACCGCGCCGCCATCCCCCGTATAGCGAAGCTGCGGCGATAAATAGTCTTGCTCCAGAATCCGCTCGCCGGTCGTATGCATCCAGTCCAGCAGAAAAATAATCTGCATCGTCCGCACCGCTTCACCCCGCACCAGCATATGCGTGTCGCGCCAGAAGCCATACGTTTTGCTGCGGCTCAAATACTCATCCCCAACATTAAGCCCGCCCATAAAGCCGACATCGCCGTCGATGACCACGATTTTGCGGTGATTCCGGTAGTTGACCCGGCTGGAGAAAAAGCTCTTGGACCTGCCGTACGCCGCAACCTTCACCCCCGCGTCGCTCATCGCCTTCAGGAAGCTCTGAGACAGCTGTATGCTGCCCACGGCGTCATACATGAAGCGGACCTTGACGCCGGCGCGGGCTTTTTCAATCAGGATCTGCTGAATTCTTGTCCCGATTTCATCAGCGCGGAAAATATAATACTCCATATGGATATGGTGCTTCGCCTGGCGCAGCTCCATCAGGAGCGTTCCGAACGTCTCCTCGCCATTGGTCAGCACCCGCGTCTCCGAAGAGAATGAGATGGGTGAACGCGCCAGACGCTGGGACAGGCCCAGCAGCTTGCGCTGAGTGGAATTGAACATCGACCAATCCTGATGCAGGCGCAGGGCGTCGTTCTCAATCCGCTCATAGGCCATCAGGTCGTGCTGGGCTTTTTTGTCGTATTTGCGGCGTTTGAAGACATTTTGCCCGAACAGAAAATAGAACACGAGCCCTACGACCGGAATGAGCGCAAGCAGAAGAATCCACGCCATCGTCGACGACGGGTTGCGGTTCTCCATAAAAATGGCGAGTCCGATCGATACGACCGTCAACGTGGAAAAAATACTGATAATCGTCCCGCCGGTGCTTCCGAAAATGCCGAAGCCAAAATAGTAAAAGGCGAGCAAAGCTCCTATGATGATCGTTGACTGTATTCCTCTTCTCATCGGCACCTTACCTCTACAATTAATCATAACAGCTATAGAATACCATCCTACATTTTACATGAAAGATGACTTTCTTCCTACAACTATCCTCTCCAAAAGGGAGATTACGACAAAACTGTAACCTGTAATCTGCCGTAGGATTGAAGAAAGCGCCGGACTCGCTCGCCATTTCGGAAAAAGAGCAAGAAGCCACCCGACACTGGCCCAGTGTTGGATGGCTTCTTTATTTCAAACGCTAAACCTTGCCCTGCATGGACACAAGCTCCGGAAACACCGGCTCCAGACGCCGGTAAACGTCCTTGAACAGCGGGTACAGCTTCTCATAGACGGCGCGGTTCGCATCGCTTGGAGCGTGGCTCCGCAGGATGCCGACGCGGTCGTCGGCTTCATCCAGCGAATCCAGTGCTCCCGTCGCTATCATCGCCAGAAGCGCCGCGCCAAAAGCGGAGGCTTCAAAGCAGCCAGGGACATCGATCCGCAGGCCCGTAATATCGGAGAGCAGCCCCGTCCAGGCCGCGGACGAGGCGAACCCGCCCGAAGCGAGCATCCGCTCCGGCGGACTGGCCAGCCCGCTGAGCGTCTCCGTCACATCGTTCACTGCGAACAGCACCCCTTCCAGCACGGCCCGGACGAAGTGCTGCCGGCCGTGGTGCAGGCCCGCGCCGGCAAATACGCCGCGGGCATCCGGGTTCCAGTAGGGAGCGCGTTCTCCGCTCAGGTAAGGAAGGAACAGCACGCCGCCTGCGCCGGGCGGCACCGTCATCGCCAGGTCAATCAACTCGTCGAGCGAGAGAAAGCCGGGCTGCCCCGGATCGATAGCGGCATGATGTCTTCCCCGCCGCTGCCTTCTCTCCGGATGCGCCCGGACGGCATCCCTTAGCGAAGGGCCGGGCTGGGCGCCGCCCATGAACTGCTCATTGAACCAGCGCAGGGCGACACCGCCGCTGCTGGTAGGGCCGCCGATCAGCCAGCGGTCTTCGCTGAACGGGTAGCAGAACATCCGGCCCTCCGGGTCTGTCATCGGCCGGGTCACGAACCGCCGGACCGCGCCGCCCCCGTCGATTGTAACGGCGGTGCTTCCGGGACTGGCCGCGCCGGAGCCGATGTTCGCGAGTGCGCCGTCGCTTGCTCCGACTACCCACTTTGTGCCGGGCGACAAGCCGAAGGCCGCCGCCATCTCGGGCTTCATTCCCCGCAGCACCTCGGTGACCGGCACAAGCTCGCCGAGGCGCTCTTTTCCGATTCCGGCCAGCTCCAGCGCTTCATCAGACCAGCCCCGCCCGGAGATGTCGAGCAGCCCGGTGGCCGCCGCCGTCGACACATCAAGCGCGTACACGCCAAAACATCGGTACAAAAGGTACTCTTTGATGGAGATGAATCTTGCCGCCGTTTCGAACAGCTCCGGCATGTTCTCCTTCCACCACAGCAGCTTGCCGAGCGGCGACATGGGATGGGCCGGGGTGCCTGTCAGCGCATACAATTCTGAAGCCGCTCCGCTGCGCTTCAATTCGGCCAACTGGGTGACGCTGCGGTTATCCGCCCAGGTGAGCAGCGGCGTCAGCGGCATGCCGTCCTTGTCCACCGCCATCAGACTGTGCATGGCCGCGCTGACCCCCACAGCCTCGATGTCCTCCGGCCTGACCCCGCCGCTCGTCATTGCCCGGCGGAACGCCAGGGCAACGGCATCCATAATCTCCTGAGGGCGCTGCTCCGCCCTTCCCGGCTCGGGAACAAGAAGCGTGTAGGCCGCCTTGCCCTGCCCGCGGATTTTGCCGTGTCTTTCGAACAGAAACACCTTCGCGCTTGTAGTGCCGATATCCAGCCCGACGAATAGCCCCATGTCCATCCTCCTCCCAGTTACATGAGTCTATTATACACCTTCTCCCGAGGATTCCCGTATAGCTCCGGGCCACTCAAAACAGCAAAATCCGTAAGGATGACCGCGGTCAAAGGCTTGAGAGAAAGATCATTTTTAACATCGGATGAATCTGAGAAACTTGTTCCTACAGCAGCTAGGTGTTATCGGCTCTGAAATATAGGATGGCCTATCCTAACCTGAACGGGGTGGCGTGATGAAAATGATTCCAAATGGGATATCGTGCAGCCGAATGATTTTGGTTTTGAGTTTGCTTGCAGTTAAGCCGCTGAGCGCAGCCTTTTACGTCATCTATGCGGTTTGCGGTCTGAGCGATATGGTAGACGGATGGATTGCCCGAAAGACAGGGACAACGAGCAGACTTGGCGAAAAGCTTGATTCCCTGGCCGACCTCATCATGACAGGCGTATTATTCATCAGGCTGTATCCCCTCATCGATCCTCCGGCCGAAATTATCGTTTGGGTGGTCTGCATTGGACTAATCCGATTGGTTTCGATGGCCGTTACGCTGAAAAAATATAACACCTTCGCCATCCTCCACACCTACGGGAATAAAATCACCGGCATGCTGCTGTTTCTGTTCCCCTTCCCGCTCCCCTATATTCATTCAGCGGTGCTGATGAGTATCCTGTGTGCTGCAGCCAGCCTATCGGCCATCGAGGAATTAATCATTCACCTGACATCAGACAAGCTGGAAGGAAACCGAAAGAGCCTATTCACGAAATGACCTCACTACTATAACTCGGGGGAAAACAAAAAAAAACGCCCGGATTTCCGGGCATCTTGTTCTTAAACAACCGCGACTGAGGGGCGGTGCTGAACCACAGCAGGGGCGCTCTCCAGCGAAGCTCTCCAGGACTGCAGCATATGAAGGTCGTAGGGCAGAAACTCCTTCAGCATCCGGGACAATCCCAGATACAGCGGACTGTTCGTCGCCGCCTCCAGTCTTTCGCAGAATTCCGGAATCCAGAGCAGCAGATGCTCCCGCAAAAATTGCTCCTGGATGTCCAGCAGCTCCATAGCACTCTTGGCGGAAAAACTGTTGAACAGCATCCGCTCGTGCTGCACGGCCATGAACTCCAGCTCGATAGCAATGTGATCATCGGCCTCGTCGCCGCATTTTTTGAACACGATGCCTGCGGAAGCATACACGTCGGAAAGCACGTTGCAGAACTCCTCCGCTTCTCCGAGAAGGGCCGCTTCTCTTGGCTTAAAGCCGGCCACGGCTTCGTCGCGCATCAGCCGGTCGTATTCCGCAGCTTCCGCCTCGCAGACCTGAAGAAGATCCTCCGGCTTCTGGCCGCACAAATAGCGCTTCAGCTCGCGCCCCCCTTCGGACATCTCGGCCGCAGCGCCGATTTGGCGATTCCGGCCCCACTGCGCGATTAGCGACAGGGTCGGTTTTCTTCCGAAAAAATCAGTAAACAGCTGGTATATGAATCCCCTGCTTCCCAGCCAACGTTTGAAGGCTTCCGAAACTTCCAGGGAAGGAACGGTCATATGCATTAGTAAATCCCCCTTGTAAGGTTGATCCGTACCGTACAGCCCGGAGGCTGCTCCTTACGGACTCATCGTTGTCTTTCTCTGCTTTGTGAATAGAGCGTGCACCCCCGGGAAAATCGTACGGGCTGTGCCGCGAACCTACCACATTTTACTACGTTCTTCCGATAATTAAAAGTTATCACGGTTTGATGGTTTCATTATAGCCCAAAATGAAAACGCTTTTCGTGAGCAATTTATGGCGGATTCCCTTCATTTGTCGCATTACTGTCAAATTTAAATTCCCAGCTTGGCTGGACTTGGGATAGTCGTGATAATATATAGAGAATCGTCAAAAGTCCAAGATTGACGTCACTGTTATCATTCTTTAAAATTTGAAATAAAATCACCGTGCAACGAAAGGGGACAACTCATAATGGAACTGCTGACCGACCCTTTTGGGCGCGTTCATGATTATATGCGTATTTCGGTTACGGACCGCTGCAATCTGCGCTGTATCTATTGCATGCCCGCGGAAGGCATGGTATTTCAGCCACATGACGAGATCATGAGCTATGAGGAAATCGCCTCCGTCGTGAAGGCACTGGCCCCCGCCGGGCTGCGCAAGGTGCGCCTTACCGGCGGCGAGCCGCTGGTCCGCAAGGATCTGGAGCGCCTGGTCGCCATGCTGTCCTCCATTCCGGGCATCGAGGATCTGTCGCTCACCACCAACGGCCTGCTGCTGCCCGCCAAAGCGGCCGCGCTGAAAGCCGCCGGCTTGTCGAGGGTGAACATCAGCATAGATTCCTTGCGGCAGGACCGGTTCTCCATGATTACACGCGGCGGAGAAGTCGCCAAGGTGCTGAAGGGGATCGAGGCGGCCGAGGCGGCGGGACTCTCGCCCATCAAGCTGAACGTCGTCCTTATGAAAGGCATCAACGACGACGAGATCAAGGATTTTATCGCTCTTACCCGGAATAGTCCGCTGAATGTGCGGTTTATCGAATATATGCCGATCGGCAGCGCAACTGACGCCTGGCGGCAGACCTATCTGCCGCTGGAAAGAGTGCTCGAAGCCTGCCGCGAGGCCGGATGGGAAACCGAGGAAGCGCAACCGCCCGCCGGGAACGGCCCGTCCCAGGACAGACGCGTCATCGGCGCCAAAGGCACATTCGGTCTGATTCATCCGGTTAGCGAGCATTTTTGCGATAACTGCAACCGGCTGCGCCTTACGGCCGACGGGCACATCAAGGCTTGTCTGTATTGGTCCGACGAATATAACGTGCGTCCGCTGGCGGGAGACCCGGAAGCGGTGCGCGCGTTATTCCGCAAGGCGCTGGGGAACAAGCCCAAAACCCACGAAATGGCGCTGGCGCTTGAGAAAAAAAGCCCAGAGCCACACGCCTACGACCCGCCGCATGTCGCAAATCGGCGGTTAAACCGTAAGCGCGGCCCACAGCTGCCAGACCATATAGCCTGCCATTCCCCAGAGGAGCAGTGCCGAAAATATGTTCAGCAGCCGCACCAGCCGTCCGGAAGGATCGGCCTTGCCGAGCGCCCTGCCGCCGGCGGACAGGCCCATGAACCACAGCCACGATACCCCGGCGGCCGCGGCGGCGAACGTCCAGCGGTCGGCGGCTCCATACTGCAGGGAGCTTGTTCCGATTACGCCCACTGTGTCCATCAGTGCATGCGGGTTCAGCAGCGACACCGACAGCGCATAGCCTACCTGTTCCCTCACCGGAAGAACGGCTGCCTGTTCGCCCGCGTGCCTCTCCCGCAGAATTTTCTGGCCCATTATGACCAAAAAGACGGCCCCCGCCCCGTAAATGAAAGGGGTGAGCCAATGGAGCGACAGCACCGCCAGGGATACTCCCCCTACGGCTGCGAAGATCAGCAGTGTGTCGCACAGCGCCGCCGTGACCACAACGGGCAGAGCACCAATATATCGGGCCTGCAGCGCGCCCTGGTTGAATACAAAAATATTCTGCGCCCCAAGCGGCAGAATAAGGCCAACGGCCAAAATAACCCCATGAATAATAACGTCCACCAAGTGTTATCCCTCCCGGCTGTTTGCGCCGCGGCCATAAGCGCCGCGGCTTTTTTTTGTCCTTTATGATCGTACAGCCATTTCGCGCTTCCGGGACCATCCAAAAGCGTGGCGGAAAGCCCAACCAAAGGAAACGTCTCCCCTTCGCATGCTATACTGAAATCCATAGACCGCACGAAAAAGAAACGGCTGCACCTCCCTTCAGAAGGAAGGCAACCGTTTCTTAATGAAGTAAGCAGGCCCAAGACTTTTTAGCAAAAAGGAGGGATTCCCATGCGGCACAGCGCCGGCATGGCTATGGTGGACTGGCGTCCCGACCCGTTATCGCCGCTGCCGCTCTACGCGCAAATCGCCGGACATTTCCGCGCCAAGATCACCGGCGGCGACTGGCCTGCAGGGATGAAGCTCCCGCCGCAGCGCGAGCTGGCCCGGCAGCTTGGCGTCAACCGGAGCACGATTGTTGCGGCGCTCGGCCAGCTAACCGAGCTCGGGCTCATCGAAGGAAGACACGGAGGAGGCACTCGGGTAGCGGCGGCGAAAGCAAACCGGGGAACGGCGGGAAGCTGGAACGATTATGTGGAGGAAGGCATCCACTATCCCAATCTTCCGGCCGTTCAGGCGATCAACCGACTGGAATTTCAGCCGGAGCTGGTTCGGCTCGGGACCGGAGAGCCCGCCCCCGAGCTGCTGCCGGGAGAACAGATGCGCGACATTCTGGCCGAACTGGCGCGCGGTGAGCTGCCGCTGGCGTACGAGGAGCCGCTCGGCAGCCTGCGGCTTCGGCGGGCGCTCAGCGCGGAGCTGGGCCGAAGCGGGATACAGGCCGACCCCTCCTCGATTCTGATTCTTTCCGGGGCGCTTCAAGGCTTTCAGCTGATTTCCCTGGGCCTTCTGCCCAAGGGATCGACCGTTCTGCTGGAGAAGCCCTCCTATATGTACTCAATTCATTCTTTCCAGTCGGCGGGAGTCAAGCTGTGCGGCCTGCCCATGGACGGGCAGGGCCTGATGGCGGAAGGGCTGGAGAACGCCGCCGTTCGAACCAAGGCGGCGCTGCTGTACACGATCCCCGCCTTCCATAACCCGACAGGCATCCTCATGGATGCGGAGCGGAGGCGGGAGCTGATGGAGAAGACGGCGGCGCTGGGATTGCCGATCCTTGAAGACGGAGCTTACCAGGACCTGTGGCTGGATGCGCCCCCTCCTCCGCCGCTCAAGGCTATGGACCAAAGCGGCAGTGTTTTGCACCTTGGCACCCTATCCAAATCGGCGAGTCCCGGCCTGCGTATCGGGTGGGTTGCCGGTCCCGAGCAGGTGATCCGGCGGCTGGCCGATATCAAAATGCAGACCGACTACGGGGCCAGCTCCCTCTCGCAGCTGGCGGCGGCCAAGTGGCTGGAGGACGGCTGCCACGAGCGGCATTGCAGCGCCCTGCGCCTTGCGCTGCGCCGGCGGCGCGATCTGATGCTGGAGCTGCTGGAGCGGCATTGTGAGGGGCTTGCAGTCTGGAGCAAGCCTGCGGGCGGCTTCTATGTATGGCTGCGGCTGAACCGGCCGGTGCCGCTACCTAGGCTGTTCCGCGCAGCGCTTGCGGAAGGCCTGCTGCTGAATACCGGCGATCTGTACGACCGGTCCGATGCAAGGCATCTCCGCCTGTCCTACGCGTATGCGTCCCCGTCCGAACTGGAACGGGGGATCGCCAAGCTGGCGGAGCTGATCCGCCGGATGGGCGGGCTTTCCTGACAGGCGGAAGGGCGAAGGAAGTGCCGAACGCAATCCCGGCAACTTGGGCTTGTGCATCCCGGTTGGACGGCAGGACCTGTGCCATTCGGTGCAACAGGCCTGTGTAATCCGGCGGCTGGGGGCTGCCAATCCGGGTGGCCGGGTCGCTGGCTCCCGGAACCTCCCGACCTGATTCGACGTGCTTGCCATCCGGACAGGCCACAAGCCGTCCAATGTTTTGCGCCGTTACCAGCACAACCTTATGCGCGCTATGTCGTCTGCTTTTCCGGCGGGGCGGGCAGCGTCACGACGAACGCAGTCCCTTCGCCGACGCGACTCTCCGCGCGGACCTCCCCCTGGTGCAGGTCGACAATCTTTTTAACGAGCGACAGCCCCAGCCCGCTGCCCCCGGCGCCCGCGCTTCTCGCCTTGTCCGCCTTGTAGAACCGTTCGAAAATGCGGGGCAAGTCTTCCCCTTCAATACCCGTACCGGTATCGGAGATTATGACCTCGGCTCCCCCATTTAGAGGACGCGCTGCAATGGTGATCGTCCCGCCCGCCGGAGTAAACTTGATGCTGTTATGCAGCAGATTGGTCCAGACCTGGATCAGCAGATCTTCCACGGCCGTCACCGTCGTTTCAGGAAGCTCCGCTTCCACTTCGATCCCTCTCCCCATCCACTGCGGCTCGCAGGCCAGGATGATATTTCGAAGCTGTCTATCCAGGCGGAAAGGCTTCGCTTCAAACGGAAAGTTCCCCGACTCCAGCACCGACAGCTTGAGCAGACTGTCACTTAAGCCCGAGAGCCGGGCGCTCTCCGCCTCGATGATGTCCAGATAATGTTCCCGGGTCTCCCGGCTGATTCCGTCGTTGCGCAGTGCACGGGCGAAGCCGCGGATGGAAGTGAGCGGCGACTGGATTTCATGCGACACATTCGAGATGAAGTCCTGCCGCATCGTCTCCATCCGGCTTAGCTCGCTGGCCATTTCATTGATTCCTTCCACGAGCTCGCCCATTCGGCCGTAGCGTTCGACATCTTCCACCTGGGCGGTAAAATCCCCCTTGGATATCCGCCGGACGGCATTCAGAATCGGGCTATAAAATTTGTTCTGCTTCCCGTACGTAATCAGGGAGATCAAACCGCCAATGAAGAACAGAATAAGAAATCCGAGCAGCATGCCCAGCAGCTGCGAAACATAGGCCGATGACGGGCTACCAAACTTTTCGAACAGCACTCTCAAGATAAAATAGGAAGCCGTCCACGAGATGATGAGGGACGAAAAGCCAGCCAGCATTCCGAGCAGTCCCCGAAGTGCCCGCCTCAGCCGGTTCATCCCGCGTCCTCCGGCCGAATGCCGGGACCGCTCACGGCGCGTGCGGCGGGTACGGAATGTTTGCCCGGGGTGCCCCTCTGAGCGCAATCTCCCGGGACGTTTCCTTGACAAGTCCCGCCGCCCCATCATTCCGCACCCTCCAGCCGGTAGCCGAGACCACGCACGGTGCGGATGGCGAATCCGTACCGCTCGCTCGGGAAGCGTTCACGCAGCCGGTTGATATGCACATCCAGCGTGCGTTCATTGCCTTCGTAGTCATAGCCCCAGATCTCCTCGATCAGCCGCTCGCGCGGCAGGGTCTGTCCGGGGTAGCTCGCCAGCCTGAACAGCAGCTCGTACTCTTTAAGGGGCAGCGTCAGAACGCCATCATCCGAATGGATTTCATACGTTTTCCGGTTCATTTTCAGCCTGCCGACGGTTACGCTTTGGGCAGCTGAAATCTGATACCGTTTCAGCAGCGCCTTTACGCGGGCGGTCAACACGGGCGGCTCAAACGGTTTGACGAGATAATCATCGGTTCCCAGCTCAAAGCCCTTTACAATCTGCGAGGTTTCACCTTTGGCCGTGAGCATGAGCAGCGGAAAGTCGTAATCCTTTCGCAGTTCGCGGCAGAGCTGCCAGCCGTCCATGTTCGGCATCATGATATCGAGAATTACCATGTCGGCGGTATGATCCCCAAGAAACTCCAGCGCTTCTTTCCCATCGGAAGCCTCATACACTTCCATGCCTTCAGCTTTCAAAAATACGGCTACCAACTCGCGGATGTGCGGATCGTCGTCCACCACCAGTATTTTTGCCATGTCCGGCACTCTCCTCCTCTTCGCCGTGTTCCCGCGCTTCCTTATCTGTCGTTTGCAGCTGCTGCTGCGCAAATTCGCGGTAGAGGCTATGCTCCCGCAGCAGTTCTTCGTGTCTTCCCCTGCCGGTAATCTCGCCCTTTTCCATAAAAAGAATCTGATCCGCGTTCACCACCGTGGACAGCCGATGCGCGATAACGATGGTCGTCCGGCCTTTCATCAGATTGGACAGCGCCTTCTGCACGACGGCTTCGGACTTGCTGTCAAGGCTTGAAGTCGCTTCGTCCAGCATCAGGATTTTCGGATCTCTCAGAAGCGCCCGGGCAATCGCAATCCGCTGCCGCTGTCCGCCGGACAGCTTCACGCCGCGCTCGCCGACTTCGGTGTCGTAACCATCCGGCAGCTCGTCGATGAATCTATCCGCATACGCCATCGCCGCCGCCTGCTGCATTTCCGCCAAATCAACCTCCCGGTCCAGCCCGTAGCGGAGATTGTCCGCAATCGTTCCGGCCAGCAGCGGGCTTTCCTGGGAGACGTAGCCGATTCCTCCGCGCCAGGAGGACAGCGAGAAATCGGAAATCGGCTTGCCTCCCAGCCGGATCACGCCATCCTGCGGCTCATAGAAGCGTTCAAGCAGGGAGAACAGCGTCGTCTTGCCGCCGCCGCTTGGACCGACAATCGCCGTCACCTCGCCCGGCGCAATAGAGCAGCTGACTTTGCTCAGCACGGACTCTCCTTTTTTGTACCCGAAGGTGACATTGTCCAGCATAATCGGCAGGCTTCCGCCGTCAGCCATCTCTTCCCCTTCGTACTTCTCTTCTTCATGCATCAGCATCTCCATCAGCCTCTCCGAAGCGCCCATGGACTTCTGAATTTGGGTGAAGAAGGTCGTCAACTGGGTCAGCGGCATAATGATCTGGATCAGATAAAGGATAAAAGCGACCAGCTCTCCCGCCGTCAGCGCTCCGCTCGACACCTGCAGCCCGCCGTAGCCGATAATGACCACCAGCAGCATCATAAATATGAGCGAGACAAGCGGGGTGATCCAGGCGCTGGCCTTGCCTTCGCGTATGCCGTAGGAGAGCAGGTTCAGAATGACTTTCTTGCCGGATTCGTATTCCCGGCGTTCCGCTCCGGACGCTTTGACGAGCCGGATTTCCGACAGCACGCCGCTGAGCACCGCCGTAAAGGAAGCTGTCTCATCCTGCATGCCCTTGGAAATCTTGTACATCATCCGGCCGAGCGGAACAAGAACGAGCGCCGAAAGAGGCAGCACAGTGAACAGAACCAGCGTCATTTTCCAATTCAGATAAAAGAGCACCGAGATCGAACCTGCAATGGAAATGATGCCTGTGAACAGGCTCGAGACATTCTCCGCTACCAGCGTCTTGATAATGCCTGTGTCGCTTGTCATGCGGCTGACGTTTTCGCCCGTCCGGATGTCGTTATAATAGGAAACCGGCAGCAGCAGCAGTTTGCGCCACAGGCGCTCCCTCAGGCTGGCAACCATTTTCTGGCCTGCATAGTTCAGCAGATAGACGGATACGCCCGCGGCAATGGTCTGGGCAACGAAAGCGCCGGCGATTCCGGCGATCTGAAGACGGCTTATGGAAGACAGCGAGAAGCCGTCAACCAGCCCTTTGGTGAACATCGGAATGACGAGGGATACCAGCGTGGAAATGACGCTTAGCGTAATGGCCAGGGCCAGCAGGGCATAAGGCGGTTTCGTTTCTTTGAGCAATTGGAGAAATGAACGAAGGTTCTTTCCCTTCATCTTCGTTGCGTTCGTCATTAAAGGTCCTTCCCTTCTTGTCTGGATTATAATGACAAAATACGCCCGGAAGTTAAACTCCAGTTAAACTCGCCACTCCGCGGCGGCCCGGTACTCCTCCGGAGTGTTCACATTGAGCAGCGGGGAAGGGGCTCCTTCCAAGTGTCCCGTAAAACCTTCTTCCGGCACATACAGCACATCGAGGCCAGCCAGCCAATCCATCACCTTCAATTTCCCCTCGGACAAGGCGATTTCCAGCTTCGCAAGGGTATCCTTATGGTAGAGCCCCAGCAGCGGCTGGACTTTGCCCGAACGCGAGACCGGTACGACCGCAGCCCGCCCGCCGCTCCGCTCCCAAGCGTCCAGGATGTACCGCATAAACGCCGCCGAAACAAACGGCAAATCGCAGGGGGCGGCAAAATACCAATCCGAAGGCGCCGCGCTCATGCCAGCATGAATCCCTGCCAGCGGGCCGCAGCCGGGAAAGAGGTCGGCAGCCTGCGAAAGCTTCAGGAAACGGAAGTCCTCCCGCTCCTTCTCTCCGCAGGCGACCGTCACCGGGTCCGCGACTTCCCCGAGGGCGGCGGCCACACGGGCAATGGCCGGGATACCGCCGTACTTAAGCAGCGCTTTGTCGGCGCCCATCCGTCTGGAACGGCCTCCGGCGATGAGGATACCGGCAATTTTCATCTTCATCTGACCTCCTTCGCCAAAATTATTTTTCATAAAAGGTAATCCCCTCCTAGAAAAGCTGTGCATTTGGAAAAAGCAGAAAAAGCTGGTTTGTATCCCTTTTCAACTAATGTTACAGTGATATTAGCGGCTATGGCGGCTCTGATTCAACATGCACAGCATTTGCGGGAGGAGAGCATCCAACTTGCAGGATAATAGTGAAAAACCATATACCTTCACATCTTTAAAATGGTTTAACTTTTTCGTTTACGGAACCATGGTTTTGTTTACGAGCTTTTTTCAGCTTTATTTACAGGATGTAGGGATGAACAAGCTGGAAATCGGTGTGCTGATGTCGATCGGCCCCTTCGTCTCGATCTTCGCCAACCCGTTCTGGGGGCTATGGGCCGGACGTTATCCGAATATCCGGGTTATCGTCCTGCTGATGCTGGCGGGGACGCTTCTGTTCTCCCAGCTCATTTTTCAGGCCAATACATATGAAACGATCTATGCGGCGATCATCCTGTTCTTTTTCTGCCAGACTCCGTTGTTTGCGCAGAGCAACACCCTGATCTTGAGCTATATTTACGGGTCGAAACAGCGCTTTGGCTCCTTCCGCCTGTGGGGCTCCCTTGGCTGGGCGCTGACGGCAATAGCCGCTGGCCCTATCGTGGATTACGGCGGCGTCTCCGTGCTGTCCTACCTGTTCGCGGTCCTGCTTGGCTTGTCCATCGTCTCGCTCGCGACTCTGCCCAAGCTGCGCCACTCCATCGGGATTGCGCCGATGCCGCTTCGAGGCTTTCATGTGCTGTTTAAGAATCCTTACTTTTTGTTCTTTATCTTTTTCGGCATTCTGGTATCGATCCCCAACACGGTGAATAATACGTTCATGTCGCTGTATATCAACGATATGGGGGGCTCCAAGACGATGGTCGGGCTTGCAGTGTTCCTTTCCTCCATCGTTGAAGTAGGCGTCTTCATGCTCTGCGACCGCTACCTGCGGCGCAAAATCTCCGTACTCATCGGCTGGCTGGCGCTGGTCAGCCTCTTGTTCGCGCTGCGGTGGTGGCTGATGGCGCAGTCAACGACGCCGCTTGAGGTGGCGTTCATTCAAATTTTGCATTCAATAACGTTCGGCGGCTTCTTTTATGTCGGCACCGAGCTGACGATGCTGCTCATCCCCCGGCCGTACCGCTCTTCGGCACAAGCTCTTTATACGCTGTCCTGGAGCGGAATTTCGGGAATGATGGGCGGCATCCTCGGCGGATGGCTGTTCCAGTATCTCGGCGCCCAGAGCATGTACGAATTCTGTGTCTTTCTTGCGCTGATCGGGGCGGTTGGGTACGCAGGCATGTGGGTGTTTGTCCGAAGGAATCATTACCGCCCTCACCAGGTGACCGAGGATGCACATGAAGAAGACGGGGTTTAGCCCGCTTTATGAAGTCTCTCCGGCCATTTGTTTGTCGAGCTGCTCCAATACGAAAGGCCAAGCCTGTTCATGCGCATCTCTGGAATCCTCGTCGGGGAATCCCGAATGCGTAAGGCTTAGCAGCGTGCCGTCTTGCCGGGGAGCCAGCTCAATCGTAACCACCGTCTCGGCTCCCTTCGTACCTCCTTCTCCCGTAACCCATGTCATTTCAACCAGGCGGTCTTGTTCAAGCCGGAGAAACCGGCCGTAATGGGGATGCCGCCGTATGGTGCTGTCCTGTGCGGTGCGGGAGACCGTTTCAAAAAAGAAGACGGTATTGACCTCCCCCTCCATAATGACCGATCCCGGCTCCGCAAACCAGCGGTCGAACTTCCGGGTCCACGCCTCATACAGAACTTCCGGCAAAGCCTTCATCTGCCGCTCCACTTTCAACGAAAAAGCCATCGAGCCTTCATTCCTTTCTGTTTTCATTTAACGGCACCGCTCTTTGGAGGTGCAAAAAAACGGCTGTTACGCTTTCGGGCGGCAGCCGTTTCTTCTGCTTGTCTTATGATTTCAGCTTAGCCCTGTTTGGGCGGCTGATAGGAGCTTTTGAGCGAAACGATCAGGTTGAAGACCGGCTTGCCGGGCTCCGAGTACCGGCTGTCCACGTTAAAGTAACCATGGCGGAAGAACTGGAACTTGTCCTGCGGCTTGCTGTCCTTGAGTTCAGGCTCTACGAACCCTTGCAGAATTTCCAGCGATTTCGGGTTCAGCTGATCCAGGAACGATCGGGCGGGCTTGTCCGCGCCTTCCAGCTCCCCGGCTTCCCCTTCACTTTCCGGTTCTTCGGCGAGAATCAGCGGCTCGTACAGGCGGAATTCCGCCTGAGCGGCGTGGCTTGCTTCCACCCAGTGCAGCGTCCCTTTGACCTTTCGGCCGGTAAACCCGCTTCCACTCTTCGTCTCCGGATCGTAGGTACAGTGCAGCTCGGTCACTTCGCCGTTCTCATCTTTGATCACTTCATTGCACTTGATGAAATAGGCATGCTTCAGGCGCACTTCATTGCCCGGGAACAGCCGGAAATATTTACTCGGCGGATTCTCCATGAAATCGTCGCGCTCAATGTAAATCTCGCGGGAGAACGGAATTTGCCGGGTGCCCATTTCCTCGTTCTCGCTGTTATTCTCCGCTTCCAGCCATTCAACCTGTCCCTCGGGATAGTTCGTAATGACCACCTTCAGCGGGCGGAGCACCGCCATCGTGCGGGGCGCCTTCAGCTTCAGATCCTCGCGGATAAAATGCTCCAGCATTTGCAGATCGACGAGTCCCTGGCTCTTGGAAATGCCTGTCTCGTAGACGAAGCTGCGGATGGCCTCCGGCGTGTAGCCGCGGCGGCGAAGCCCGGAAATCGTCGGCATACGCGGGTCGTCCCAGCCGTCGACATGCCCTTCGTCGACGAGCAGCTTCAGCTTCCGCTTGCTCGTTACGGTCTGCTCCAGATTCAGGCGGCCGAATTCGTATTGATGCGGCGCGGCCGGCATCTCGCACTCGGCGATGACCCAGTCGTAGAAAGGACGCTGATCCTCGAACTCCAGGGAACAGAGGGAATGCGTCACGCCTTCGATGGCGTCTTCAAGCGGGTGTGCGTAGGCGTACATCGGGTAGATGCACCACTTGTCGCCCGTATTGTGATGATGCGCATGGGCAATCCGGTAAATGACCGGATCGCGCAGGTTGATGTTCGGCGAAGCCATGTCGATCTTGGCGCGAAGCACCTTCTCGCCGTCCTTGAACTCGCCCGCGCGCATGCGGCGGAACAGATCGAGACTCTCTTCTACGCTGCGGTCGCGGTAAGGGCTGTTCTTGCCCGGTTCGGTCAGCGTGCCGCGAAGCTCGCGAATTTCGTCCGCGCTGAGGTCGTCCACATAAGCCTTGCCCTTATGAATCAATAGCTCTGCCCGCTCGTACATTTCTTCAAAATAGTCCGAGGCGAAGCGCAGGTTCTCCCATGTGTAACCGAGCCATTTTACATCTTCCTCGATCGATTTCACATACTCCGTATCTTCCTTGAGCGGATTCGTATCGTCAAACCGCAGGTTTGTCTTGCCGCCGAACTCGCCTGCCAGCGTGAAATTGATCCAGATCGCCTTGGCGTGCCCGATATGCAGATAACCGTTCGGTTCCGGAGGGAACCGGGTGACGATTTCGTTTACTTTGCCAGAGCGGAGATCTTCGGTAATGACATTTTTAATGAAATTGGAGGGTGTGCCCCGGTTCTCCACAGCAATCAACCTTTCGTTCGTGAATTCTTGCCCTTGTTCTTGTATAAACAGGTTTCCTATTAATATACCCGTTAAGCCGGGATTGTTCAATAAAATGGCATACGCTGCCAAGGTGCCGGTTCCCTTTGACTTCCCGCCGGGTCATGGAGTAGCATGAGTTTCAAGAGGAGGCGAGCCAATGAAACCGATTAAATTGCCAAAAGAGCAGCGGGAAGCGATGCTTGATCATATCCAGTCCTATTTCGAGCTGGAACGGGGAGAGAGCATCGGGCGCCTTGCGGCGGACAGCCTGCTGGACTTTTTTATGAATGAGCTGGGACCGGCCGTCTACAACCAGGCGCTGAGCGACTGCCGCACACTGACGGCGCAGCGGATGCAAGGGCTGGAAGAGGATATCTATGCGCTGGAATGGAGAGTATCCCGAAAATAGGCGGCACCGCTTTAGACTTGCGATCGAACTGAAGGAGGCGGCAGCTTGTTCCATTTTGTAATCGATGATGAGCTGGTCCTGAAGCCTCTGGCGGTGGAGCAGGCCAGGGCCTTGTTTACGCTTGTGGATCAATCAAGGGAACGGCTGCGCAAATGGCTCCCCTGGGTGGACAGCGTGACGGACGTGTCGCATATGACGGCCTTTATCAAAACCGCCATCCGGCAAGGCAGCGACAACGGCGGCTTTACCGCAGGCCTGTGGGTGAGCGGCCAGATGGCCGGCATCATCGGCTTCCATGAAATCGACTGGCACAACCGGTCCGTCGGCATTGGCTATTGGCTGGGGGAGAGCTTTGAAGGCAACGGCTACATGACCAGTGCCTGCCGGGTGTTCATCGACCATGCCCTGCTGGAAATGGATCTGAACCGGGTAGAGATCCGCTGCGCCACGGGCAATGCCTCCAGCCGCGCCATTCCTAAGCGGCTCGGCTTCGTGCTGGAGGGCGTGATCCGGGAAGCCGAGAAGCTCCCGTACGGCTATGTTAACCATGCCGTGTACGGCATGCTGCGGAGCGAGTGGAAGCTGCTCCGGTAATGAAAGGCAGGGCGGGCCGGAAAGGAAGCTTGATAGACAGCCAAGCCTTTTAACTGGAGGGGCGCGTCACCCTGCGGTAGATACGCGTTATTTTATACGCTGCCAAAAAAACAGAGGGCCCCTAAAGGCCCCCTCTTACTCCTCGTCCAGCCATCCCTGGAACCGCGACCGGATACCGGACGCCAGAGCTTCCAGCCGGACCAGCTCTTCCAGACCGCGCTTGTCCCCGCGCCCGGACGCCATCATCTGGAGCACGCGCAACACCGGGACTCCACCGTCCCCGGAGGAGACCTTCACGATCGCCGAGCCGGGGGTAAGCTCCCCTTCGCGCAGCACCCGGAAATAGAAGCCGCTGAAGCCCGTCTTCAGCACCTGCGCGGGCATATCCGCCGGACCGTGCTTTTGCGAGAGCTTAAAGCAGGGATAGCGGGGCTGGCTCACCTGTACGAGCGCGTTCCCAATCTCATAAATGTCGCCGATGCAGACTTCCGTCTCAAGCAGCCCGGCGGTCGTCAGATTTTCTCCGAAGGCGGCGCAGTCCAGCTTCTTGCCCAGCCACTCTTCCCAGTAGGCATAATGCTCCGACGGATACACGCAGACGGCCTTGTCCGGCCCTCCGTGATTGACCAGATCGGCTTGTCCGTCCCCGGCCAGCCCGTCCGCCGAGAGACGTACAGGACCCACCGCAGGAAATTTGTAAATGCCCGTCTCCAGCGGCTTGCCTTTATAATGAGTCGTTACCGGCATTCCCACGTTCAATGAGATAATGTTCATGACCAACCCCGCTTTCTGTTCGCTATTATCTGTCATGGTCTACTCTTCTTTGACCCGTTCATCCTCTTGTCTGTTCGATGCCTGCGGGAGGATACAGCTCATAAATATCTCGTCCACATACCGGCCCCCGAGATAAAACTCCTCGCGAAGACGCCCTTCTTCCAGGAATCCGCATTTCCGGTAAAACGACATAGCCGAAAGATTGCTTGAAAGCACACGGAGCCGAAGCTTGCGGATGCCGCGCTCGGCAGCCAGCTCCTTGACGGCTTCCATCAGGTCCCGGCCGATTCCCGCGCGCTGCCGGTCGGGATGGACGGCAATATGTATCTCATAGACATGCCGGTTGCTCTTCATTCCGGTCGGGCAGCCGAAGCCGACATAGCCGCACAGCTCGTCCTCTATCAACGCAACAAGCTGGGAGCCCGGAGGGGCATGCAGCAAAAAGTCCTCGCTCGACCGCCACGACAACGCCGCCGGGGCCGTATCCTCGGTCCATATCAGATGATCCAGCATAATCAGCTCGCGGACGTCACGAAGCTCGGACAGCCGGATCGACAGCGTACATTTGTCTATGTGAAGCATATTCATATCCCCCTTGCAAGTAAACGGCGCATGGGACAAGCGCCGATGGTTTAAAGCTTATAGGCCTAGCGCTCCGGTCAAGCCGATTTCACCGCTTCGGCCGATTCCGAAAGCGCGCCGCGTCTGCTGCCGTATGCATGAATGACGAAAAATCCCACAGCCAGCACCGCCACGCCGCAGGCCAGCCAGGCGGTCGGCGCCAGGCCTCCCGCGTCAAACAGGCTGCCCATAAAGAATGGGCCGAGCACCCGGCCTACCGCCCCGATGCCTCCGGTGAGGCCCAGATAGAACGGAGCGCCATGCGCGGCATGCTCCGAAATAAACGCCGGCATGGCCGGAGCAATGAGCATTTCGCCCAGCGTCGTCAGCAGCATGGCGAAGAGCATGCCGGCATAGCTCGGCATCGTCAGGATGACGATGTAGCCGCTCAGGTAGAAGACGGCGCTCGCCGTCATCTGCGCCGCCGATCCGGCCGCGAACCAGCGCTTGACCAAGGCGACCAGCGGCTGGGCGGCGAAGATCAAAATGCCGTTAAGCGTCCACAGGAAGCCATAATATTTTTTCGGCAGGCCTTCCGAAATGATGAACGGCGACACTCCCGTATTCCAGATCGAGTTGCCAATGAGCAGAAACAGCGACCCGAGCGCCATAAACAAATAGATTCGCGTATTGCCCATCAGCTTCCAGTTCGAAACGGCCCGGGGCTGCGCCTTTTTCGATTCGGCTGAAACGGTTCCCCGCGTGTCCCCCACTTGCCGCAAGTACACAAAGAAAAAAACGGCAAAGACGGCGGATGAGACGCCGTTTAACACGAAACTCAGCATATAGGAGATATCCGCCAGAAATCCGCTCAGCGCCGTCCCGGCCGCCACGCCGATATTGTTCGCGACATAGACGATATTGAACAGCTCGGCACGCCGCTCCGCGAACCGAAAGCCGATAAACGCCTGGATAGCGGGCATGGAGAGCGCGTTGAACAGCCCCACCAGCCCCATTGCGATAATGAACAGCCTCCAGCTTGAGCTTGCCGCCGGTAAGGTGAACAGAACCAGCGCATTCATGGCCAGCGCGCCGACAATCAGCCTGCTCACCCCGACTTTATGGTACAGGGAGCCGCCGAGCAGCTGGCCCGCAATCCCGCCTAGCGACTGAATCAAAATAACGAGCCCGGCATCCTGCATGCTCCGTCCGAGCTCGCCATACACATACATCGTAATCAGCGGCCACATCAGCGCGCTGCCTGTCGCGTTAATCAAGCTTGCGGCCAGGAACACTTTTACTTCCCTGGGATAGTTGTCCAAAAACCTCATCTGCCAATACATCCCCTGTAATCTGCGTTTATCAGTAATCTCACTAGATTACGTCCTAACAAACGTTCAGGGCAAGCCTATGCATTGACGCTTTAACGTAGTTCAACCTCGACCGTCGCCGAGAAAAAAGTGGCTCCCTTCCCCATATCGCTCAGCCGGGAGGGGGTCAGCACATTACTCCGCTGGGGGCGGTCCTTGCCTTCCCACCACAGCCCCTGGCTGATGACGGTGCCCGGAAGCATGCGGTCGGTCACCGACGCCCAAATCTCAATCACGCCCCGGTCATTATAAACCTTGACCTCATCCCCGTCGGCAATGCCCCGCTCCGCGGCATCAACCGGATGAATTTGCAGCGTAGGTCTTTTCTCCAAGGTTTGATGCTTGCCGACATTAGCGAAGGTGGAGTTGAGGAAATTATGGTTCGGCGGCGAGATGAACATAAGTGGGTACTTTTCTTCCTTGGCTGGCCGCCGGATGCCGTCAAAGCCTTCGATAAGCGGAGTATAGGCTGGCAGCGGCGGCAATCCCGCATTCTCCATCGCCCGGGAGTACAGCTCAATTTTGCCGGATGGCGTGGGCAGGTTATCCAGATACCGTTCTTTAGGCGTCATATCCAGCTTGACATGCCGCTCAGCCTTCAGCCGTTCAAGCGTCACTCCGTTCAGATACGGATTGCGCGGATAGTCCAGCGCCTCGCGGATCATGTCTTCCTCGCTTTGCCCGAAGGCTTCCTCGTCAAAGCCCATGGCCTTTCCCAGCAGCGAGAACAGTTCGACATTGCTCTTGCACTCGCCAGGGGCTTTTAGCACCGGCTCCTGAAGCTGGATATAATGATGCCAGTAGGAGCTGTACAAATCGGTATTCTCAAAAGTCGACGTGGCGGGAAGCACAATGTCGGCGTATTTGGCCGTATCAGTCAGAAAAAGATCATGCACGACCGTAAACAGGTCTTCGCGCTCAAATCCTCGCCGCACCCGCTCCGCCTCCGGCGCGACGACAACCGGATTGCTGCAGTAGACGAACAGCGCCTTGATCGGCTGCTCCGTCATTTCCAGCGCTTTGCCGATCCGGTTCATATTAATGCTGCGCGCCCGCGGATTCGGCCGCAGGTCGGGACGCTCCAGTGCCCGCGAATTCATCGCGGCATACCCGCCGTTGCCCTTGATCGCGCCTCCCCCCGGCTTCAGCCACTGTCCGGTCAGCGCAGGCAGACAGGCAATGCTGCGCACCGCCATGCCTCCGTTATCATGGTGCTGAAGCCCGTTGCCGATATGGATATAGGAGACCGCAGCTTTTCCGTACAATGTTCCCAATTTTTCAATGTCTTCTACCGGGATGCCTGTTATAGCTGCCACAGCCGCCGGCGTATACTCTTCCGCCTGCTGCCGCAGTTCTTCATGCCCCACCGTGTAAGTCTTGAGGAAATCCGCGTCCGTCAGCCCGTCGCGGAACAAAATATGCATGATGCCGAGCGCCAGCGCCGCATCCGTTCCCGGATACAGCGGCAGGAACCAGTCGGCCCACTGCGCAGTGCGGTTCTTATGGACATCTATGACGACAATTTTGGCGCCCTTCTTCCGGGCCTGCTCAGCCAGCACAACCTGATGCATGTTCGTGCTGACGATATTTCCGCCCCAGACGATAATCAGCTCGGCGTTCACGGTATCCTCCGGGCTTGTCCCGCCGCTGAAGCCCATTGTATATTTCCAGCCCGCGCTTCCGGCGGCATTGCAGATGGTCTGCTCCAGGCGGCTCGCTCCAAGTGCGTTGAAGAACCGGCGGTCCATGCCCTCCACACTGAGTACACCCATATTGCCGTAGAAGCTGTACGGCAGAATGCTTTCCGGCCCGTATTCCTCCGACAGGCTGCGGAATTTGCCGGCGATTTCGGCAATCGCTTCATCCCAGCCGATCGGCTCGAACGCGCCCTCTCCTTTCCGCCCTACGCGGCGAAGCGGAGTAGTCAGACGGTCCGGATGGTGGACGCGCTGCGCCATGTTCCTGACCTTGTTGCAGATGGCTCCCCGGGTGACCGGATGCTCGGGATCTCCTTCGATTTTTACAATTTTGCCGTCTTTCTTATGCACAAGCAGCCCGCAAGTATCGGGACAATCCAGTGAGCATACGGCAGGGAATATGCCATTCTCGAGTTCGTTCATGCCGCTTGGCCCTCCTCGTGTTTGCTCCTTTTATTGTATAATTGAACATTCCTATCCGTAAAGCAAAACGGGAACGTTCCTGCTGATTCGAACCGGTGAAAGCCGGGTAATAGACGGTATGAAATACTCCCTATTTTATCGCCGTAAGCTTCGGTTTCGTTCCCCCGAACCGTTAGCGATTACGGCGAATTTTTATTGCCCGGCAGCAGCTCATGCAAAAGAGCGCCGCTCCCCCGGAGACGGCGCCCTTGATCAGGCAATGAAGCTATAAAATTATGGCCGGAATTCCCGGTAATTAAGCGTGCTTCTTCACGCCGGCCGAGGCCACGCTGTCCAGAGATTGAACCGCCGCAGGCGACTTACGCAGATAGGCGTTCCAGTAGATGGCCGCCACAAACAAGGCTCCGCCTGTCAGGTTGCCGAGCCAGACCGGCACGAAATTGCCGAGGTACTGTCCCCATGAGAAATGGCCTTCGAAGATAGCCGCCGGAATCAGGAACATGTTAGCGACAACGTGCTGGAATCCGATGGCAACGAAAGCCATGGTCGGGAACCAGATGCCGAGGATTTTGCCGCTGAAATTGTCGGCTCCGTAGGACAGCCAGACCGCCAGCGCCACAAGCCAGTTACAGCCGATACCCGAAACAAAAGCCTGAAGGAACGTAGCGTCCAGTTTGTGCTCCGCCAGGTCAACCAGCTTGTCAAGGTAGACGCCATCGGCGGTCAGACCCACGACATGCCCGAAGAAATAAGCGACAAACAGGGCTCCCACAAAATTGCTCAGCGTAATCAGAATCAGGTTCTTGATCGTCTCTCCGAACGAGATCTTCTTGGAATACAAAGCGAGCGGCACAGCCATCATATTGCCGGTAAGCAGTTCTCCCCCTGCCAGAAGCACGAGAATAAGTCCGACCGGGAACACCGATGCCCCGATAAAGCTGGCGATGGACCCCCATTCCTTCGGCGCGCTGGCAATAACGCGAATATCAAGTAAGTATCCCAGAGCGATGAACGCTCCCCCCAGAAAGCCGAGAATAAGCACGGTGAGCAGAGGGTTGTGAGCCTTCTTGATTCCGTTCTCCACCGTCACTTCGGCTATTTGCTGCGGTTTGTTATAAGCCATGGTTACTGTCTCCTTCTTCCTTCACTATTACTTTAAATTTTTTCTTTAGGCCCATTGTAGCTCTTTGCTCCCCACATTTACGTGATAATTATCACTTGTGAAAATATCAAGTGAATTTTTTCACCAGTGTGACAAACTTTTAATCGCTTCCGAAAACTGTAACTGAATTTCAGGATAAAGTGCTTTAATTGTTTGATCCTTTTACAACCTGGATGTTATTAATGAACCCTGCTTCAGGAGTAAATATAGCAGTAAATTTATTACTCTTCACATCATACTCGAATAACCCTCGTTTGTTATTAACGACTGCTATCGTATATATTTTATTGCCATCGTTCGAGTAATTGGCATCTCCTCTTTGTAATCTTAAAGTCCCCCACTTACTCAAACTGGATGTTTTCTTGGCATTATCATAGTCAACAACCGTAGAGGGCACTTGTCCCTTATTATATTCCTTGTCACAAAATGCAATAACATGATCATCTTTATTCATCAGCATACGAATCCAGTAATTCTTGCTAAAAAGTTTGGTTTTCTCCTTCAAAGCGAAATCTGTTTCATATACGGTAAAAGTTGGCATTTTAAAATTATTCTGTCCCACAGGTCCATCTTGATGGGCCAGACTATAGTTCCTTTGCTTCACCGAATACGCAGAAGCATAGATTTTTTTGTTTATGTGATCTAATGTGATTGTTTCTACCAGCATGTCATTATCGCCCCAGAGCGTCATCTCATGGGTGTTGAGATCAATGGCTCCTAATCGTATACCTTGCTCTCCTTTTACATTAGCCACAAAAAATAGTTGATCTCCTGAAGGAATAATATAATTGACTGCATATAAGTTATTAGTTAGCTGATTACTTTTATTGCTCGATAAATCTCTGATAAAAATCTGGTCTCCGTAATCCTTGTCTGTATTTACCCTTTGCGTATAGTACAACAATTGATTAGGCTTATCATAGAAGCCCAAAGGATATTGAGCTGTATAATCGAATGCAAAGACCTTTTTCATTTCTTTTGTAGCTGTATCATAGCTTAATATTTGTGTCTTTATGGCCCCGTTATTATCTGTAGTTGAATACTCTGAATAAGTCATCGTGATGTAATCAGCTGCAGGTGCTGTTGATTTCACCTTTGTACTGGCGATTGCACTGGGATTTGCTGTGCTTGTTGGTTCCACACCAGCACCCTTAGACGAGCAGGATATCAGTAGTATTGCTAACAATATCAGACATATTAAAGGCTTTAATTCTTTTTTCATATCACTCTCTCCCTAATATCTGGTTCTATATTTAACTATAGTATCCACCCGACCATCCTTCATCAGCCAATTATGTAATTATATAGCATTTTAAAAGGGGGTTATTTACAATTCTATTACAACCATCTTCTCACACGGCAAAACCTAACAACATCTCTGTAAAAACAAAAAACCGGAGCCGCGCCCGGCTCCGGTATGGATATTTAATTCGTGCTGCTTAACTGAACCCGCTAAACTCTGACCGGCTGTTTGCTCTCCGCAAGTTTCGGCAGCGCCTGAAGGCCGGCCGTGTTCAGGAAGTTCCACGGCTTGTTGTAATGCGGCTGGAAGAAGAAATCAATAAAGGCGAGCTGGTCGACCGTCATGCCGTTCTGGATGCAGACCGAGATCGTATTGATCGACTGGGTCAAATCCATTTTGGACATGATTTGCGCTCCCAGAATGCGGCGCGTGCCGCGCTCAAAGACAACCTTGAGCTGGACCTCCTCGAAAGTAGGCATAAACTCCGGACGGTAGTTGTCCGTAATCATGACCGCTTCGGCGTCGATTCCCTCGTGCTTGGCGGCGGCTTCGGTCATGCCGGTTCCGGCGATATTGTCTTCGTAAATTTTGATGCCGGAAGTCCCTTGCGTTCCCATATAAGGAATCGTATTGTTCACCAGATTGCGGGCAACCAGCGTGCCCATCCGTACGGCGTTGGTTGCCAGCGGGATGTAGGCTTTTTTACCTGTCGGGTTGTAGTGAATCGCACAGCTGTCTCCTGCCGCGAACACATCCGGCGCGCTTGTGTGCATGTAGTTGTCCACGATAATCGCCCCGTTGTCCAGCATATCGACCTGTCCCTTAAGCAGTTCCGTGTTCGGACGGAAGCCGATGCAGAGAATGACCAGATCCGCTTGGTATTCGCCTTTGTCCGTAACGACGGTCGTTACCTTGCCGCCCTCGCCCTTGAAGGAGCTCACCTTCTCGCCAAGCGCCAGCTCGATGCCGTGATCCTTCAGCGACTGCTCGATCGGATTCGTAAACTCGGGGTCAAGGTATTTGCTCAGAATGCGAGGCTCCGCGTCGATCAGCGTGACCTTTTTGCCGTTAAGCTGAAAGGCCTCGACCAGCTCGATACCGATATAGCCCGCGCCGACGACGGCGATATGCTTGGCGTGACGCGATTTTTCGATAATGGTATTGGAATGATTGTAGTTTTTGGAGAGCAGAATGTTATCCAGGTCAATCCCTTCAAGCTTAGGAACGATCGGCCAGGAGCCTGTCGTCACAATGAGCTTGTCGTAGGCATCGTCAAATTCTTTGCCCGTGTTCAGATCGCGTGCGCGAAGCGTCTTGTTTTTCGTATCCACCAACACCACTTCATGGCGCATATTGGTCTTGACTCCGAGCTCGGCCAGCTTCTCCGGAGACGAATAAAACAGCCCCTGCGGGTCTTTCACAACGCCTCCGACATACAGCGCAATGCCGCAAGACAAGAAAGAAATGTTGTCGTTGCGCTCATACACGGTAATTTCGGCTTCCGGGTACAGCTGGGCTGTGTTGACAATGGCGGCGGTTCCTGCGTGGGTGCATCCGATAACGGCTACTTTCATGGTTTCTTCCTCCTCCAAATGCAAAGCTCTTTTTTTGGACAAAACGTTTGTTAATGTGATTTTTTTCACTTTATACAATCATTATATTGTGATAATTATCACATTTCAATCATTTTTCTGCCAATTAACACATTGTTCACAATTTGAAATGAACCGCTTCGGGAGAAGTCCGTTTTAGTTTGGCCCGCCTGCACTTGCATTATGTCAGTGGAAGAATGAAGCAGCCGCACCCGCTTAAAGGAACGCACCCTTCTGTTTTTTTTATAAAAGTCTCCATAAGAAAAACTCCTATCGAAGCCTCTCGAAGATGTTGCCGAATCCCTCTTTGGCGGTTGTTTTTCTTGCAATATCAGGAAGTCTGGTCTTTGAAGTTTATACATAGAAAATCCCCAGGTTTCACCAGGAAACCCAGGGATTTATACAGGACGCAGGGATCTCGGCAATCTATTGTCCCCCGTTAGCTAACCCATCTATCCATCCAAGCGACTCACTAACCCTCCATCAACTCTGCCGCATCAACAACCTTCCGATAACTAACCATTTCTTCCTGTTCAGTCTGTGCTCGGTGTAGGTCGCCGGGCATTTTCCTGCAAATCTGCAGGTTTGCCAGGTTAATTTCGCGCAGGAAGAAGAAAAGGATACCATTCTGCAGCTTTTAAAGCTCACGCGCCGCCAAATGGGGAGATAGGAGAAGAATTCCTGCACTTTCGGCAGGAATTAGGGTTCGGAGGATGGATTTACACTAAAAAAGTGTAATAACGCTGGAATCTCGGCAACCGACCGCCACTTATTCCACTTTCTCCCCCTATTCCACTTTCTCCCCTACCTCCACCCACCACATAACCTCAACGGCCTCGTTGAACGCCTTGCCAGGGGATTAGTGTACAATGGTTAAGATCCAGGTCATGCTACAGCAGGCCGAGCAAACGTCCTTCCTCGTCGATCCGCAGCCCTTCGGCGGCCGGTTTGGCCGGAAGCCCCGGCATCGTGACGATGCTGCCCGTAATGACGACGGCAAAGCCGGCTCCCAGCGACAGCGTAATGTCGCGTACCTGAACGGTGAAGCCGCGCGGGGCGCCGAGCAGACGGGGCTGATCGGAGAAGGAATACGGCGTCTTGGCCATGCACACCTGCAGATGGCTTAGGCCCAGCTTTTCGATCATAGCCAGACTCCGCTTGGCTGCCGGACTGAAGGACACATCGGCGCCGTGGTAGATTTCCTTGACAATTTTGCCGATCTTCGACGGAATGTCGAGTTCGTCCTCGTATAAATGCGCGAAAGCTGACGTGTCGCTGCCCTCCAGCAGCAGCTTCAGCTCTTCGGCCAGCTCCAGGCCCCCGGCTCCGCCTTGGGCCCACGCCTTCGAGATGGCGACAGGGACGCCCAAGCGCCGGCAAGCCGCCAGCACTTCCTGAATCTCCGCCTGGCTGTCGCCTTCAAAATGATTGAGCGCCACGACGACAGGAACGCCGAATTTGCGCAAATTCTGGATATGGCGCTCCATATTGCTCATTCCGGCTAGCAGAGCGGCCCGGTTTCCGGCGTAAAGCTCTCCCTTGGGCACGCCGCCGTTATATTTCAGCGATTTTATCGTAACAACAAGCACGGCTGCGGATGGCTTCAGGCCCGCCTGCCGGCATTTGATATCCATGAACTTCTCCGCCCCAAGATCAGCGCCGAAGCCCGCTTCCGTCACGACAACTTCGCCCAGCTTCAGGGCGTAGCGGGTGCCGATCACACTGCTGCAGCCGTGCGCGATATTGGCAAACGGACCGCCATGGACGATGACCGGCGTTCCTTCAAGCGTCTGCACCAGATTCGGCTTAACTGCTTCTTTCAGCAGGGCGGTCATCGCATCCACCGCTTTCAGCTCGCCCGCCGTCACCGGATGCCCTTCACGGTCATAGCCGATCAGCATCCGGCCAAGGCGAACCCTTAGATCGGCCAAATTAGCGCACAGGCACAGCACGGCCATAATTTCCGAAGCGGTCGTGATCTGAAAGCCGCTCTCCCGGACAATTCCGTTGCCGTCGCCAAGCCCCGTAACGACATTGCGGAGACTTCGGTCGTTCATATCCATGACCCGTTTCCACACGATTCGCGTCGGGTCCAGCCCCAGCTCGTTGCCCTGAAAGATGTGGTTATCGATCATCGCCGACAGCAAATTATGCGCCGATGTCACTGCATGAATATCGCCCGTAAAATGCAAATTAATCTCATCGGCCGGAACAATCTGCGCCTTCCCGCTGCCCGTTGCTCCGCCCTTCATGCCAAGGCATGGACCTAGCGAAGGCTCACGCAGCGCGGCCACCGTCTTGACGCCCGCCTTGTTCATGGCCTGCGCGAGTCCAATCGTCGTCAGCGTCTTGCCTTCTCCCGCCGGAGTCGGGTTCATGGCGGTCACCAGCACCAGCTTGCCGTCGGGACGGCCCTTGATCTCCTCCCACAGGGATGGAGCCAGCTTTGCTTTATATTTTCCGTATAACTCCAGATGCTCTTCCCGAATACCCGTCTCTGCCGCAACCTCCGTAATTAACCTCATATCTCTATATAGACCTCCTGCACCTTAATCCTGAACCTTGACCTGAACCTTAATCCTGAACCTTGTCCCGGCTCCGCCGGCAGCCGCATTTCTTCGGACATGCCGCGCTTTAGCTCTATTTCAGGATACAGGGTCTTTGAAAAGCGTCAAGCCTTATTTTTCAAGTTATTAAGCGTTCACTATTCGTCCACATTATAAAAAAATCTCCCGAAAAGGGGATTTCCCTTCACGGAAGATACAAAACTAAACCCGCAATGCCCCGGGGGGCAGCAGCTAACGGGGCGCTAACGCGCGGACAGCCCGCAGGCTTCCGCAATCAGCCGGTAAGATTTCAGCTTGTCGGCAAAGCCGTGCATCACGCTCGCAATAATCACCTCTTCACAGCCGAACCGCTCGCAGAGCTCGTTAAGCTGATCGCGGATTTGTTCCGGGGAGCCGACAAGTATATGTTTCCGGTTCTCCTGTACAATATGTTTCTCGTATGGCGTGTACGGATAAGACAGCGCGGACTCAACAGAAGGCGTCGGGGCGGAGACATGCGTCTTGTCCAGCAGGACGGCCGAGAGGTCCATGCTGGATGCAAGCCGGTCCGCTTCCTCTGTCGTCTCGGCGCAGACCGCGAACACAGCGATCATGCCTTTGGGCTTCAGGAGCAGAGGCGATGGGCAAAAATGGTCGCGGTAAGCCGCCATCGCCTCCTCGCCGCCGCTAACGTTAATGAAACGGGCAAAAGCCAGCCCCGTTCCCAGCCTGGCGGCCAGTTCAGCGCTGTCCCGGCTGGAACCGAGCAGCCAGATCTCCGGGGGAGAAGAGACCCTGGGCATGGCCTGAAGGCCCGCAA
The DNA here is from genome assembly GCF_000612505.1 of Paenibacillus sabinae T27. Taxonomy (NCBI): domain Bacteria; kingdom Bacillati; phylum Bacillota; class Bacilli; order Caryophanales; family Paenibacillaceae; genus Paenibacillus; species Paenibacillus sabinae. Next base: position 4,952,806 of record NZ_CP004078.1, read on the forward strand.
AACGGTGATGCAAATCCGCCCCTTCGTTCAGATAGGCGAGCAGATCGGCAATCTGCAAGGGATAGAGGTCGGGGCCGGCTTTACCGTATTCCTGCAAAGCGCGGACGGCCAGAACGCCTCCGCCGGCAGCCCGGCCGATCCCCAGATCGATCCGCCCGGGATACAGGGCCTGAAGCACCCGAATATTCTCCGCGACTTTGTATGAGCTGTAGTGGGGCAGCAGGATACCTCCCGAGCCGATCCGGATGGAAGAGGTAACGGCCGCCAGATGGGCCATCAGCACCTCCGGACTCGATCCGGCCAGACCTGGCGCAAAATGGTGCTCCGCTACCCAGAAGCGGTAATAACCGAGCCGGTCGGCTTCCCGGGCCAGCGCGGCGGTCTCCGCGAGCGCTTCGGCGGGCGAGCTTCCTTCCGATACCGGCGACTGGTCAAGCACACTGAGCTTAATCATGGTAAGGCATCCTTTCCGCGAGAACTGACTTCAGGCTTTAAGAACCCAAAAAACCCTCTCCGGCAGAGCCAGAGAGGGAGAAACCGTTCATTCTGATCCTAGTCCGTTTCCGACAGCGCAAGCCTGACCAGCATGGAAGCGAACTTGGCCCTCTCCTCTTTGCTGCCGGTCTTCCACAGCTCCAGAAGCAGCTTCTCCTCGCTATTGCGGGGCTCCTCGTAAGCGGCCAGATAATCGGCCACCTTCTCGGCCGCTTGGGCAAGCTGGGCCTCGCTGAGGCCGATTTTCCGGGCCAGCTCCACCCGTTTTCTTAAATAGTTTCGAAAGGCGTCAAAGTCGTTCAAAATTTCTTCCCTTTGCCCCGGTTCAATCCGGTTCAGGGTTTCCTTCACCATCTCGATCGCCACGCTGCCGTCTTTGCTTACAACATGATTATGCTCGGACACGTTGTCGCCTCCTTTAGCGCTAATAGCGGTTTTACACTACTTAACCGCGGCGTGAATTGGTGAATCAAGGTCAAACCCTGCCTCTTAATTAAGGCAAAAATCGTAGACAGCGCGCGCTACTTGGAGACGGGCACAGCGCTGTAATACTCCTCAAGCGTTATACCTTTGTCCGTAAGATAACGGGCGACTTTCTCGCCCACATAACGGACATGCCACGGCTCGTACATGTAACCCGTAACGGCTTCTTTGCCTAGCGGATAACGGATGATGAAACCGTAGTCAGGCGCGTGAAGCGCCAGCCAATTCGCTTCCTTCGTTCCGGCGAAGCAGCTCTCCGCCGCGCATTTGCCGTCTCTTCCGGAGAGGTCGATCGCCAGCCCCGTCTGATGCTCGCTGTAGCCCGGAACGGCGCTGTATGTGCGCGCCTTATCCTCTCCGTCCCGCTCCACATAGGCGTTGAACAGACTCCGCTGCGTCTTCGCGGAGCGATAGGCGGAGACCCCCGCCAAATATACCTTGTCCAGCTTTGCGCCGGCGAACATCTCTTCGAGCGCATGAGCCGCTTCCTTGCGCATCATCCGCTTTTCAAGCTTTTCTTTGAAGAGGAACGGAACATCGGGATACACCAGATCCGCCGGTTTGTAATCATCCGGCAGCCCATACTGCTTGTTCACGATGACGCCGATGCTGTCCGGCTCGGTTGCCGCAAGCATGGCCGATTCTCCCGGGTCTCCGCTCTGCGACTCTGGAGAGGCTGAAGGAACCGGCGACGTAACCGGTGTCGGTGCCGCTGACGGGGTTCCTGTCTCCACCGCCCCCGGTCCCTTAAGGTCTGGCTGATTTGTAGCTGCGGCCCCGCCGCCTGGTGAAGCCGGCGATGTATATTGACCTATTCCCCAGCCGGCGGCGATGACGACAAGGAACAGGAGGGGTATCCATAGTTGTTTGCGCATGGCGCTTCCTCCTTATTACCGGTGTTGCTGCTTTATCACCTTATAGACAAGCCAAAGGCGGCAAATGTTTCAGCCGCCTGCTTAGAAATTTCTGTCTGACCGCCGTGATCTTGGCGGTTGTTCCTGCTTTCGGCATACCCCGGCGTCCTACCTGCCGCGGTTGCCCCGGCCGCCGTCGCCTTTGCGGCCCGGCCCACCCGGCCCGCCGCTTCGCCCGCGCTGGCCGTCGCTGCCCCTGCCGGTGCGCGCGGGTGCGGCCTTGCCGGCAGCGCCTTTCCCGCCGCCGCGGGCCGCACCGCCCGGCGCACGGCCTTGGCCGCTGTGCGCCGCGCGCTTGTCCCCAGCCGCCGCGTCCTGGCGGCTGCGCCGTCCCCGGCCGGCGTCTCCGCTCCGGCCGCCGGCTTCCTTGCCGCGGCCGCTTACCCGCGCGGCGCCCGCTTTGTGTCCGCGCCCGGTTCGCGCGGACTCGGCAGCGGCGCCTCCACGAGCGCCGCCGCCTGTGCCCGTGGCGAATTTGGCTTCGCCGAATTCGCCCTTCTCGTAGCGGCGGCGTTCCAGCCGCTGCGAAATGCCCCGCTCGATCATCTCGAGCCCCGCGCGGTCGCGCGGTGAGGCGAAAGTGATCGCGAGCCCTTTGCCGCCCGCCCGGCCGGTGCGGCCGATACGGTGGATGTAGCTGTCCACATCCAGCGGCATATCGTAATTGAAGACATGGGTCACGCCCTCCACGTCAAGCCCCCGGGCGGCGACGTCGGTGGCGACGAGCAGCTGAAGCTTCGCCTCGCGGAACGTCTTCATGACGGCCTCCCGCTTGTTCTGCGACAGGTCGCCGTGCAGCTCGTCGCAGTCGTAGCCCGCCTCGATAAGGGCTTCATTCAGCTTCGACACCCGGCGCTTCGTCCGGCAAAAGATAATCGCCAAATACGGGCGGTCCCGGTCGATCAGCGCCTTCAGCGCTTCCTCCTTCGCCCGGTCGGTACATTCGACGACCTGCTGGCGGATATTGTTCAGCGGAATCGGCGAGCCGCTCTTGATCACAATATCGATCGGCTGCTTCATGTAGCTGGCGGCCAGCTGTTTGATCGGATCGGGCATCGTCGCCGAGAACAGCATCGTCTGCCGCCGCGAAGGGATCGCGGTAATGATGCTCTCCACCTCGGCCAGAAAGCCCATATGCAGCATCTGATCCGCCTCGTCGAGCACGAGCATGGTCACTCCGCCCAATGCAAGCGTTCCGCGCCGCATATGATCCAGCAGCCGGCCCGGCGTACCGATAATGAGATGCCGGCCGCCCTCAAGCTTGCGCAGCTGCTTCTCTACGTCCTGACCGCCGTATACCGCCAAAATCTTGATGTCGCTCTCGCTCGTTAGCTTGCGGGCCTCTTCCGTAATCTGCAGCGCCAGCTCCCGGGTCGGGGCCATAATCAGCGCTTGCGGAAAAGGCCGGTCCGTCCTGATTTTATCCAGGATCGGCAGCAGAAAAGCGAGCGTCTTGCCCGTTCCCGTCTTCGCTCTCGCAATGACGTCAAGCCCCTGCACGACCGGCGGAATCGCTTCCGCCTGAACCGGGGTAGGCTGTGCAATGCCTTGTCCCCGCAGAAGCGCGGTCAGCGCCTCCGAAACTCCCAACTCTCTAAAACCCGGCAATTTCATCACCTCATTCTTTCTCGTTTTATCGATTTCCGTTTTGGATACTCCCCATACATTAAAAGCGGAAGAACTCCTGCCGGAGTTCTTCCGTCCCTTGTCCTTCTATATTCAAAATCTTCCCGATTTGAAGATCGAATAAATCAGCCAGATAAACATGAACAGCGCAACCACCGAGCCGATTTCGATAGTTGGAAAATTCCACAGCACGGAAGGCTCGCGGCGGAGCGAAGAGCCGATGATCAGGCCAACCATAATAATGCTGAAGGCCAGCAGCACGATGCTGAAAGACAGCCGATTGCCGATGCGGTCCAGCTTCCGCAGCAGGCTCTGCAGCTCAGGGACGCCAATCTCGACCTTCAGCCTGCCCTTGCTGATGAGGGCCGACAGCTGCCGGGCTTGTCCGGGCAGCTCCACCAGGCTCTCGGCAAGGTCGGCGACCCCGCCGAGCAGCTTGCGCTGCAGCCGGCTGCTGCTGAAGCGCTGCTTCACAAGCTGCCGGCCGAAAGGCTCGGCCATTTGGATGATGCTGAAGGAAGGGTCCAGTTCGCCCACGACCCCTTCCAGCGTCAGCATCGTCTTGCCCAGCATCGCCAGATCTGGCGGAATGGCCAGCCGGTGCCGCCTGGCAACCGCGAACAGATCGTTAAGCGCCTTGCCGATGCTGACCTGGCTGAACGGAACATCATAGTACTCCTCTCTCAGCCGGTCTATATCTTCATACAGCGCGGAACGGTCCGCCTCCTCCGGAATAACCCCGAGACGCAGAATCGCGCGCACCATCGCTTCCGTATTTTTGCGCATCAGTGCGATGATCAGGCCCGACAGATGGTCCCTGGTCTCCTCGCTCAGACGGCCGACCATACCGAAATCGATCAGCCCAAGCTTCCCCTCTTCCGTCAGCATGACGTTTCCGGGATGGGGATCGGCATGAAAGAAGCCGTCGATAAAAATCAGCCGCAGCATAATGTCCACCAGCCGCTCGGCGGTATCTTTGAGGTTGACGCCCTTGCTGAGCAGCGCTTCCCGCCGGTTCAGCGTGATACCCTCCAAATATTCCATCGTCAGTACCCGCGAAGAGGAATAATCCCAATAAATCGCCGGAATATAAGCCGATTTGTTGTCCTCCAGCTGCTGCGCGATCCTTTCCGCATTGCGGCCCTCCTGACTGTAATCCAGTTCGTTCATCAGGGACTTGGAGAACTCCTCCGCCATCCGGGAAATGCCGTACTGCTTCGCCCAGTCCAGACGCCGCTCGGCAAGCGCCGTCAGATCGCGGAGAATCTCAAGGTCCCGGCTCATCATCCGCATGACGCCGGGGCGCTGGATCTTGATCGCCACCGCCGTTCCGCCCAGAAGCACACCGCGATGAACCTGTCCGATGGAGGCTGCGGCAAGCGGAGCATCCTCGAAGGAATCGAATACCTCGTTAAGCGGCTGATCGAGCTCCTGCTCAAGAATATGCCGCGCCGTTTCCGCCGGAAAAGGGGGAACATGGTCCTGCAGCTTGACCAGCTCCGAGATAATAGACTCCGGAAGGAGATCGGAGCGCGTGCTCGCAAGCTGGCCGAGCTTGACAAAGGTCGGCCCCAAATCCTCAAGCACAAGGCGTATCCGCTCCCCGAGCGTCCGGCTCGCATGCGCTTCCTGAGTCACGAGCCGGCGCGGAAGCGACAGTACGCGGTATAATCCCAGCTCCTCCACCATATAACCGAAGCCATGGCGCATCAGCGCCATGGCGATTGACCGGTAACGTCCGGCATGCCTGATCCGCACCATTTCAGTCCGTGCGCGTATCCGGCGTACCTTCCGCCGGCTGCGATCCCTCCAATCGGGATGTGCCCTCAAGCTCGGCTAGACGCCGCTCCAGAACGGCTATACGTTCCTCCAAAGCGGCGATGTCGCTTTTTGCCGGAACGTTCAAATCCTTCAGCACGCGCTGCACCTGCTCTTGAACCGCCGATTTAATGATGCCCCGTTCTTCTTCGCCCCGCTCAATCAGCCGGTCGACAAGCGCCTTGGATTCCGAGGGAGCCACTTCTCCCCGCTTGACCAGCTCATCGACGGCTTTTTCCACCTTTTCCTTGCTGACAACGGTGAGTCCCACTCCTAAAGAGATCGCTTTTTTCAACAAATCGCTCATCTTCTCTTCCTCCTTGGATTCCGTTTTGCTGAAGGCTTCTTGTATTTTAAATTATACCTTACCGGGCGGGGGCGCACAAAAGACGGGCCTTTACTGCCGGGTCGGAATCCGGGCCGCCCATTTGGCGGCTTGCAGCAGCAGCTTCTTCACTTCGGGATGAAGGAATGTAGGCTCATGATGCCCTGGCATCAGGTAGACAACCCGTCCGAGACCGTAGCTGTGGCACCAGCCCGCCGGCCACCACTGTCCGCCTGCCTCGAATTCCAGCAGCACGGTCTTCTCCGTAAACGGATCGAATTCGAAACGGTACGGCTCTTCATCCAGCTTGAAGCTTCCTACACCTTCCGTTATATGATGCTCCTGCGTGCGGAATTCGAGCGGACCGTACGGGGGATGGCCTCCAAACCGGGCGCCAATCAGTTGGGCCAGTTCATTCCGGTTCCCGAGAGACACGCCTGTATGTAAGACGATAAGTCCGCCTCCGCCAGCGACATAGCTCAGCAGTCCAGCCGTTTGCTGCGGGGACACCGATTCATTCCACAACTCATTATATGCAATGCACAGATCATAACCGCTAATATTCTCGGTCAGCAGCATTTTTCTGTTTTCCGTACATTGGACAATCATCAAATCATTTAAAATATGGCTGATTTGCTCATCCACACCCTGCAAAGGATGGAACCGGGGATGTGTGTACTCCCCCAGCAGCAGGCATTTTCTTTTATCCATAAAGGCCTCCTCGTGTCGGTAACCGTATTCGTTCAATCTATGCTGCCTATATTTTAAGTAAAATGCTGGCGTATGTCCATTCGCGAAAAACGGGGAACCCTTCCGCCGGTTAAACGGTGCGACGTAAAAAGAGCATCTCCGGCCGGCTTCGGCGCGAAAATGCTCCGTTATCTTTGCTTGGAAGGCCCCTAGCGATTGGCGGCCAGATAGCGGCCAAGCTCCACGATCATGCTGCCCATCCGCTCCTGCTCCGGCATGACGATCCGCCGGATGCCCGCCTCCTTGAGCGCGTCGGCTGTAATACGGCCCACTGCAACCGCAAGCACTCCGGCCTCAAAGGCGTCAAGCATCGCCTGCCGCATGCCGCGGCTGTCCGCGTATTCGGCCAGAAAACGGATCTGCGGCGCACTGGTGAAAGTAACGGCGTCGACCTTGGCCCCGGTTATTTCCGTAAGCAGCCGCTCAAGGTCCTCTTGCTCCGGCGGCATATGCCGGTAAGGTAGAACCTCCCGAACCTCGGCGCCTGCTTCTCTGAGCCAGGCGTTCAGTCGCGGGGCGGGATCGCCGTGCAGCTGAAGAACGGCGGTCTTGCCCCGGAGGTCGAAAGCCTCAAGGCCGCGGATCAACCCCGACGTGCTTCCGTCATCGTCCCGAACATGCGGCACAAGCCCTCTTTTCTTCAGCGCGTTTACTGTCTTGTAGCCCCGGGCCGCGATCATTGAGCCGGCAAGCACTTCCTGAAAGCGCTCCTGAATGCCCATGTCACCTGCAACCTGGTACAACGCGTCCAGGCCCATTCCCGTAGTAAGAATGCTCCAGTCGGGGGGACTCCCGGTCCATTCTTCCAGCTCCCGGCGAAGCTCTTCCCCGTCCAGAAATACCGTTCCCTGGGCTGGCCGCAGGAGTGCGGTTCCGCCCATATTGCTTATCAGCTTCGCCAGCTCTTCCGACTTGCGAGGGCCGGCAAGAGCGACGGTCACGCCTTTCAGTTGATCGGCCATGATGCGGTCTCCTCCTTCTGTTCTCCTTGCTGCTTGCTTAACAGTATACTTGCAAGGAGATGCCAAAGAAAGTTCTAGCTCGCTATTCCGCGGGAAGTTTCTTCCTCGGCCGAAGCCGCAGTCGGCTCTGCTTCCGGCTCTGCGGTCTGACCTGCCGCACCGGAACCGTACAGTTTGAAGCGGCTGACCAGAGCCTGCAAGTCATCGGCCAGGCGGCTGAGGTCCGACGACGAGGATGCGATTTCCTCAACCGAGGCAAGCTGCTCCTGCGCGGCTGCTGAAATCGTCTCCGTATTCGCCGCAGCCTCCTGGGAAATCACGCGAACTTCCTCCATTGCCTTCTCCATACCGCCGGCTTCCTGAGACAGTGCCTGAACACCTTCGCCCATCGCCTTGATTTTTTCCGCCGCTCCCTTGACCGCTCTGCGGATCCGCGAGAAGGAACGCCCTGTCGTATCGACCGCGAGGATGCCTTCGGATACTTTCTCCTTGGCACTGTTCATCCGCGTTATCGCTTCTTTCATCTCGCTGTTAATCGAAACGATAACCTCTGAGATTTCCCGCGCCGAATGCTCCGATTCCTCGGCCAGCTTGCGGACCTCTGCGGCGACAACGGCAAATCCGCGGCCATGCTCCCCGGCTCTCGCCGCCTCGATGGACGCGTTGAGCGCCAGCAGATTCGTCTGCCGGGCGATTCCCGTAATGATGCCTACGATGCCTACAATCCGTCCGCTGCGCTCGTTGAGCTTATCGATGACGGCTCCGAGCTCCTCGACCGTCTCGTGAATGCCGTTGATTTTATCGACGACCTGGATAACCGAGTCATTGCCTTCAGCGGCTGAGCGGGACGTATTGTCCATCATCGCCGACACTTCATTCATATACCCGGAAATGTTGGACACCTCCGCCGTAGTCGCGGCCGTGCCTTCCATACCTCTTTGCACACTGCCAACCTGCCGCTCGTTGCCCGCAGCCACCTCCTGAATGGCGACGGTCACATGCTCGATCGCCTTTGTCGTCATTTCGGCTCCGGCCGTCAGCTCCGCAGCCGAGGAAGATACGTTGTCGGTCATTTCCTGCACGCCGAGTATCATCTCCCGGAGACTGGAAACCATGGTCTGGAAATTGGTGGCCAGATGGCCGATCTCGTCCTGTCCGAAGGAGCCGATATCCTGCGACAGATCGCCCTGGCTGATGATCTCCGTCGCTTTGCTCAGCCGGCCGAGCGGCGCAAGAAGCGCGCGCAGAACAAAGTAGAGCGGCACCAAAGCAATCAGGATGGACGCAGCGATTACAATAAGCGCGGTCGTCCGGATGCCTTGCGACGCGCTAGTGATTTCACTTTTGTTGATGGTTCCCGCTATTCTCCAGCCGGTAAGAGCATTGGTCATATAGGTCAGATTTTTCTTGTCGCCATTATAGTCATAATCGAACGTGCCGCCATCCTTCTCGAACATTCTTTTGACAAATTCTACGTTTGACTGAAGACCTAGCGGCTCCGTCGGATGCACCACAAACCTCTTGCTGCTGTCCACAATCAGGACATACCCCTCCTTGCCGACCTTCAGATCGACCAGATTCGCCAGCTGCTTCAGGTTCAGCTCCAAAAAGAACACGCCGCTTTTATCGTTGAGTACCGACGATATGGAGACCACCGTCTCCTTGTTCGCGTTCTGAAACACAGGGGAGATCACTGGACCGCCGCCTTTTTTGATAGCGCTAACATAAGCATTTTCCTTCCGTGGATCATATCCGGCGGGCAGGGGGGTATCGGAAGCTTTTACAACTTTGCCCTGGTCGGTTCCTATATATACTTCCAGTACATCGGGATGCATTGCCGCATATTCCTTCAACCGGCCTTTCAGCTCGGCGTATCCTCCTCCGTTAGGATCACTGTTCACGGTGGAAGAAGAAACGGCGTCGACGAAATACTTCACGTCCTCTATCTTGGACTGGATATTCGAATTGACGATTTCATTGACCGCCGTAACACTCTCCTGCGAGCTGTTGACGAGCTGATTCGTCACCGCGCTGCTGGCCGTCCGATAGGTCAGACCTCCGATGATGAGACCCGGGACAATCAGCACAAGCAAATAAATGGAAATTAATTTGGTGCGCATAGTCAAGCCTGCCTTTTTCTTTCTGGGCATCTTCTCTGTTCCCCCATTCGACTGGATAAAATAACGGTAGATCGCTTAGCAAATGTATAATGTTATATCGGCATATGTTGGCTGTTATTCTACTCTTTTTCTTGATTCTGCTCATAAAAATATCCAGTCATTCCACAAATGGACACAAAAAGGGCTTTCCGTCCGTTCTGGCCGGAAAGCCCTTTCTGCATGCTATGTTATATCCCCGCCGGCAATGGGCCGGTGCCGTCCGGTTAATTCACAACCTTGCTGCGGCAGGCGGAGCAAACGCCTCCAAAAACGACATGCGCATGTCCGATGCTGTAGCCGGTCTCTTTGGCGACCTCCTCCAGCCAGCCCGCGGGCACATGGCTCATCACTTCATCCACCGCTCCGCACACGTCGCAAATAATATGCTGGTGGTCGTCCATACGAGCGTCATAGCGGCTGGCGGCCTCTCCCAGCTTCAGTTCCCGGATCAGCTGCTTGTCGGCAAGATAGCGAAGCGAATTATATACAGTGCCGTAGGCAAGGTTATGCCCCTTCTCGACCAGACGGTTCATCACTTCCGCCGCAGTCGGGTGGTCATGCGATTCACGGACAATATCGTAAACGGCTTGGCGTTGGGAAGTCAGATTCAGATGTCTCACTTCGATCACCCTAACTTTTTATTTTTAGATCAAGTATAAATCTTTGGAGCATTCCGGTCAATCATTGGAGAGCCCGGCATTGCAAAAAAAGTCGATCTAATTCGACAAAATTCTTCAACATTCTGACTGGAATTTCCGATAAAATAAGCAAGAGCCGCAGTTGGTTACGGTCACTTTATTCAGGGAGCTCTTGATACCGCCATGATGATATTAAAATTGATCAACAGTCTTTTTGCAAACTTTTGCATCCTTGTAACTTTTCTATATTTGTCGGGGATGCTGTCCAAAAAATTTGTCGTCGCCGGCCGTTCGGTTAGCATCGCCACAAGAGTCAACGCCGGGCTGCTCTTCGGATTGTTCGGCATGATCCTGATGTGCTATTCCTTTCCGGTCGGACCGGGAAGCTACGCCAACCTGCGTCACCTGACGATTATTCTCATTTCATCATATATCGGCTGGCTGCCCGCACTGATTTGCTCTGTGCTGCTCGCGATAAGCCGGGTTCTTTTTTATGGTGTGTCCTATTCTTCCATAGCAGCGGGCGTTTCTCTCCTGATTATCGGTTATTGCTGCTGCTGGATTTCCATACTTCCCTGGTCACGGCTGCGCAAAGTCATGGTCAGCAACCTGATCAGCATGGGCATCAGCTTTGTGACGATCAGCAGCAACCTCGGAAGCTTGGCCAAGGTCATGGAATTTTTCCCGCTGCAGCTCGGGATTACTCTTGCCGCCGGACTGGGCGTGTATTATATCGCCGAATATATTCAGCGTTCCAACGAGCTGTACGCGCAGCTTGAGCATCGCGCAACGACGGACTACCTTACCAATCTGAACAACCTGCGCCAGTTCCACCGCCACATGGATACAGAGATGGCCCGGGCTGAACGGCGGGGCAACAGCCTCTCGATGCTCGCCATTGATATCGACCATTTCAAGGTTATCAACGACACTTACGGCCATCCTGCTGGTGACGCTGTCCTGAAGCAGCTGGCCCGCCGCCTGTGCAATCACTCCCGCTCCTATGATATCGTATCGCGCAACGGAGGCGAAGAGTTTACCATTTTGCTCCCGGATTGCCCGCTCCAGCAAGCGCAAAGGGCCGGGGAGCGTATCCGCGCCGCTGTGGAGAACGACCGTTTTGTACTGCCTTTAGGCAAAAAAGTTCATCTCACCGTATCCGTCGGGGTAGCGTCTTATCCTGAAAACATCCAGGACGCGGACGGAGACCTGCTCTGCCAATATGCGGACAGTGCGCTGTATGCGGCCAAGAACTCAGGGCGAAACAAGGTCTGCGTCGCCAATATTTGATATTGAAACCAACCTCCTGCAGTTTCTTTTGTTATCTCAGTGGTAATAACTGAAATGGCAACTGTATAATTAGGGAGGAATTCGGTAAATGAAACCAGAAAATAAAGGGCAGGAGAGTCTGCCCAGATTTCCGGAGTCGCTATGGAGAGGAACGACGGAGCTGCCCTCCTTTCCCCGGCTAGCAGAGGATCACACCACTGACATCGCCGTGGTGGGCGGAGGCATCACTGGTATTACCGCAGCTTATCTGCTTGCGGAGGCCGGGCGGAAGGTTACGCTGCTGGAAGGCACCGAGCTGCTCGCCGGCACAACGGGATTCACGACGGCCAAAATTACGGCCCAGCACGGGCTGATCTACAGCAATCTGATCAAGCATTTCGGGGAAGAGCACGCGCGCTCTTATTTCCGCTCGAACAGCGAGAGTTTGGAGTGGATTCTTCAAACGGCCGGGAAGCTCGGCTTATCCTGTGGTTTGGAGCGTGAGGATGCCTATATATACAGCGATGTCGGCGACGGGAAAACGCTGAAGGAGCTTGAGAATGAACTCGAGGCTTACCGCAAGCTGGGACTTCCGGGGGAATGGGTCGATTCCGTATCGCTGCCCATGCGCATCGGAGGCGGCATCAAGCTTCCCGGCCAGGCCCGCTTCCACCCGCTGCAGTATCTGAAGGGACTGCTTGAAGCGTTTCTCGCCAAGGGCGGAACCGTGTACGAGCATACCATGATCAGCGAAGAGGTCGAGGATGAGGACGGTCTGACGCTCTTTACCGAACGGGGCAAGCACCGCATCAAGTGCCGGCATGCCGTATCGGCCTCCCATTTTCCGTTCTATGACGGCGGAGCGATGTACTTTGCGCGCCTGCATGCGGAACGCGCGTACGCCCTGGCCTTCGAGCCTGAAACCGACTATGAAGGCGGAATGTACTTATGCGTCGGCAAGCCGAGACGCTCTCTCCGCGCGGTCGAATGGGAGGGCAAAAAGCTGGTTATCGCCGGCGGCGAGAGCCATAAGACGGGGCAGAGCAGCTGTACGATCAAGCATTATGAGAATCTGGAGATTTTCGCCGGAGAGCTTCTGGGCATCCGCCAGATTCCTTATCGCTGGTCCACCCAGGATTTGATTACGGTAGATAAGGTCCCTTACATCGGCAAGCTGTCCAAAGACAAGGAGATCTACATCGCCACAGGCTTCGCGAAATGGGGAATGACGGCGGGCACGCTGGCGGCGCGGATAATTGCCGATCAGATTCAAGGCAAACCGAATCCCTATACGGAGCTGTACGATCCGACCCGGTTCAAGGCCAACCCGGGCATCAAGAATCTGGTAGTGGAGAACGCCAATGTCGCCAAGGAGCTGATCCAAGGCAAGGTGGAATTCGCTCATAAAAAAATCGGGGATTTGAAGCCGGACGAAGGCGGCGTTGTCCGCCACGATGGAAAGCGCGTCGGCGCCTACAAGGACCCCGAGGGCGGTATTCACCTGGTGGACAGGACCTGTACGCACATGGGCTGCGAATGCGATTGGAACGAGAGTGAACGCTCCTGGGATTGCCCGTGCCACGGCTCCCGTTACACCTATGACGGCGAAGTGATCGAAGGACCAGCGGTTCAGCCGCTGACGAAGCTGGATGTGTGAGGCCTGCCCTGGGCCTCTCCTTCAATAAACGCAGAAACTTAACCAAATCAAAGGAGTGATTCTAAAGAGATGGAACTTAGAGGAAAAACCGCAGTGATTACCGGTGCCGGCAAAGGCATCGGTAAAGCCCTGGCCCTGGCGCTCGCCAAGGAAGGCGCCAATCTGGGGCTGATCTCCCGTACCGCCGCCGATTTGGAGGCGCTGAAAGCCGCAATCACCGAAGCGCATGATGTGAAGGTCAGCATTGCCATCGCCGATATTTCGGTCCGCGAAGAAGCGGAGCGCGCTGTGGCTGCTATCCAGAACGATCTCGGCACGTTCGACGTCCTGATTAACAACGCCGGTGTCGCTACCTTCGGTACGCTGGTGGATATGGACCCCGAAGAATGGAAACGCCATATCGACATCAATCTGTTCGGCGCCTATTACGTTACCCACGCCGCGCTGCCTGCGATGATCGAGAAGAAGGCCGGCAACATTATCAATGTCTCGTCCACTGCCGGTGAACGCGGCTTCGCCACAGGCTCCGCCTACTGCGCGTCCAAGTTCGCACTCATGGGCATGACCGAGGCGCTCTTCCAGGAAGTGCGCAAGTTCAACATCCGGGTTGTGGCGCTGACGCCAAGCACGGTCAATACCCCGCTGGCGGTGAATGCCGGCCTGCCGATCGGCGACGAAGACCGGATGATGCAGCCTGAGGATGTCGCCGAGCTGGCGCTGACAGCGCTGAAGCTGCCGGACCGCGTAGTCATCAAAACGGCAGGCATCTGGACGACCAATCCGCAATAGAATGTTATCCGCAATCCTTCATCCATTATTAGCGGGAGGCTTAAAGCTATGCTCGTAGTCACGAATACGATCAAGGTCAAGGAAGGTGCCGGAGCTGCGCTGGCCCAGCGGTTCGCCGGAACGGGCGGCGTGCAGGACATGCCCGGCTTTGTGCGCATGGAGGTATGGCATGCAAGCGCCAAAGAAGGCGCGGAAGAGCTGAAGATCTGTACCGTATGGGAGAACGAGGATGCATTCAAAGCCTGGACCGCAAGCGAGTCCTTCCGAAATTCCCACCGGGGGGCGGGCGGCAACGACTCCATTCTCGGAGCGTCGCTCGACAAGTACGAGCTTCTTCTCAGCCGTACTCCAAAGCAGTAAAAGGACGGAACGGACACAAAACAGCAAAAGCGCAGAAACGCCCCCGAAAGGGAGGAACGTTTCTGCGCTTTTTTTACTGACTACCGGCGGCGGGCTAGCACGAAAGCGCCCGCTTACCCGGCATCGGAAAGCTCCCCTTCGGAGAACTGGCTGTTATACAGATCGGCGTAGAATCCGCCTTGCTTCAGCAGCTGCTCGTGAGAGCCCTGCTCGATGACGGTGCCATGATTCATGACGAGAATCAAATCGGCGTCGCGGATCGTTGACAGACGGTGAGCGATGACAAAGCTAGTGCGGCCCTGCATCAAGGTGTTCATCGCTGTTTGAATTTGGACCTCGGTCCGGGTATCGACGCTGCTGGTGGCTTCGTCCAGAATCAGGATTGCCGGGTCCGCCAGAATGGCACGGGCGATCGTCAGCAGCTGCTTTTGACCCTGTGAAATATTGGAGGCCTCCTCATTCAGCACGGTGTTGTAGCCCATCGGCAGGGTGCGGATGAAATGGTCGGCATGCGCCGCTCTGGCTGCCCGCACTATATCCGCTTCGGTCGCGCCTTCGCGCCCGTATGCGATATTGTCGCGGATCGTGCCGTTAAAGAGCCACGTATCCTGAAGCACCATTCCGAACTTGCCCCGCAGCTCGCTGCGCTTCATGTCGGTAATGTCCACGCCGTCGATCAGGATCTGGCCGCCATTTAGCTCATAAAACCGCATCAGCAGGTTGATCAGCGTCGTCTTGCCGGCTCCGGTCGGACCGACAATTGCGATCGTCTGTCCCGGCTTAACCCGGATATTCATATCTTCAATGAGAATCGAATCATCTTTGTATCCGAATTTCACGTGGCGGAACTCCACCGCTCCTTCTTCCGTATGAACGGTCCTGCCAGCCAAGGCCGCCGCCGATTCCGGGATTTCCTCTTCCTCGTCCAGCAGTTCAAACACGCGCTCCGCGGAAGCGATGGTCGACTGAATAATATTGGCTATGTTGGCCGTCTGGGTAATCGGCATCGTAAACTGGCGCGAATATTGGATAAATGCCTGGATGTCGCCGACTTCAATCATTTTTCGGGTGACAAAGATTCCGCCGACTACACAGACCAGCACATAGCCCAGATTGCCGATGAACATCATGAGCGGCATGATCATGCCGGACATAAACTGAGCGCGCCAGCCGGAATCGTAGAGCTGCTCGTTGATTTTGTCAAAATCCTGGAGCGATTCCTTCTCCCGTCCGAACGCTTTGACGATCCGGTGGCCTGTGTACATTTCCTCGACATGGCCGTTCAGCTGACCGAGCGATTTCTGCTGGCCGACGAAATACGTCTGGGAGCGCTTGGTAATCCCCATAATGGCGACAAAGCTGAGCGGCAGCGTAATAATGGTGATAAGCGTAAGCCACGGACTGATCGTCAGCATCATGATGATAACGCCGATGATCGTAATGACCGATGTGATAAGCTGGGTCAAGCTTTGCTGCAGCGTCGTGCTGATATTGTCGACATCGTTGGTCGCCCGGCTCAGGATCTCCCCATGCGTCCGGGAATCGAAATATTTCAGCGGCAGCCGTTCTAGCTTGCTGTTGATTTCCTCGCGCATGTCGAATACGACGCTCTGCGCCACCCCGGCCATAATATACTGCTGGATGTAGCCAAAGAGAGCGCTCAGCACATACAAGCCGGCCAGGATCAGCAGAATTTCATTAATGTAGCCAAAATCGATAGCCGCGCCCGGTACGCCCTTGAATTTGCCAACGACGCCTTCGAACAGCTTGGTGGTCGCTTTCCCCATAATCTTGGGGCTAAGAATGCTGAATACCGTACTCAGGATGGCTGTAATCAACACGACCACAAGCTGCAACCGTTTCGGACGCAAATACCGGGTCAGCCGCCGCAGCGTTCCTTTGAAATCCTTCGCTTTCTCTGGCGGCATCATCATGCCCGCTCCGCCGAACCCGCCGGGTCCGGGCCCTCTGCGCGGCGGCTGCGCGGGACGTCTGTATTCCTGATTGTTCTCGCTCATGCAATTTCCTCCTCTGACAGCTGCGAAGATACGATTTCGCTGTAGACGTCGCTGCTTGCAAGCAGTTCGCTGTGGCTGCCGATCCCGGCAATCCGTCCCTCGTCCAGCACGATAATCCGGTCCGCATCCATAACGGTGCTGACCCGCTGGGCGACAATAAGCACTGTCGATTCCGTCGTCTCTCCTTTGAGCGCCGCGCGCAGCCTGGCGTCCGTCTTGAAGTCGAGCGCCGAGAAGCTGTCGTCGAACAGGTAAATCTCCGGCTTCCGAACAAGCGACCGGGCAATGGACAGCCGCTGCTTCTGCCCGCCGGACAGGTTATTGCCTCCCTGGGCAATTTGCGAGTTAAAGCCGTCTTTCATCGCAGTTACGAAATCCAGCGCCTGAGCGATACCGGCCGCATGCCGGATCTCTTCATCCGTCGCGCCCTCTTTCCCGTAACGGATATTGTCACTGACGGTGCCGGTGAACAGCACGGCCTTCTGCGGCACATAACCAGTCTTGGCGCGAAGCTCTTCCTGCGTCATCTGCCGGACATCGGTCCCGTCCACCAGCACCTCGCCCTCAACCACGTCATAGAAGCGGGGAATCAGGCTGAGCAGCGTCGATTTGCCGGAGCCGGTACCGCCGATAATCGCCGTGACCTCGCCGGGCTTTGCGGTGAAGCTGATGTCCGACAGGGCAGGCTGCTCCGCTCCCGGGTAGGAGAAGGAGACGTTCTTGAATTCTACATAGCCGCGAATCCCGGCTGTGTCCGGCTGATCCAGCAAAGTGACCCGGGCTTCGGGATCGGCGATTTCCGGTGCCATATCTTCCAGATCCGGTGTTTCCGGCACTTGGATTTCGGGGTCTGAAATTTCTGGCACCATATCGAGCACTTCATTAATCCGAATCGCGGAAGCGGAAGCGCGCGGAATGAGCACGAACATCATGGAAACCATAATAAGCGAGAACATGATCTGCATCGCATACTGAATGAAGGCCATAAGCGAGCCGACCTGAAGGTCGTTGTTATTAATCCGGATGCCGCCGAAATAGAGAATGCCGATCATGGAAAAGTTCATGACGAACATCATCATCGGCATGAGCAAGGCCATAATCTTGTTGACCTTGATCGCCGTATCCGTCAGATCCCGGTTGGCCGCGCTGAAGCGCTTGTTCTCATGCTCCGTCCGGTTAAAGGAACGGATGACGCGAATGCCGACCAGATGCTCGCGCAGTACCAGATTTAATTTGTCCAGCTTGACCTGAATCGCCTTGAAGAGCGGCAGCCCCTTCATGCCCACATAGGCAATCGCCAGAGCAAGCACCGGTATCACGACGACAAAGATCAGAGACAGCTTGGCGTCTTCGGACACCGCCATAATAATGCCGCCGATCATCATCATCGGAGCGCCGATCATCATGCGCAGCATCATCGTAAGCACCGTCTGTACCTGGGTAATGTCGTTCGTTGTCCGCGTAATAAGCGATGCGGTGCCCAGCTTGTCAAATTCAGTCAGCGTAAAATTCTCGACATGATTGAACATGAGCGAGCGCGTGTTGCGACCGAAGCCCATCGCCACTTTGGCAGACAGAAAGCTGGCCACGATGGAGCAGAGCGCGCCTCCGCCCGCCACCAGCAGCATAAACCCGCCGATTCTCCAGATCAAAGCCCGGTCTTGATGCACAATCCCCTTGTCGACGATGTCGGACATCAGGGTCGGGAGATACAAATCACCCAGCGACTGCAAGAACACCAGCAGCAGAATTGCCGCAATCGGCAGCGAAAAAGGCTTCAAATATCTAAATAATTTAATCATCCTTCGTCATCTCCGTTCATGGGTAACCGTTCTATTTCGAGCCTATGCTCCTGGGCAAAAGCCTGAACTTTAAGCAGAAGCTCCGCAAGCTTGTTGCTGTCTTCCTCGCCCAGAAAGTCCACGAGCTTGTTCAAGGTCGCGGTCCTGTGCTCTTTGGCTCTTTCGGCAGCCTTGCCGCCCTGTTCGGTCAAACTGACGCGCACGGCCCGCCGGTCGTTGGCATCCGCCTGCCTGACAACCATCCCTTTCGCTTCCAGACTGTTGATGAGCTGGGTAACCGTCGGCGGAGTCAGGCCCAGCAAACGGCTGATTTCCGACACCTTCAGTCCCTGCTTGGCCGAGCAGATATTCCTCGCGATGCACAGCATGAGCGTCATTTCACTGGGTTTATTCCCTTCCGCGGCCTGAGTCCACTTCGCTCGATGCAGCTGCTGCAAAGCAATCAGCAGCTTGTGCGGCACCTTGTTCTGATCGTCCTCTATCCCAATTGCTATCCCTCCGTATGCCGGATTTTTCGTTTCATTTACTTAGCATTCCTAATAATTATATAGTATATTATTTAGGCTTCCTAATTATATTTTCACGCCAGTCCGTTGTCAAACATTGTATGCGCTATCAAAATCGCGATTTTTGTAAACGGAACGCCATGATCTCTCACGCCAGCGGCAGGCAAGAAGAAACGGCACCGTCCTCTTAGGGACAGCCCCGTTTCTCGTAGAAATATAGGACTTTTTAATAAGCATGAAATTTCAAAAAACCCCCCCGCCGCATTGGGCAGGAAGGTATTTATTTATCAGTAAGTTATGCGATTAACGGGACGATTTCCCCCGCAAAAGATGCATGGGCACGGCTAATCAGCCCTCTTCCCGGGTTCGGTCTTTATCTATATGCCTGCAGTTGATTCTTGCGGCTCCGAAGATTCTTCATCATTATATTTTGGGCAAGCAGAATATAACTGTCGAGGCGCTCGCTGAGCTCAACCACGGTGCGGTCGCTGAGACTGCGCTGCTGGGCAACCTCCAGCAATTGGCACCGGAGACTTTCGATCGTTATGAACAATTCCTCTTCCCGGCATTCGATTACATAGTCATTCTGGGGTGTACATTCCTGAAGCACTGCATCACCTTCTCTCTGAATACCTTCTACTCTATTATATATCAAGATAATAAAAAAACATATTTTGCAAAAAAAGAAAATTATGTCGATGCTCCAACTTTTTTCATCACCAAAAGGGAGGCCGCATCTGCCAGCGGTTACCTCTCTTTTAATAGATCCCGCGCAAACGAAATCCATTCGCGGGCGGCGAAAGACAGATAGCGGTCCCTGCGCCAAATCATGCCGAGCTGCCACGGAATTTCCGGTTCGGTCAACGTGACAATGGAAATGCGCGACCGGTCCATATCGCGGCAGATGGTCTGCGGCAGCAGGGCTATGCCCAGACCGGCCGCCACCATGCGGGCGATAAGGTCCCACTGGGAGCTTTCGTACACGACCATGGGCTGAAACCCCGACTTGACGCACTCGGTGATCACGCGGTCATGCAGGGCGAAATCCTCCCGGAACAGCACAAATTCCTCATCTTTCAGTTCCGCTAGCGGCACCGAGCTCCGGTCCGCCAGCCGGTGGCCGGCGGGAACCAACAGCTCCAGCCTTTCCCGGACGAAGGAGAACACATGAAATCTGGCTTCATCCACGGGAAGAACGACGACGCCGATATCAAGAAAGCCGGTGTCCACATCATTCTCCACCTTCTTGGCCCCGTCCTCGTACAGCCGGATGGTAACATCGGGGTACTTCCGGTGAAACCGGCCGATCACCGACGGAAAGAAATTGGACCCTACCATCGGCGGAAGACCGATGCGGATATGGCCCTGCTTCAGCTTGCGCAGGCTGTCCAGTTCGGACGAGAGGCTCTGGAAGGATACGACGATATTCTGCGCTTTGGCAAGCAGAATTTCACCCGCATCAGTCAGCCTGATGCTCTTGCCTTCCCGGTAGAACAAATCGGCCCCGAGCTCCTCCTCGATCTGCCGGATCATCTTGCTTACGGTGGGCTGGGTAATATACAGCGATTTGGCCGCCTTGGAGAAGCTGTTCAGCCGGGCGGCTTCCACAAAATACTGCAACTGTCTGATATCCAAAGCGTCAAACCTCCTATATATAGACAAAAGGAATGTCATCTATTCGATATATTCATTTTACCTATGTAAATAATTATTGTAAAATTTCAATATAGCTTGAAAGGGGCGGACCTTATGAGAAAACTATGGATTGGTATGCTGCAGGTAGGTGCGCTGACCGTGTTCTCCCTAATAATGGGGGATCTCAGCTCTTGGTTACATCTTCCGATTCCCGGAAGCATTATTGGCATGGTGCTGTTATTCATCCTGCTGGAGACCGGTGTTATCAAACTAAGCTGGGTCGAAGCCGGAGCAACCTGGCTGCTGGCCGAGCTGCTGCTGTTCTTCGTTCCCTCCGCCATCGGCGTTATGAATTACTCCAAATTGCTCCAGACGGACGGTCTCAGTCTGCTGGCGGTCATCCTCGCGGGAACCTTTATCGTTATGACTAGTTCAGGACTGCTGACAGCCCTTATTTTCAAATTCAAGGAGGGAAGACATCATGCTAAGCGGGATTCTGTTTCTGGCTCTGACTCTGGCAATCTATCTGATATCTAAAAAGATTTACGCGGTGAAGACGAAAGTATACTTGTCTCCGTTGATCATTACGCCGCTGCTGATTATCAGCTTCCTGCTGATGATGGGCGTATCCTTTGATTCCTACAATGCGGGAGGCAAATGGCTCACCGACCTGCTTCAGCCGGCAACCGTTGCCTTTGCCATCCCTTTGCATAAAAACTTCAAGGTGCTCAAAAAGCACGCCGCAGAGATTGCGGCAGGCGTTCTGTCAGGAACGATGATGGCGGTAATCTCATCCGTTCTCCTGGCCCACTGGTTGCACCTGAGCAGCAATCTTGCAACCAGCTTGGTGCCCCGGTCGGTTACTACGCCGATCGCCATGAACATCTCGCAGAGCATAGGGGGCATACCGAGCATTACGGCCGTATTCGTTATTCTGACCGGCGTGCTGGGTACGCTGATAGGACCGACGGTCCTTCGCCTCTTCCGCATTGACAATGAAGTTGCGCGCGGTGTGTCGCTGGGAACCGCTGCGCACGGTATGGGCACCTCCAAAGCCTTTGAGCTGAGTTCGCTGACCGGAACCATTTCCAGTATCGCGATGATTCTGACGGCGCTGTTTACACTAACCGTAGCGCCGGCACTACTCGCGGTCTTCCTCCACTAGGCCGTCCCGGCTTGGGCCGCAGACACCCGCTTCGAGCAATTTGCTGAAGCGGAGTGTCTTTTTTTATGAACTTACAGCTTCACCGGCGCCTCTTTACGGGCCGATTCGAAAGCCGCGCATGTAACCTTCAGCGTCTTGTAGGCATCCGCGTAATCGCTCAGTATACCGCTGCGGTCGCCGGTGCGGACGGCATGAAGGAACGCCTCGCTCTCGGATACATAGGGGTTGCCGGTGCTGGCGTATTCGGTGCTCTCTCCGTCCCGCACCGTAAGAAGCCGCTGCGGGTTCCAGTCGAGCAGGCCGCGGTCATTGTAGAAGCTGAGCCCGACCCTTGAGGCCTCACCCGGAAGAACGCAGGTGTTGGAAATGTTCGCCACAATGCCGCTGGCAAGCTTCAGGGACACCGTACCCACGTCCGCGACACTGACGCCGTCTTTTTTCTCATGCATGACCCGATTCCCGAACATCGCGTACACTTCCGTCACTTCTCCCGCCAGGTAGCGGAGCAAATCGACGATATGCGTCGTCTGCTCGGTGAACTGCCCGCCGGACCGCTCCTGATCGCGCCACCACGGCGCCTCCGGCATGCTGCCCATCCACTGACCGACGACCATGCCGATTGTATCGCCCTGCAGCGCCTCTTTCAGCCGCTTGACGTTCTCCTGGTAACGGAAATGATAGCCGACGGAGGTAAGCAGACCGGCAGCCTGGATATCCTGAAGAAGACTCGCCGGAATTTCCGTGCTCACCCCGAGCGGCTTCTCCACAAAAAAGGGAATTCCCCTGCGGATCAGCGTGCGTTCAATCGCGCCATGCGCCCCGGGCGGCACACATATGTAAACCGCATCCAGCGTATGGGTATCCAGCATTTCAATGGGATCTCCATAGCCTTCCGCAGCGTACGGCCGCGCCATTTCTTCCCCTTTTTCCCTGCTGGTGCCGCAGACCGCCTGAAGCTTGACGTCCGCCATTCCGGCCAGCAAATCGGCATGCACCTTGGCGAACCAGCCGGTTCCGACCATTCCGATATTCAGCGTCATTTCGCAAGTCCCTCCGTTTCCCGTGATCGATCCTTGTTCAAAACCTATGAATGGTTTCTTCTTGTGAAAATTATACTGCGTTATCCCAGCACCCGGTAGTCTCTCCATTCGTCCGGCAGCAGCCATGCATAAGGGGGCTCCAGGAAACGGTCATCGGCAAGGATAATCCCTCCCGTATCGTGTTCGCTGCGGATGAGCCGCCCTCCCGCCTGAAGCACCTTGCACATGCCGGGAAATACGTAAGCGTAATGAAATCCGTTCTTGCCCCGAGCGCTGAAATACTCCCTTAGCAGGTTCCGTTCCAGTCCGAGCTGGGGCAGGCCAACGCCGACGACCATGACGCCATTCAGCCGGTCTCCCGGCAAATCGATCCCTTCCGAGAAAATCCCGCCAAGCACTGCGAACCCGAGCAGCGTCTCTCCGTTATCCGGACGGAAGGCGGCCAGAAACCTCTCCCGCTCCTCCTCGCTCATCCCGCTTCCCTGCACCAGCGTCCTGATCCCGGGGACTGACTCGGCAAAAACCTCGTATACGTCCTGCAAATACTGGTAGGAAGGAAAAAAGGCCAAATAGTTCCCTTTCCGGGCGGCCATCGCCGCGAGCGCTTTGGAAAGGGGCACTAACGATTTCTCGCGGTCGCGAAACCGCGTTGACACCGGCAGGACGCTGATTTCCCACTGCTCCTTGTGGAATGGGGAAGGCACTGTCAGACTGTAATCCTCTTCTGCCGCGCCAAGCATATCCCGGTAATACGAAAGGGGCGACAGCGTTGCCGAGAAAAAAATCCGGCTGCGGAAGCCTTTGGAGGACTGCGTCAGCAGATGCGACGGGTCGAGATTGAACAGCTTCAGTAAGACATCGCCCCTTCCGCTTTCCGCGTAGGTAATGTACCGCTCGTCGTACATCTTGCAGGCGCGCAGCATGCCTTGGGCGTCAAAATAGGCGTCAAGCAGCCCTTCTTCCTCCCCCTTCTCTTCAGTAAGGAGCATCTGCGAAGGCCGGAGCAGTTCCCGTTCCGCCTCCTGCACAAACGTCTCCAGCAGCCCGGGAAGCTCCTCGGGATACTCGGCCCATGTACCTGTGCCGTCCTGCCCGCATGCTTTGCGGAGAGCGATGAACATAGCGTTCACGCCCCCCGCCGCCGCGCTCAGCGCGCGGTTCCGTGCCTTGTAGCTCCGCTTCAGCGCAAGAAAGGGGGCCTTGCGTAAAGCCGCGGAGAACATCTCCCGGCCGCGGTCGACCAGATTATGAGCCTCGTCGACTAGCAGCGCCGTCTCTTTCTTCCCTTCCTCCATTAGCCGCTTCATGGCGATGCGGGGATCAAAAATATAGTTATAGTCGCAAATCACGGCGTCGCTGGCATAAGCCGCGTCGAGCGACAGCTCGAACGGGCATACGGAATGTTTGCGGGCGTAATGCTCCAGTACCCGCCGGTCCATCAGCGTTTCGTGCTCAAGCATATCCATCAGCGCGCCGTTGATGCGGTCATAATACCCTTCGGCAAAAGGGCAGTATTCCGCACCGCAGAGCCCTTCCTCCCGGAAGCAGGCCTTCTCCTTGGCGGTCAGCGTGACCACATGCAGATGGAGGCCCCGGGCGTTCATCTGGGCAAAGGCTTCCTCCGCGGCGATCCGTGTAACGGTCTTGGCCGTCAGGTAGAACAGGCCGCGCAGCAGCCCTTCTCCCATCGCCTTGACCGCCGGAAAAAGCGTGGACATCGTCTTGCCGATGCCCGTCGGCGCCTGGGCGAACAGATTCACGCCTTCCGCAATGCAGGTGTAGACGGCGCCCGCAAAACGCCGCTGTTCCGCACGATAGGCGGGAAACGGAAACTCCAGCCTGCGGATGCTTTCGGTCCGCCGCTCCCCGTGCTTAAGGAGAAGTGACGCATAGGGAGCGTAAGCCGCCGCGGTATCCGCCGCAAAAGCCGCCGCTTCCCCGGCGGTCACGAGCCGTTCGAAGCTCCGCTGCTCCCCGGTCGCGGTGTGCACATAAGTGAGCCTGACCGTGATCGCCTCAAGCTCCTGCTCCAGGATGATCATATGTGCATATATGAGCGCCTGGGCCCAGTGCACCTCGCGCCCTTCCTCCGGCAGCTCCGGCCCCCCGGTTGATTTGATCTCCTCAACGGTAAGGCTGCCGTCGCCTGACAGCAGCAGACCGTCGCAGCGCCCGAAGACGGTGAAAATCAGCTCTCCGCAGGGGATCTCCGCGCTAAGATAGACCTCTTTCCGGTCGCCTTCTTTATACTGCTGCTGGATTTTCTGATGTATGCGCGTCCCCTCAGCCAAGGAGGCAGCGCTGCGGAAGCCCGATTCGAGGCTGCCGCTGCGGTACACATATTCCACCAGCGATCGTACTGAAATGGTTACGGCGGAAGCCAAAGCGAGCCTCTCCTTCCTCAAGCCAATCGGCTAAGCCTTTCCTAAGTTTCACGCTGCGCGTTTCTTCGATTTTCCCCTTTTGCCCCGCTATCCGTTCATTTCCGGCCGAAAAGACCGCCGATATCCGCAGCATGCCGTTTTGCATCTTGCGGCGCGCCTTTTCTTGTTTTGACATTCCTTTTACATAGCGGCATAATGAATTTTATACTGGCGATTTCTTGTCTTTTGCGCTAAATATTTGCTTTGGGCGAAGGGTCGCTTCACACCCGAGAAAGAAGGCGGAGCCGTGACATCTATTAACATTAAACGATGGATCGTTAAACCCTTTATTTTTTTCACTATTATGCTTATTCTCAAGAGCTATCTGGCCTGGGCGGTCATCTTTGATGTTCTGCTGCCGTGGAAATCGCTGCTTACCGAAATTCCTTTTGCCTGGGCGCTGTTCTGCCTGATTGAGCGCTTCGCGTCCAAGCGCAAGCTCGGCTATTATATGACGGTTAATCTGCTGGTAACGGCGATTTTCTTCGCGGCCATTATGTATTTCAAATATTACGGCGTTATCGTCACCTACCATGCCGCTGAGCAGGTCAATCAGGTGACCGCCGTCCGCAACAGCGTATTTTCACTGATGGACCCTTATTATCTGCTTATTTTCGCGGATGTCCTTGTGCTGGGGTATTATTTTCTTTTTAACCGGAACGGCCGGATCTACAAAAAAGAGCAAATCAACCTCGGGCGCGGCAGCCGGAAATTCTCGGCTCTGTTCGCCGCTTCGCTCGCGCTGTGTCTGTTCAATGTGCTGCCGAACAAAGCCAGCATGAATGAAATCAAGAAAGCCCAGGAAATGGGCATTCTCAATTATGAAGCCTATACGATCTTCGCTCAAGATAAAATCGACCTGGTGAAAGCCAGCGACATTACCCAGGAAGCGGTCGACTCGGCCAAGGGAATTACCGTTCCCGCAAATCCGAAGCTTCAAGGCGCGGCCAAGGGCAAGAATCTGATTATCCTGCAGATGGAATCGCTGCAAAATTTCCTGATCGGGCTTAAGATCGACGGCAAGGAGATTACACCGAACCTTAACGCCGTGATGAAGGAAAGCCTCTATTTCCCGAACTTCTATCAGATGGTCGGCCAGGGCAACACCTCGGATGCGGAGTTCGTCGTCAATACGTCCTATTACATTCCTCCGCGCGGCGCGGCCACCCAGATGTACGTCGACAAGGTGCTGCCGAGTCTGCCGCGCTTAATGGAGAAGAACGGCTATCAGACGGCCACCTTCCATACGAATGATGTGGAGTTCTGGAACCGCGGCGAGCTCTACAGCTCGCTTGGCTGGGGCAAGTATTACGACCATCGGTTCTTCGGCGACGAGGACGTGTTCTTCTTCGGGCCATCCGATGAGGTGCTGTACCGCAAGACGACAGCCAAGCTGAAGGAAATGAGCGCAAGCGGCCAGCCGTTCTACGCCCAGATCATTTCCATGTCGGCCCATCATCCGTTTACGATTCCTGAGGAAAAATACAAAATGAAGCTGCCGGAGCGTTATGAAGGCACCTTTGTCGGTGATTACATCCGGGCGCAAAATTACGCCGACTACGCGTTTGGCCAGCTGGTTCAGGAGCTTAAAGAGTCCGGCCTCTGGGACAACAGCCTGATTATGATTTACGGCGACCACATGGGGCTGCCGATTTACTCGCTCGACCACGACGACAAAGAGCTGATGAAGGAAATTTACGGCCATGAGTACGGTTACGCCAACATGACCAATATTCCGCTGATCATTCACGGCGCGGGGCTGTCTGCGCAGACGCTGGAGCAGGTCGGCGGCGAAATCGATATTATGCCGACGGCCGCCAATTTGCTGGGCGTTTCCCTGAAAGATCATCTTCATTTCGGGCAGGACATCGTTAACCAGACCGGGAACCTGCTGCCCGAGCGCTATTATCTGCCCTCTGGCTCGTTTATCGCAAGCTCCGGGCTGCTTATTCCCGGTAACAGCTTTGAGGATAATACCCAATATCCGATCGCGCTGAGCAACAAGCCGCCAGCGTCAACGGAGGATGAATACAACCGGGCGCTCCGGCTGCTGCAGCTCTCCGACAGCTATGTGTCCCAGCTGCCTCTGAAGAAGTCCGAATAGTCGCGCTTCTTCAGCCGCTCCCGCTGCTTTACTGGCGGGTGAAGCGGCCACGGATTGCAGCGGCTCCTTGACGCCAAAAGCCATGTTCCCTGGGGGGAGCATGGCTTTTTCCTGTTTTAATCCAGCTAAGTATCACCTTCCAGGCGCCGCAGAAAAGCAGCTAACGCTCCTGCCTGTCCAGCATGTCGTAATAATCCGCGAATCGCTGAAGCTCATCCGGTGTCAGGATCGACAAGTATTCACCCAGCAGGACAAGCGAGCGGCGCTGCCCTTCGGCGCAGGTCATCCTGCCTTTTTCGGTAAGCGATACGACTACGGCCCTGCGGTCTTTCTCGTCCTGCTCCCTGTTGATCAGACCGATTGCATCCATGCGGTCCAGCATTACCGTAACCGCGCTCGATTTGACCTCCATCCGTTCGGCGAGCGTTACCACCCTCGCTTTTCCCTCGCGGGAGATCATATTCAGGAGTGCAAACTGGGGAAAGGTCAGTCCCAGCTCCTTCTGAAGGGACATTCCCGATATGATTTTTCGCTGTACCCTCCACATCGATAATCCGATTCGTTCCACTAGCGGGTCGGTCTCTTGCGACATTTTGCATTTCAGCTCCATTCATTATCCTCATTCTAGCGTACCATTTTGCACCGCTTCCATTCAATGCGATAAAGCTGAAAAGCATCCAGGAACCGTCCTCTTTTTCACATTAAAGCGTTCTTATGAAAAAGTATCGGATTTCGCTAAATTTTCAAATGAATGCAGCCGTTATTTAATATTAAGAGGGCAGCGTAATCGGACACAGCCAATGAATCCTCTAATCTGATATAATCACGCAATACAATCTATAACAATCAGTATAGTTAAATGGGGGAAACGTATGAAATTGGCAACAAAATTAACTTGGATGATGCTGCTCGTTCTTCTGCTTGTGGGATCGTCCATCGGATTCTTCGGCTACCGCGCCGCCTATAATCAGTTGGATGAGGCTGCGGGTATCGAGCTTGTAGGCTGTGCCAATATTACAACGGGACTTGTTGACCCCGCGCAGATCGCCGCTCTTGTGGCCGGGGACACCAGCAAGCTTGGCGCAATCGAGGACCGGATCAGTTGGATCGTCGGACATAAGCCGATCTTTAAGGAAGCCTTTATTTTGTCGCTGGACGGAAAAATTCTCGCCGCCGACAAGAATTTGAAGGCCAGAGGCTATAAGGCTGGAGATTCGTTTTATTTAAACGACGAAGACAAGAAAATGATTACCACCATGAAACATTCTACATACTCCAAGGTTTATACATACCAAGGAACCTCACTGAAAACCGGCTACGGCCCCATCTATCAAGACCATGACCCTACGAAACCGATTGTCGCCCTGATGGCCATCAACTTTGACGGCCCGCTGGTTCAGGAAAGAACGCTTGAAATCATGAAACAGCCTCTTATCATTGGCGCGTCCATCCTGGTCGCCGCGATCCTGATCGCTTACTTTTTCATCCGCCGGATGGTCAGTCCGCTGACCAAACTGTCCCGCGCCGTTAATCACGTCGCCCACGGCGATCTTACGCAGGAAGCGTTGCTCCTGACCAGCAAAGATGAAATCGGCAAGCTGGCCGCCGACTTTAATGGAATGAAAGACAATCTGAGCAGGCTGATTACCGAAGTGAACGATACCTCCCTGCAGGTCGCTTCTTCCTCACAGGAGCTGTCGGCCAGCGCCCAGGAGACGAACCGCTCGGGAGAGCATACGGTTAACGTCACGATTGAACTGGCGGAAGGCGCGCAGGTGCAGCTTCGCCATTTGGAGAGCAGTTATCAGGCGGTACAGGAAATGTCCGGGTTCATTGCCGAAATTGCGATTAACGCCGATCAGGCAATGAAGGACGCTGTCTGCGGGGCCGATAAAGCCCGTTCGGGAAGAGAATCCATGGATTCGACGACAGAGCAGATGAAGGTCATGAGGGGGAGCATTGACGACCTGTCAGGCATCATTCATACGCTGTCCGGTCACTCGAAGGAAATCGAAAGCATCGTCGGCACGATCGCAAGCATCGCTGCGGAGACGAATCTGCTGGCGCTGAATGCGGCTATCGAAGCGGCGCGCGCCGGGGAAGAAGGACGCGGCTTCGCCGTTGTCGCCAATTCCGTCCGCAAGCTGGCGGAGCGATCGGGGGATTCCGCGCGGCAAATCGGCGAGCTGCTCGGCCTCATTGTTGCCCAAATGGATCTGGCCGGAGAGACGATGAACCGTTCGAACGTGGAGATGCAGCACGGTACGGAGATGGTGACGAGTGCCGGCGAATCCTTTACGGAGATTGAAAAAGCCGTTTCCGCCATGGCATCTCAAAGCCGGGAAATCTCCGAAACGGTGCAGCAGCTGACCGAGATCGCCGGTGGATTGGTTGATGCGATCCAGAATACCGTCAGCGTGTCCAATCAGACGGCCGAAGGTGCGGAAAGCTTGTCCGCAACTTCGCAGCAGCAGCTTGCGGCCATGCAGGAAGTTGAAGCTTCCTCGGCATTCCTCTCTTCCCTGTCGGATAAGCTGCAGAAGCTCGTGGAACAGTTCAAGGTAGCGTAAAGCATAAAGCCTAAAGCCGTAAACAAAGCAGCATCAGCCTCCCAGGCGATGCTGCTTTGCTGCGTTTTACTGCTTATTTCACGACAACGATGAAGGTGACAATAGGGGCCCTATCAGCCTTTGGAATAGTCCCCGGCGGATTATAGAGCGTGACGACGTAGCTGCCTTTTCCTTGGTCCGGCTTGATCCGGTATGAGAAACGGCCATCCTTGCCTACAGGAAAGCTGACGGCTTTGCTTTCCCGGCCGTTAACCGGCCTAAGGGTCAGCCTAAGGGAAGAGAAGCCAGTGCCTCGGGCCTCCAGGGTGCCGCTTAAATCGACGTAGGAGGACGTCTCGGCGTAACCCGCCGGCCAGTCAGCTCCATCGCTTGAGCTCAGCTTCAGATCAAGGCTCAAGGAGTCATAGGACGGATAACCGCTGTAGCGGAAAGGTATATCGGCCGCGGTCAGCTTCGAGTCCACCGGGATCGAGTTGATGATGCGGCCGTTTCTGGAGTCGCCGTATATGAATTGATTCTCCCCGGGCAGAAGTGGGATGCTGACCTGATACAGACTATATTTTCGCCCGTTATAGCCTTGCGGTGGCTTGCTCTGTTGATAGCTGTACGTTCCAAAGGAGCTTATCCGGCTGCTCTCATAGTAAAAGATCCCGGTTCCGAGAACCGACACGGAAAGAGTAGCGCTGGAAGCCTTAAGAGGCCGGTTGTTCGTGAACCAGGTGCTGTACTCGATGGTACCCGTCTTCGCAGAAGAATCATAGCTGAACGGAAGCCACAGGTATTCCTTTAAAAAGCGGAGCGGCACCAGAATAACGCCGTTTTGCTTGCGAACCTTAATTGTGGCGATTTTTTGGCGTCCTTTATACACCTGGCCGGTTTTCACATTGAGCTTAAGCTGATTAAAGTATCCGTTCTCTGAGAAATATACGGCATTCTCCGACGGAACGGTCTGCATATGTCCTTGAATAAAGGCGATCGCATCCTTTAAGGGAAAATACAAATTTCCGTTTGCAAAGACGGGAGCGCTGCTGAGGGCGATACGTTTATTTTCCCGGGGCACAAAAGCGGATGTGCGGCCCGTTTGCCAGTTCATTTCCACGCTGAGGGGCAGCATCACCACATCGGCCTGATCCAGCAGATTAATGACCGGACGGAAGCTGTAAAGCACCGAAATGAAATCGGCCAGAGAAGTATGGCTTACGAACGTGTACCCTGTCTTGCCGTCAAAAGACCAGTACGCGGTGTAAACGGCGTCCTTCCCGGTGCCCGATACGTTAATGATCCCTTTGGCGTCAGTGGACAAAGGCGTAGCGAACTTTACGGCCTGGGAAAAAGCCTGAACAAGCTGCCGCTTCCGGCTGTCCGTTGCCGCCCCGTCAGAATCGGTATATACCGTCCATCCGTTCTTGCTGAGCAGCAGAGCATCTCCGTGCGGAAATGAAGGTTTAGCTGCTCCGGCCGAAGCTTCCAGCAGCACGTCTCCCGGCTTTCTCGCAGGAGAATTCGCGTCTGGGAGGCTACTGGCGGCGTCAGGAGCCTTGTCTGCTCTATAAAGCTGGATGGCATAGCCTTCCTCCGTCAGCTTGCTTGAAATGCCATAGTACTGCTTGCCGGAGTCCGGCAGGCGGGTCGGGAGATAGGCGGTGACCGAACTGGACCTGAACAGTTCGTTCGCCAGCGGCGCCCAGATGCTGCGGTACCCGAAGCCAGGGTCCAGCACAATCTGCTCGCCGGTGGAGCCGGGCGTTTCTTCTGCGGCCGCGCTTCTTCCGAGGGAAGGGATCAGGCCGGATACAAGAATGACAAGCAGGAAGGCGGCGGTCCATTTGAAACCGGATTTGCTCCTATGCACGCTGTTCATTGCTAAGTGCCTCCTTAGGCGGAGATTATTCATTTCATAACGAGCGAAAGTCAATAAATTAGACGCGGGTATTTTCCAAAAGTTGCATATTAACATGCGGAGTCAAGACGTCCGGATTCGTTCCGCCTCATAGACGCGCCCGAGACCAGCAGAATTCCGGCAAATACGAGCGCGGTTCTGGAAAGTCTGAACCGCCACTTTGCCGGGCAAGTCCGCATATGCGGCCGCGCGGCCGGTCTGCATCTGACCGCGGAGTTTTCCTTTCCGCTACCGGAGAACTTGCCGGAGCTTTTCGAGCAGGAAGGCGTCTTTGCGGCAGTCCTTGGCGATAACCGCCTGATTCTGGGGTATGGACACTTGGATGAAGGGATAATCAAGGAAGGGGTTCAGCGGATAAAGAGGGCAATGGAACGAGGATAGCCGGGCGCTCCCCCGTACAGAGCCATATGCCTCCAAATACACGTAGGGCGGCCCGAAGCTCTCCTTCAGGCCGCCCTCATTATGTATGAGTGATGCTGTTTGTTCTTACTTGACTGAATGCTCTATACCGCTGCCGCATTTTCCGTAAACCATTGGCCCAGCTCGTGAACCGGCATCGGACGGCCGTAATAGTACCCCTGCATGACCCGGCAGCCCAGCGATTGCAGCAGCTCGATCTGTTCCGGCGTCTCTACGCCCTCGGCAACGACCTCCATATTGAGGTTGCTGGCGATGGCGATAATGTTGCTGATAATCGCCTTCTTGGAGTGCATCTTGCTCTTGCGGATGAACACCTGGTCGATCTTGAGCGTGTTGACCGGAATTTCATCCAGATTGCCGAGCGAGGAGAAGCCCGTCCCGAAGTCATCCAGAGATACCCTGACGCCTAGATTGCGCAGCTTGGACAGCTGAGCCACCGTCTCCTCCATGTTGTTCATCGCGATCGACTCCGTAATTTCAAGCTCCAGATATTGCGGCGCCAGACCCGAACGCGCAAGGGCCTCTTCGACGACTTCATACAGATTCTCCGACTCAAACATCCTCGCCGACATATTGATTGATACGGCGACCGAGGCGATTTCTTCTGTATGCCAGAGCATATTCTGGCTGCATACCTCATGCAGCATCCAGTACGTAATCGGGACAATGAGCCCCGTCTCCTCCGCGATCGGTATGAACTCGGCCGGAGAGATAATCCCGTGCTCGGGATGCCTCCAGCGGAGCAGCGCTTCAAGGCCAACGGTTACGTTCATAAGGGAATCCCATTTCGGCTGGTACACGACCATGAATTCGGATTGTGCCAGCGCCTTGCGCAGATCCTTCTCGAGCGACATCCGCCTAAGCTGATGCCGGTTCATCTCCTGGTCGAACATGCTGAATTTGTTCTTGCCGGAATCCTTGGACGTATAGAGCGCCGTATCCGCCGCTTTCATCAAAGAAGAGCGGTCCGTTCCGTGCTCCGGCGCCATGCTGATGCCGACGCTGGCGGTAACGTACAGGTCATTGCCCTCGATCCGGTACGATTTCTTGACCTCCTGAAGAATCCGGCTCGCTTCCTCCGCCGCCTCCTCCGGGGTGAAATCCGGCTCGGCGATCAGGAATTCATCCCCTCCCAAACGGAATACATTCCCCTTGGGACTGACGCTCTGAAGCAGCCTGGAGGCCACTTCCTGCAGCAGCATATCCCCGATATCATGTCCCAGCGTATCGTTAATCGATTTGAACCGGTCCAGATCGACAAAGAACACGGCCCCCGGACGGCCGGTCAGGAACCAATTGCGGAAATATCGTTCCAATCCATGGCGGTTCGGCAGGCCCGTCAGCGGATCATGGTAGGCCATCCGCTCCAGCATATGCCTGTCCAGAAAAACGGCGCCGCCCGATATTCCGAACATAAACAGGGTGACGAGCGACACCCCCATCAGCAGAATGACATCCGTCTGAAGCAGGGATGGATTGGAGCCGAGCCAGCTGTCGTAAGCAAAATGACTGGACTGCATACTCGTATAGTGCATTCCGCTTACCGCCATGCCGAGCAGCAGCGCGGAATACAGCTTCCAGCGGTTGAAGCCGGGCGAATCCTTGAATCGGCCGATCAGCATAATGCTCATAAACGAGGCGATGAACGCGATCATGACGGAAATACTCTGGCTTGGCAGATAGTAATGAATCTCCGCCTCCATCTTCATCGACGACATTCCTACATAATGCATAATGGAGATCCCCGCGCCAAGCAGCAGACCGCTAGCCGCACAGCGCAGGAAGGTCATCCGCTGTGCCAGGGCACCCGACAGTCCCAGATAACAGAACACGATGCCAACCAGCATCGACATAATCACTTTTCCCGCGCTGTAACGCACGTCAAACGGCAGCCGGACGGCCAAAATCCCGACAAAATGCATCGCCCAGATGCCGCTTCCGAGAACGCAGGCTCCCGCGAGAAGCCATAATCGGCGCGTACGTGCCGTTGAGGACGGAACTTGACAGATCAAATTTAAAGCGGAGTAGGATGCCGTCACCGAAAGCACGTAGGAGAGCAGCATGATCCATACATTATAGTGGATTCCCATATGATCCATAAGTCAACCTCTTCATCGGTTAGTAATAATGATCCTATTCTCTTTGGGCAGAAATGCTGGCACGATTATTGGCGGATAGCAATCTATGATAAAAGCTGCAGGCGAGTATATAAAAAGAGAGATGTTCGCACAGAAGCGACTGTAGCTGTATTCTACCTTGTATCCGCCCCTGCTGTCTAAGTAAATACTGGAACTAGTACCCTTTTTTCGGTCCCCTCAATAAATGTCCACATTTGATCATCGCGATGTTCAAACACAAATAGACCAGGCGATTATGCCTGGTCCATTTGCTTCTCTTATACATCAAGCGTTTTAGTTAAAAATCTTAACTTTATGACTCTCGTTTACCGGGATTTTTACATACAGTACTTTCTCTGCGCTGTCAAAGAAGTAGCCGTTTGCTGCTTTACCCAGTTCGTCCAAGCTGGCTGCTTCCGCATATTTGTCATTGGCTGCCTCCACTTTCTTCGGCGCCGTGGCATTATGAAGCTTCAGAGTGTAGGACTGAATGTCGGAAGCGTAGTTTTGAGTTTGTTTGTTCTGGCTGAACTCAATGTGGTTGCCCTTTTGATCTACGTTAAAGTCGGTAATGTTAAATTCGCCTCTGGTGTAATCCTCGGTTTTCGCATCATCTTCATAGAAGCTGTAGGAAGCCGAGTCCTTCACGTACGTATCCAGAATCAGATTCGTCAATTTCTTCTCCCCGGAATGCTGCTGAACTTCGCGGCGCGGGATAATCGAATCCTGCTTCACGTAGATCGGAAGCGTTCCAAGATCGGCGTCTTTGTGGATCGTTTGGCCGCCTTTATACTCTTGGCCTGTCCAGTAATCCACCCAATCCGCACCTGCTGGCAGGTATAGATCACGGGACGTTGTTCCTTGGTATACGATTGGAGCCATCATCAGAGATTGGCCAAACATGAATTGGTCTTGGATATCATGAGTTTTTTGGTCCTGCTGGAACTGATACACGAGCGGTTGGAAAATAAGGTTACCTTTTTCATGCGCATCTTTGAACGCGTTGTAAAGGTAAGGCATCAATTCATAGCGCATGGAAAGGTACTTGCGGCTGATATCCTCAACTTCTTTGCCGAACTGCCATGGTTCTTGTCTGCCCCATGCCAAGCTATGAGCCGCGTCTGTTTCCATCGGGCTCTTGCCGTCATTGTTGTAGTGGTCGCGGGAGAACGGATAGAATGCCCCGACCTGAACCCAACGAGCAAACAATTCAGGTGTAGCTACGACGCCTTCGTATGGTTTTTTCGCAAAGCCGCCAATATCGTTTCCGACCATCGCCATACCTGTCAAACCGACATTCGCGTCTTGGAAAATCGAAATTCTAAGCATTTCCCATCTGCTCCAGTTATCGCCTGTCCAGGTTGCGGTAGCGTAACGCTGCGTACCTGTAAACGAAGCACGCGTCAAGATAAACGGACGAACGTTCGGTTTATTCGTTTTGAAAGCCTCATCTGTAGCTTGAGCCTCAGTATGAGCATAAACGTTATGCGCCTCTTCATGCGTTACTTTTTCACCATTGTCCGTTTCAAAAATTCGATCCAGCGGCAGCGACCAAAAGTCTACCGTACTAAAGTTAGCCGGTTCGTTCATGTCATTCCAAATGCCGTCTGCGCCTTTATCAAAGACCGGTTTATGCCATTTCGCCCACCAGTCGCGGGTTTCTTGCTTCATGAAGTTAGGGAACACGGATTTGGATGGGACGCCCCAAGGCCAAACTTTACCCAAATAGTTGGTGCCATCCGGATTTTTAACCCAAAGATCTTTTTGAGTCCCCTCGGTATAAGGAATATATTCCGGTTGTCCAGGGTCAGGTACGCGAATGGCTGGATCGATGATGGAAGTATAATGGAAACCCGCATCTTTCAATTTTTTGTTCATTCCGTCCGGGTCCGGGAATTTATCGCCAAAATAGAAGTTTTTATAGTCATCCATCCATTCGATGTCCAGCATCACGCCGTCAATCGGAATGTTTTTTTGACGATAGGTTTGAGCTACTTGCTCAATATCCTTTTGATGATAGCCCCAAGCGGATTGATGGAAGCCCATCGCCCATTCCGGCGGCATTTGCATTTTTCCGGTCAAATCCGTGTAGCGGTTTACGATCTCTTTCATTTCCGGTCCGTTGATGAAGTAGTAAGTCAATTTTCCGCCATCGGCCCAGAAATAGTAGTAGTCGTCGCTTTCAGCAGCCATGTCGTAGTAAGAACGGTAGGTATTATCGAATAAAATGCCGTATGCTTTGTCGCCTTTCAACCCGATAAAGAAAGGAACGGAGGAGAAAGTGTATTTCGAAATGGGTTCCGGCAGATTCTCACGGTTCCATACTCCGATTTTTTGACCGCGATGGTTCAAGCCGGTTGTTTTCTGTCCGAATCCGTAA
Source organism: Paenibacillus sabinae T27 (assembly GCF_000612505.1). NCBI lineage: Bacteria > Bacillati > Bacillota > Bacilli > Caryophanales > Paenibacillaceae > Paenibacillus > Paenibacillus sabinae. The sequence goes on from NZ_CP004078.1 coordinate 4,989,131, forward strand.
AAATCTTCGGTTTTGTCGGTCTTCTTGAACACGTATGGCTTACCGTTCTCATACCCTACGCCTTGCTCCCCGTCCTCGTTGATAACGTTTCCGTCTTTATCCAAATATTTGATCCCGAACGGGCTTTTGTTGATGTCTACGGTTAAGCTGTCGGACTTGAGTACAATTTTCTTGTTATCTTCGGTTACTGTGAATTCAGGAGCTTTCCAATCTGTTTTCGCGATACCGACGGAAGTGAATTCTTTCTCGCCTTTCTTAACGATCGATACTTTGGAAATATCGGAAGACAGCAAGCGGATATAGGATTCCATTTCGCCTAAATTCAGTTTGACGCCGTTGTCCAATTTTTCGATCCCTTGCACGGTCAACGGTTTTTGCAGATTGTTCTTATCCAAAGGTCTTTCATCATGCACTTGCTGCACGTTGCCATTCGCATCGACCATCTTGCCTTCCCATACTTGTGCCCCGGGCGGAGCCACAAGCACTGCAGCCTCGGAAACTAAAGGCGTTAGGGCATTGCCTGATACTAGAACTGTAGTAGCCAGCATTAATCGTGACCATTTCTTCATACGCTTTTTGCGCGGCATTAAATCTCACTCCTTATTCTGGATAGATTAAAAAGTTCCTCTTCATCAAGTCAAACTCCCGGGTTTTCGGCGCCTACTACCAAGGTAGCAACAGAATTCGATACCAACAATGGGACTTACGCCTGTAAAATATATGAAACCGTTTGCACAGAAGAGCAGACAGTCACCCTCAAGCGAATTATTCAAAGGGGGAAAACCGGGGCGGGGCTTAACTTTAGGCCTGTTTAACTCTTCTTTTACGAATTGGATAAACATCCTTTTATTCCCTTCATAATTGGATTAAGGTGGTAAATGGTAGTCGAGGAGAACTAAAGGACCATGGTTTGTACCGGCAAAGAATATAAATCGTCAACCTCTTATTCATCTCAAAAATATTGATAAATTACACCATGCCGCTGCCGTTTTCTTTTTATTAACAAATATATGCATTAAATGCAATTATCGGCTTGTTTCTCTATAAACATTGACAGGGTGTAAAATATTACGCTCTTCGCTAAATATAATACACCATGCTGTGATTTGGCCCGATCGCTTCCATTCGGAACATGATTCATACGACTCTGTGAAGTCTACTATCTATTCAGTAAGATTAAACCGGGTAAGCCTTGATCCGAAAAGAGTCTCGCCTCACGAGGGGGAATACGATGTATAAAGTTCTTATTGTCGATGATGAGGCCGTCATCCGAAGCGGCATCAGTGCCATTATTGACTGGGAAAAGGAAGGAATGCTCGTAGAAGACCATTACGCCAACGGGACAGAGGCTTTGACTGCCATGAGCGAACGCTCCTTCGATATTCTGATTACGGATGTCAAAATGCCTTTGATGGACGGCATTCAGTTCACGAAGCGGGCGCTCGAGCTGTATCCCTGGCTCAAAGTGATTCTGATCAGCCACTACAGCGATTTCGAATATGTAAAGGAAGGGCTTAAAACGGGGGCCGTCGATTATCTGCTCAAGTTAACCTTAAACAGTGAGGAGCTTCTGGCCGTCCTCCGCAAATGCACCTCCCTTCTGGAGGAAGAAAGAAGAAGGGCGCTCGAGCTGTATTATTTTCGGCAAAGCGTGTCCTATCGGAAACGAAAAGGTCTCGAACAGGAGATCAAAAGACGGATCGTGCAGAAAAGGTCCTCCTCCCCCTCTGCCGATTGGGCGCCGGAATGGATGGACAGACAGTATGCCTGCATCTATCTCATGCTGGACAAAGCCGAGGAATGGATCGAAAACCATGGATATTTATATGTCCATTTTCTATTGGAAGAAATACAGGAAGCGTTCTATGAGCAAATTGCGGAAGGCGCAGCCATGCAGGCGGCCGACAGCAGCCTGTTACTGGTCGTTCCGGGGGATGAAGGGAATTACATACAGACCATTCTCAAGTGGAAAAGCATACTGGAAGCCGAAAGAGGAATTTCGATCTCCGGAGGCACCGCCGTCAAGCAGGGCGCACACCAGCTTCTCCACGGATTTGCCGACAGCCGTTCCGCCTGTCAAAGGCGGTTTTTTGACGGGCTTGGCGGCTTGTACCAGGTGAAGGCTCCAGATGCCGGGCTTAACGCCGGTAAAGATACAGGCATTGCTAACGATTACGATTGGTCCCTCTTCTTCGAAATGATCCGCGGCGGCGATCCGGTCTCCTCTGCGGTCGAGTTAGCCTTGAAGCGCTGGAAGAACGGGGCTTTGAAACCGGAACAAGTGCGCCAGGAGGCTTGCGAGCTACTTGCGGGCGTTCATCAACTGCATCCGGATTCCAGATGGCTCCTCCCCCACCGGCAGGGCATCCTTCTGCGGACAGAGACATTGGAGCAGCTCGCATCCTGTTTAACGGATCAGCTGGAGGAAATCCGCCAGTCTCTCATGCCGGCCGTGGCCGATAACGGCTACGGAGGGCAGTTAATCACGAAGGCGCTGGAATACATCGCGGCCCATTACACTGAGAATCTGACGCTTCAGAGCGTGGCGGATATCGTTCACCTCAGCAAAAGCTATTTCAGTCTGTATTTCAAAAAACAGACTGGCCGTAATTTCATCGATTACTTAATCGAGCTTCGAATCCGGGAAGCAAAACGGCTGCTGACTCAAAACGATATCCGGATCTACGATGTAGCTGTAGCCGCCGGATTTAAAGACGTGAAATATTTCGGCAAGGCATTCAAAAAAGTAACCGGACTGACTCCGCTCGAATATAGGGAACGGCACCAGACAACCGGGTCGTATGTCCATAAAATGTCCTCTTTCAATCCACGCTGTCCAGCGTAACCCTTCTTCGCCCGGCGGCGGAAGCCAGGCAGGCTTCCAGCAGCTTCATATTGCGGACGGCATCTTCGGGTTCAAACAGTGGAGGAGTCTGGCCGAATACCGCAGAAGCGAAGTCCTCCACCTGGCAGGTGAAGGGATTCGCGCCGGGGGCATTCACCCGCCGTTCGCCGCCTCCTGCATATATATAGAAGTCGGCGTCGTCCGTCCGGGCGTTAAACGGCATCGGAATTTCGATGCGGCCTTCTGTTCCGATAATCTCCAGAAGCTGGCGCTCATAGGCCCACATCCCGCATTCGAAGATCAGGCTCAGGCCGCCGGGAAACTCCACAAGGCCTGAGGCCAACATGTCGACGTTGTCATGCTCCGGCGAGAACAGCGCATGCACGGTTGCCGCTTCCGGTTCCGTGCCAATCAGCATACGCGCCGCGCTAAGGGGATAGCAGCCGATGTCGTACAGCGAGCCTCCGCCCCACGCTGACCTGAACCGGACGTTGGCGTTATCCAAGGCATTATTATAGGTAAACGAACCCCGTATGGCTCTCAGGCTGCCGATTTCGCCCGATTGCAGGATCGCCTTCAACACCGGATACCTCGGATGATGCCGGTACATGAACGCCTCGGCCAGATGAACCCCGGCCTTGCGGCAGGCCGCCGTCATCTCGGCGGCTTCCCGGGCGCTTAAGCCGATCGGCTTCTCGCACAGCACATGCTTCCCGGCTTCCGCCGCCCGGATCACCCACTCCCGGTGCAAGTGATTGGGCAGCGGAATGTAGACCGCGTCCACCTCCGGGTCCATAAGAAGCTCTTCATAGCTTCCGTAGGCCTTTCTGATCCCGAGCTCCCGGGCGATACGCGAGCTTCTGGATAGGTCACGGCTGGCCACCGCCTCGAGAACGCCCGATTTCGATTCGGCTATGGCCGGCATCATCGTGCCTGTCGCGATTTGCGCGCAGCCCAGCACTCCAAAACGAAGCTGACGTTGCATCTCTTCGCCCCCCTTTCTTATCCGTACTCATTTAGCGGCGGAAGAGGTCAGGACAAGCTCAGCCCTATAGGAGCAGGGCCACAGCCAGAACACCGATACGCGCCGCAGTCAGCAGAATGAAGTTTTTCACGGAGAGAACAAAAGTCGTCGCCTTTTCCTGTCTTTCGTCAAACCTGGCCAGATTGCGATGCAGCGGGATCAGCGTCGGCAGCAGAAGCAGCACGAGCAGCGGATGGACGCCAAGAATCAGCAAAAGAACCAGATCGGCATAGGACACATAATAGAGCAGTTTGAACAGAGCGAGCGCATTGGCTTTGCCGATGTAGACCGGCAGCGTGTAGCGGCGGTTATCGATGTCCTCATCCATGTCGCAGATATTATTCGCGAGCATGATATTCGCAATGCCGAGAATGGCCGGCACCGAGAACCAGAACAGATAGACCGTTTCCGTCAGATTCAGCTGAAAATGAACCCATCCTTGCGCCAGAGCCAGCACCGCCACCGTATCGTCCGTATGAATATACGCGGAAATAAAGATGATGACAAAGCCCATAAACAGCCCCGAGAACAGCTCCCCGAGCGGCATCCGCGAGATGGGAACCGGCCCGAACGAGTAGAGAATGCCGATCAGAAAGGACAGTCCGCCCAGCAAAAAGACAAGCAGCCCCGTCTGCGCCACAAGCAGCAGCCCAGAGCCGCCTGCCAGCAGCAGCAGAAAGATAATGACCCCGACCACGACGCTTTCCTTCAATTTGTAAGCAACGATGGCATTATGCGTTTCATAGCCGTAGCCGTGCGTTCTTGCCGCTTTTTTATAGTCGTAATAGTTGTTGATCGCCGTTGTCGCCATATCAAAGCTCAGCAGTGACACCAGCATCAGCGCAAAGTGCCCTACGTAAAAATGCTCAAACCGGTAAAGGGCATAGAGCGTTCCTAGAGCCAATGGAATCATGCTCGCCACTTTGGTCTGAATTTCAACCAGTTTCAAAAAACTTCGTACGTTCACCGACCTCTTGCCCCCAGTTTATAATAATTCTCATTTATTCATTATACATCAAGCAACTAACTGAATGTCACAAGTTCCTCCAAATTTCGACTCGATAACCTTATGTTCGCTATAGGCAATCCCCAAGCGATGTGGTATCATAGGCTGACTTGTACCGGAATCGATTCCACTAAGTCCACATTTTAACCGTATTGGAGGCTTTATTGTTTATGTCAGCGCAACCCGGCCCTTCCCGCTCCGGCAAAATCGTGAGCACCGATTCCCCTCATTCTTCTTCATCCCAGTCCGTCAAAATCGTTACCGCCGATCCAAGCGCGATCGGTCTGTTCGGACTGGCAATCGTCACCCTGGTGGCCTCTTCGCAAAAGCTTGAGATCACGGATGGCCTGAGCTATGTCATTCCATGGGCGGTCTTCCTCGGCGCATTCGCCCAGCTGTTTGCCTGCATCCAGGATGCCAAGCACAACAACACCTTTGGTATGACCGCTTTCGGAGCCTACGCCTTTTTCTGGTTCAGCATGGCTGGAAGCTGGCTGATCAAGCTTGGCGTATTCGGGGCCGCGCTCGCCGATGCCATCGATCCGAAGCAGCTCGGCTTCGCGTTCCTCGGCTATCTGATTTTCACGCTGTTCATGACCATCGGCGCGACCGAAACGAATAAAGTGCTGCTGATTATTTTTGCGCTGATCGATCTGCTGTTTCTGGGTCTGACCCTCAGTTCTTTCGATATCGCGGCTGAAGCCTCCCACCGGCTGGCGGCCTTCGCGGAGCTTGGCATTGCCATCGTTTCGTTCTACGGCTGCGGCGCTTCCGTTCTGAACACTCATTTCGGACGCACCTTCCTCCCGGTTGGCGCACCGCTGCGCATTTTCAAAAAATAAGAGCAAACCAAGGCAACTTTAGTCAAACGGATCTTCGTGTTTATCCCACCCCGGGCAGACGCGCGCATCCGTTTCTTTTTTGTTCTCTGAAGGGGTGAAATGCTATTGACGGGGCGGCTCCTCTAGTGACATTCTATTCTTATATTTAAAAATACTTTGACGAATTTTGTTGCCATGCCTGCACACTTATTCGTGATCGGAGGCAGTTTATGGCTTTCTTCAAGAAAAAGCCTGTAACGATCATCCTCGTCTTTATCGCTATTCTTCAAATTTTGTTATTCTACTATTATAAGGTATCGGTTGACCGGGAGTACCGTGCCGCCAAGGCCGATTTATCTTCCCAAGCCTTCATGCTGACTTCGAATATTGAAGAGAGAGCGTCGATTGTCAAAGGCGTCAGCTCCTTTGTCCAAACCGTCGGCTTCGGCGCCGACCCGGATGTGATTAACCAATACCTGTCCACCGCCTACCACAGCACCAACCACCTGATGAATTTGGTCATTGCGCCGGGTGGCATCATCCGCTATCTGTACCCGATTGAGGGCAATACCGCCATTCTCAATAAGAGCCTCCTGCTCGAACCCAAGCTGTCCACACCGGGGTTGATCGAGGAGACGATCCGCTCCCGCACCATTACGGTTGACGGTCCGCGGCTGCTTGCCCAAGGCGAGTACGGAATGGTGATCAGACAAGCGCTGTTTAACAATAATTCGTTCGAAGGCATCGTCTCCGTGACGCTTCGCATTAACGATATTATCAGCCATTTTCTGGGCAGCAATTCCAAAGTGTATATCACCGGGAAGGATCATGCCTATCTGTTCGGCACCCATATGGAGGACAAAGGCACCTTGATCAGCATTCCGATCCGTTTCTATAACCAAAACTGGCTGATCAACACCCGCCTGAGCCCCAGTGTAAAATGGAACGCGCTCATCAGCGTGCTGCTGGTCGATTTTGCCTTCCTGTCGATCATTGCCTCTGTGCTGTATTATCTCACCCGGCAAAGACGGTTCAACCGCGAGCTGGAGCAGGTGGTCAATATCCGCACGCGCGATCTTCGCATATCCGAAAGGCTGTACGAAAAGCTGGCTTATTACGACAGTCTGACCGAGATCCCGAACCGCCGGTTTTTTATGGATGAATTTGACCGCTTGCTCAAGGAGGCCGATCCTGCGCATACCTTTACCCTGTTCTTCTTCGACCTCAACCGGTTCAAGGAAATTAACGACACGCTGGGGCACTCGGCAGGCGACCGGGTCATCCGCACCCTGGCCAGACGAATACATAAAGCCAGTCTTCCCTGCAGGCTGTTCGCGCGCACCGGGGGCGACGAATTTGTCATGCTGTTTCAGGACCTGCCGCGGGAGCAAATCCCGCAAATGGCCGAGCAGCTCAGCGCAATCGCCGCCAAACCGCTGATCATCGCCGGTACCCACCTTAACCTCTCCACCAGCATCGGCATCTCACTGTACCCGGAGCACTCCACAACCAAAGAGGATTTGCTCAAGTATGCGGACATGTCCATGTATCAAGCCAAAGCGACGGACGGGAAAGGGTATTACCTGTTTGACGACCAGCTTAAAGAGAAGCTTCAGCAAAAAACGCTGATCGCCAAATATCTGCATTCCGCTCTGGAAAACCGTGAATTTCTGCTGCACTATCAGCCGCAAGTCCACGCGGCCACCGGCGATGTCGTCGGTCTGGAGGCGCTGATCCGCTGGAACCATCCCGAGAAGGGACTGCTTCCGCCGGGCTATTTCATCACGGCCGTTGAGGAAGCCGGACTGATGACCCAATTGACCGATTGGGTGATTCATGAAGTATGCCGGCAGCTTGCCGCATGGAAGCGGGAAGGGCTGCAGATTCTGCGCACCTCCGTCAACATTTCCAACAGTTGGTTCTATAACCGCAATCTGATCCCGATGCTGATGTCGATCTTCGACCATTACGGGCTTACACCTGACTGCCTGGAGTTCGAGATTACAGAGAGCACCGCCCTGCTGGAGGAGCACTATCCGCTGCTGCAGCAAATGCGCGACCGGGGAATTATCGTATCCGTCGACGATTTCGGCACCAAATATTCCTCCCTCAATTATCTGAAGCATTTTCCCGTGAGTAAAATCAAAATCGACCGCACCTTCATCACCGGTATCGGCCAAAGCTCCATCGACGAGACCATCATCAAATCGATCGTCTATGTCGCTTCGCAGCTCGGCTTCGATCTGATTGCCGAAGGCGTGGAGAGTCGGGAGCAGACCGACTTCCTGTTGACGCACGGCTGCGAGCATGTGCAGGGGTTTCTTTTTTACCGTCCTCTTCCCGCATGCGAAATCGGACCTCTGCTGAAACGCCCCGAGCTGGCCATGAAGGCAGGGTCTTCTATGATGGAAGAGTGCAATCGGGCAATCGAATAAGGACCATCCCACAGCAGAAGGGATTTTGAAGATGATGAGGGCGTGCGGGCGATTCCGCGGAAGACGGAATGAATTGAGAAAGCTTCTGCCAAAGAGCGCCGTCAGGCGCTTTTTTCGCTTTTTTTGGTGAAATTGTGAAAAATGGATACTCTTGCCCTGCCGGCCCATACTAAGGTCATTCCCTTACGGAGGTGCCAAAGCAGTGAGCAAAAAAATGAATCTGCTGATGTTCAGCGGTGAATATGACAAGGCGATGGCCGGTCTGATTCTGGCCAACAGCGCACGCGATATCGAGGTGGATGTCACCATATTCTTCGCGTTCTGGGGACTGTTCCTCGTTCGCGATCCCGAAAAAATGACGCTCGAAGACAAAACGATTTACGAGAAGCTTATGGATGTCGTTACCCCGAAAGGGCCGGAGCATCTTCCGCTGTCGCGCATGAATTTCAGCGGGCTTGGCCGGATGATGCTGGAGGAAATGATCGAGGACCAAGGGGCGCCGAAGCTGATTCATTTCCTGAAGGGCGCGCGCAAAAAGAACATCAAATTCTACGCCTGCAAGCTGTCTGTGGAAATTATGGGCTTCAAACCCGAGGAGCTGCTGCCGGAAGTGGAGATTATCGACGCCGCCTCTTACTTAAAAGATGCCCTGGAAAGCGATCTGCAGCTGTTTATTTAGAATGCACGGCGGCCTTCCGGCCGTCAGGGTACATACTTGAATCGCCTTGGCAAGCGGAAGGACTATCGTTGCTGGGCATTAACCTATTTTTGACACGGGCATATACTAAGGCCAAAGACACTACCCGTCTGGAGGGACTGCCCGTGCTTAGATCCACCCTCGCCTCTTCCGCGGAAGCGGATGAATCATTGGAGGCGTATTTTAGCCCATTTCGCGAACGAACGATTGGACTGGGACACACCCTAACGACCCCCTACGGAAAAAAACATCTGCTGTACGCCGATTGGACCGCCAGCGGCCGCCTGTACGAACCGATTGAGCGCAAAATACAGGAGCAGTTCGGCCCCTTGATCGGCAATCCACATACCGAAGCCAACGCCACGGGGATGACGATGACCCGGGCCTACGAAGAAGCCGTGCGAATTATTAAGCGGCATGTGAACGCCGGTCCCCGCGACGTTCTTCTGTTCAGCGGAAACGGCACAACGGCGGCGGTCAACAAGCTTCTGCGTCTGCTTGGGCTCCGGCTGCCCGAATGGTTGGCAGCTCCTTCAGTGGTGCCGCCCGAGGAGCGGCCGGTCATCTTCGTCACTCATATGGAGCATCATTCCAACCTGCTTCCGTGGCAGGAGAGCATCGGCGAGGTCGTCGTCCTGCCCCCGGGGCCGGACGGCAGCGCCGACCCGCGGCGGCTCGAAGCCGCGCTGAGACTGTACCGGGACCGCAGGCTGAAGATCGGCTCGTTCACCGCCTGCTCGAATGTGACCGGCATCGAAACGCCGTACCGGCAGCTGGCGGCGGTCATGCACCGCTATGGCGGTCTGTGCTTTGTCGATTTCGCAGCCAGCGCGCCGTATACGGACATCGACATGCATCCGCCGTCTCCGCTCGAGAGGCTGGACGCCATTTTCTTCTCGCCGCATAAATTTCTGGGCGGGCCGGGCACAAGCGGCGTCCTCGTATTTAGTGCGGACCTCTACGGCAACCGGCGGCCCGACGAGCCGGGCGGCGGCACGGTTTCCTGGGTGAGCCCGTGGGAAGCTCCGAGCTACTTCCGGGGAATCGAGGCCCGGGAGGATGGCGGAACCCCCGGCTTTCTTCAGGCGATCCGCACCGCGCTATGCCTCCGGCTGAAGGAGCGGATGACGACAGAGCGCATTCTGCGCCATGAACGCGAGCTGTGCCTTCAGCTGCTGGACGGACTTCAGGCGATACCGGAAATCACGGTGCTGGAGGGCGCGGTCCGCAACCGCCTCGGTGTCGTCTCCATGACAGTCCGGGATATGCACTTTAACCTCGTCGTCAGACTGCTGAACGACCGCTTCGGCATTCAGGCCCGCGGCGGCTGTTCCTGTGCCGGCCCTTACGGCCATTACCTGCTCTCGATCGACAAGGAAGCCTCCATCCAGATGGGCAAGGCGATCCGTGCCGGCGATCAATCGCTGCGGCCGGGCTGGGTGCGCCTGTCGCTGCATCCCGTTATGACCTCGGGCGACGTCGCCTTCATCCTCCTGGCCCTGAAGGCGATTGTCAGCCAGCGGGAGGTCTGGCAGGCCGACTACCGCTACAGCCCCGCGACCAACTGCTGGCGCCACCGCTCGGAGAGCGAGGAGGAGCCGGATATGGAGCGGCTGTTTGCTCTGTAGGTGGCCGGGGGGCGGGGAGCGGCAAGGCTTGGCGGCCGGCGGGAAAGCGACGGCCGACGCGGGGCCGGCCGCAAGGGCGGAGCACCAGCAGGGCGCAGACGCTGTGCAGGTGCTCCGGCAGGAGGGCCGCCCTTCGGCGTACGCGGCCTGCGGTGCTGCGTAGCCGGGAGGCGCGCTGGGCGCTCGGCCGGGGCGCCGGCCGGGACGCGGCCTGCGGCGTTGCGGAGGCCCGGCCTTCAAGCCCGGCGCTGCCGCTGCAATCAAGAGGGGCCCTTCTCTCCCTAAGGGCCCCCAATGCATACGAGCCGCAGAGGATGGTGTAACCACCTTGTCCTCTGCGGCTCGTCTTTTTCTTTTGCCTTCTTGCTGGAGGGCATGCCCATGACCCCAAGCAAGCCTCTCCATGAAGCGGAAATCCTCCCGCTTATTCTTAAATTTCAGCACACTTTTACTCGCTGAACAGGAAAAACTCCAGCTTATTCCCCGCTTCCCCGTCAATCCACTTGAAACGCGGAATTAAGAGGGATTTTTTCCAGTACATACCCGGAAAAGGCCCTATTCAGGCCAAATAAAGGGGAACTTTTCCACCTTATCAGTCCTGAACCGTTCTGCTAAGTCCTGCTCCGTCACGCTACGTTCTGCTCAGCCCTGCTAAGCCCAGCTAAGCCCTGCTTCCACTCAGTTCCACAACGCCCCGCCCCAGTCCGGCCCACTATCGTGCCCACTTCCTAAGTCCAGCCTAACCTTCGGCCTGGCCTCCGGCCCCTTCTTACGGCCCCAGACTATCCCTTCGCCACAATATCGAGATCCGCGGCCTGTGCGTTCGAGACTACTTGCTCCACGTTCTTGCAGCCCGGGATTACGCTCGTCACGGCCGGATGCTGCAAGCACCAGCCCAGCGCCCACTGCGCCATGTTGAGGCCGGCCGGAACTTCATTCGCGGCGATTTCGGCAACGAGGCGCAGCTGCTCCTCCCGTTTCTTCGCATCATGGTTCGCCCGCACATCGCCGGCCTGGAACACCGCGTCCGCCTTGTATTTGCCGCTAAGGTATCCGCTCGCCAGCGGAACCCGGGCCAACACTCCAAGGTTGTGCTCCTTGCAGAGCGGGAACAGCTTCTCTTCCGGCTGCCGCTCGAGCCGGTTGTACACCACCTGAATCGCCTCGGCGCCGATCTCCGGAGCGGAGGACGTCTGATGAACGCCGTCATTCGCGGTGCTGATGGAAACACCCAGGTGACGGATTTTTCCCGCCCGCTTCTGCGCGTCCAGCATATTCCACAGCTTGTCGTTGTCGAAATCGGCATCCGTGCCGGAATGGAACTGGTACAGGTCGATATACTCCGTCTGAAGCGCGCGCAGCGAGTCGTCAAGCTGCTTCAGCACATTATCCGCGCTCCACAGCTGCTCCCGCTTGAGATGGCCGCTGAAATGATGGCCGAACTTGGTTGCGACGATCCAGTCCTCCCGTTTGCGGCGGCTCAGGTAGCTGCCGATAAATTTTTCAGAGAGATGGTCTCCGTAGCATTCAGCCGTATCGATCAGATTGATGCCGAGCTCGCCGGCCTTGTCCAGCATGGCATCGACTTCATCCTGGGTGAAATCCTTCCCCCATTCGCCTCCGAACTGCCAGGTTCCTACTCCGATTACCGATACGTTAAGACCCGTGCTTCCAAGCTTGCGGTATTTCATGCGTCACATTCCTCTTTTCTTAACAAGTATTTGGACTTATGGCTTCCGCCGTCTCCCCCCGCTGTGTGAAAGTCTTGAAAAATAACCCTCAATCGACTTGACGCCCCACAGCGACAGCAGAACGAACAGCAGCACATAGAGAACTTCCGCTGGATTTCGGATAAATCTTCCGGCATCACTGCCGATATACGATACGGCGAACACCATGATAGCCTTGCCCGCGGCCAGAGCCAGCAGGTAAGAGCGAAGCCGCATTCCGGCAAGCCCCGCAGCCAGATTGATAACGACGAACGGCCCAACCGGGAACAAGCTCAGTAAAAATACATAGCTGAAACCGCTCCGCCGCACCCACTCCATGCCCCTGGCCACTTTCGGCCGCTGCGCCCATTTGCGCAAGAAGCGCTGGGAGGCGATTTTACGGATGATCAGAAAAGTTGCCAGACAACCCGCAACAAGTCCGATCCAGGAGTACAGAAACCCGGGCCACAACCCATACACCGCGGCATTCAGGCCGACGATAAGCAGGGTTGGCAGCGGCGGAACAAAAGATTTCATAAAGGTCAGCACAATCCCCGGAAAAGGACCGAGCGACCGGTAACGCTCCAGCATGCCGCGAAGATTCTCCTCGGTAAGCCAGGAAATAACATCCAATGCATACATAGCAGCCTTAGGTGCTCCTTATCTTTCCAATGATTTCAACAGCCTTATTATACATGATAACTGTATCAATTTCCCTTCCGGCAAACTCCCCTTCCCTATACACAAATTTCTTCCGGTAATTGACAAAATCCCCTTACATATTTCTTTTTTTTCGATATTGTACAAAATATGGTTGACATACAAACTCAAATTATATTATAAAAAGGTAACCCATTAAATTTGCATAAGATAACTTGGTTTAATAAATGAATAGTCAGCAACCGACTGGTTCTCTAGAGGCTGAGCTTGGTCCCTTTTTTGGCAAAGGGGACTTGAGTTTGGCCTTTTGTATTGTTTGAGCAGCATAAGAGTATTTGTTTCCTCACTTGGTTCCAGCCCTCAATATTTTGCAGCCTATGGATGTAAAATAATTGAATAAAAGTATAAATAGGGGGTTTATCAATGAAAAAGTAGCTTTTGCGGCAAATCCGACAGATATCAGCAGCGATCAGACTTGAACGGTTATAAAAATATGAGTTGGAGGTTGTAACAAGTGATTAGACGTTTTGCATTTGTATTGCTTATTTCCGTACTGCTTATTATTTCCGCAGGCTGCGGGAACGACAATTCTGCCGCAAGCGGCAAACCGGATAGCGATGGCCTTTTTCCGATTCGGGTGGCGACCCAGACCGGGTTCAATGAAATCACGATCGCCGATGAACTCGGTTATTTTAAGGAAGAAGGCATCAAGATTGAAGATACGGGAGTGCTCGGCAAAGGAGTAACGGAATATCAGCTGATTGCCCAAGGGATAAATGACGCATTTATCAGCGGCCATCCGCCGAATGTAGCTCAGGCCCGTCTGGCTGGTCTCAAAATGTTGGCTGTCGCCCCCGGAATGGTAGACAACAAAGATTTCCCCCACGTAAGATACCTCGTTCAGGACAGCAGCCCGATCCACTCGCTGAACGACATCATTGGGAAGAAAGTAGCCATTTCGAACGTAGCTCCCTGCACGGATGGTTACTTGAAATACTATTTAAGCCAGCAGCATTTGTCTGGGGATATAAACTGGACAACTCTGCCGTCGCCCGGGCAGCAGGAGCAATCGCTGGAACAAGGGCTGGTTGATGTGACGACCTCGCATCCTCCCTTTGCCGGCATAGCGCTCAAGCAGAAAGGAATCCGACAGATCGCTACAAGCTGGGATATTTTGCATTCCCCCGGGGCCGGACTTTCCGTTCGCGGGTTCAGCGAAGATTTTATTAAGCAGCATCCTGATGTGGTAAAAGGCTTTACAAGAGCGCTCGCCAAGGTGCGGCCATGGATAAATTCGCATCAAGAAGAAGCGAAGCGGATCGTCGCCAAGCAGTTGAAGCTGGAGCCGGAAGATCTCAGCGTGTTCTGGTACGATGAAGACAAAGACATTAACCAGGACTATATCAAACAGTGGTTCGATATTTCCGAACAAATCGGCTTGTGGAAAAAGGGAGATATTCAGCCTGCCGACATCTTTACTAATGAGTATGCGCCCCAGTAGCTCGTAACCATTCAGTATCTATTATTACTATGGTGGTGATTTTGCAGTGGTCAAAGTATTAAGATCAATCTGGAATTCTATATATAAGCTGCTGTCGATCATTCTGTTCTTGGCGCTTTGGGAAATTATCGCACGGCTGCACTTGGTCAACACTGTCTTTTTCCCTCCATTCACCAAAGTCGTCGTCGCGTTATGGCAGCTTACCGTATCCGGAGTGCTTGTCGAGAACCTGTTTATCAGTTTGCGCAGATCATTGACCGGGTTTATTCTGGGACTCGCATTCTCCATTCCCCTTGGACTCCTCATCGGCTGGTACAGAGGCTTCGAACGCTTCATCGACCCGTTGTTCCAAACCTTCCGCAATCTTTCCGTGCTGGCTCTGCTGCCGATATTCATTCTTTTTTTCGGTATTGGCGAGACTTCCAGAGTAGCCGTTATCTTCTGGGCGGTTTTATGGGCCGTCCTTCTGAACACGATCGCCGGTGTAAAATCGACTGACCTCAGCCTGATTAAAGCGGCACGATCAATGGGAATTTCCAAACTGTCATTGTTTACAAAGGTCGTTTTGCCGGGAGCGCTGCCCTCCATTTTTACAGGAATCCGGTTAAGTGCCACCACTTCGGTTCTGGTGCTGATCGCAGCCGAAATGCTGGGAGCCAATACAGGGCTTGGCTATCAGCTCTACTTCTTTCAGGCTAATGTGAAACCTCCGGAAACGTTCGCCATTGTTATCGTTCTGGCACTGCTCGGACTTGCGGTCAATTATTCATTGGCGGCGCTGGAAAAAAGGACGTTCAGATACCGGGAGGAGCTGCCGGATACCGGAAAGACGTTCTGATAAGAAGAAACTCCTGACGGCGTCTTTTTATGACGCAGTTACGTTTCTCGTAGAAATATAAGCCAAAATGATAAGCGCCCGGCTTATACATTCTTATATTTCAAAAAAAATTGGCCCACCGTCCATTTCACATGACGGTGGGCCAACCTTATTCAGTGAGCGCAGTCTTATTTAATCGCTGCTTTGAATGCTTCAATATACTGGGCCGATTTCTTGGCAACCAGGCTGTAGTCCTTCTCGCGAATGGCATCCGTCGTCAAGTCGGAACCGATACCGACGGCAAATGCTCCGGCTTTGATCCAATCCTTCAGGTTCTCCAGGTTAACCCCGCCGGTCGGCATTACGTTCGCTTGCGGCAGAGGACCTTTAAAGGCTTTGATCATGGACGGGGAATACAGATTTCCAGGGAACAGCTTCACAACATCAACACCCAGGTCGAGTGCTTCCTGAATTTCCTTCGCCGTCATAACCCCCGGCATGATTGGCACACGGTACCGGTTGCACAGCTTGACTGTTTCCGGATTCAGCGACGGGCCAACGATAAATTCCGATCCGCTCAGGATAGCAGCGCGGGCGGTCTCAGGGTCCAGCACGGTTCCTGCGCCGATCACCGCATATTTATCGGAGTCAGCAGGCGCACTCGAAGAATATTCAGCGGCCAGCTTCTCGATCGCTCTCAGTGCGAACGGTACGGTCAGCGTAACTTCGATAATTTTGATGCCGCCGGCGATCGATTGCTTCGCCATTTCCACTACTTCTTCAGGGGAGTCCCCGCGGAGTACCGCAACGACGCCACCCTCATGTATTTGGTTGATAATACGCAGTTTCTTCATATCCAGTTCCCCTTTGTATAATGTAGCGTGATACGGCCGGTTGCCGGCCGTCTGCTCGTTACTTGTTAACCGGGACCTTGACCGGGAATTTAGGCGCTTCTCCATTCACCGCGCGAATAGCTTCTTCCGCGGCCATTTTTGCCATCCGGTAACCAGCTTCTACCGTGTTGGAGCCGACATGCGGCGAGGTCACCACATTGGGCAGGCCGACGATGTCCAGCGTTGCAGGCGGCTCTTGAACAAAAGTATCCAGTCCGGCGCCCGCGATTTGTCCCGAGGACAGCGCCTCGTACAAATCCTGCTCGACGACCAGATCTCCGCGGGCTGTATTGATCAGAATCGCGGACTTCTTCATTTGAGCCAGAGATTCCTTGTTGATCATGCCGACCGTTTCCGGGAGCGCCGGAGCGTGCAGGGTAATGTAATCGGACTGCGCATACAGCTCTTCAAGCGTAACGTACTGCACGCCATACTTGTCGATCATATCCTGACGGACAAAGGCATCATATGCAATGACCTTCATATCAAATGCAACTGCGCGCTTCACAACCTCGGCTCCGATGGCGCCAAGACCAACGACGCCCAGCACTTTGTCTCCAAGCTCTGTGCCGGTAATGCGGTTCCAGCCCCCGTCTCTTACTCCCACATTCATCTGCGGGATGTGACGGGAGACGCTCAGCATTAAAGTGAGCGCCAGCTCCGCTACCGAGCGGGTAGGAGCGCCCGGCGTAATCGTAACCGGAATGCCCAGACGGTTCGCGGCTTCCACATCAATGTTGTCATAGCCGACGCCATACTTGGCTACGACCTTGAGTGTCGGAGCGCCAGCTTCCAGCACCTTCGCCGTAACCTCGTCGATCCCGGTAATGAGCGCGTCCGCGCCCTTGATGACTTCAATCAGTTCCGCTTCCTTCAGCGGACGACCTTCCGTATTCCAGATGACCTCGAATCCAGCCTGAAGGAGCATTTCCTTCGCTTCCTCCGAACGGGAGAAAGAACGCGGAAGTGCGACTACTTTTGGCATACGGTTACCTCCTCTTTGCTGACCTGCGATTCGCTGTTGCCTTCGGACACTACGCGCACGCCGCCCTTGGATGCCGAGGAAGCATGCTGTGCGTACAGACGAAGCAGCTTACTGGCCTCGACCTTGAACTCTTCCAGATGCTTCGCGCGCTTCGCCAGCTCTTCATCCGAGACATGCAGCTGAAGCTTGCGGGTTGCGATGTCGATCTCGATCAGATCGCCGTCCTGTACCAGAGCAATCGTTCCGCCTTCAGCAGCCTCGGGGCTCGCGTAACCAATCGACAGACCCGATGTTGCGCCCGAGAAACGGCCGTCCGTAACGAGCGCGGCGCGCTTGAACTTGCCGAGGATTTCCGTACAGCGGTGCAGTTCGCGCATGCCCGGTCCGCCTTTCGGTCCTTCATAGCGGATAACGACCGCATCGCCTTCCTCAATCAGGCCCGCTTCATAAGCATCCGAGAAAGCTTCCTCGGAGTTGAACACCTTCGCCGGTCCCGTGAAGCTTCTCAGCTCAGGAGCTACCGCCGACTGCTTGATCAGGGCGCCGTCTGCCGCCAGGTTGCCTACCAGTACGGCTACGCCGCCTTCCTTGTCGAGCGGCTCTTCCAGCGTGCGGATGACATCGCGGTCCAGCACCTCTGCGTCCGCAATATTGTTCTCTACGATATCGCCCGTTACGGTCAGAGCACCGGTGTGCAGCAGTCCGCCGAGTTCCTTCATTAAAGCTTTCATGCCTCCGGCGCGCTGCAGGTCGTTCGTGGTATATTCTTGGTTATTCGGCGTTACACCCGCCAGGAACGGAACGCGGCGGCTGATGTCGTCGAACAGGGTCATCGGCAGTTCAATGCCGAGCTCATGCGCAATCGCAGGCAGATGCAGGCAAGCATTCAGCGAGCCGCCCATAGCCAGCAGTACGGAAATCGCGTTCTCGAACGCTTCGCGGGTCATGATCTGGCTTGGCGTAATGCCTTTCTTCACCAGCTCGACCGCTTGACGGCCTGCGGCTTCTGCGGCATCCAGCTGCTCGTCCGACAATGCCTGCATCCAGGACGTATTCGGCATAGCCATGCCGAGCGCCTCGGAGAGACCTTGCATCGTGTTGGCTGTTCCAAGGAACGGGCACGCGCCAGGGCCTGGGTAGTATTGGTTGGTTACTTCAACCAGGCCTTTTTCGTCCAGCTTGCCGTCGAGGAATGCGCGTCTTGCCGCTTTGGATTCCTTCGGCTTGATGTGGTTCGGCATTACGCCGCCCAGCACAACAAGACCCGGCAGGTTCAAGCGAGCGGCTGCCATCAGCATGCCCGGAACGATTTTGTCGCAGGAGCTCAGGACGACCATGCCGTCAAAAATACCATGCGCCTTCACCATCGTTTCCACACTGTCGGCCACGATTTCGCGGCTAGGCAGCGAATATTTCATGCCTTCATGCCCTTGCGCGATGCCATCGCAAACGGCGATGGTGTTGAATTCCAGAGCCAGACCGCCGGCTGCCTCGATGCCTGCCTTCACACGGTCAGCCAGTTGGCGCAAATGCACATGACCCGGCACGATTTCGTTCCAGGAGTTGGCAACGGCGATGACGGGCTTATCCATTTTGGAGTAGTCTACGCCGCAAGAGCACAGGTGAGCTTTCAGAATCGCTCTTGTAAAAGGCGAAATAGTAGAAATTCGGTTACTCATTATAATTCCCTCCACATTTTACTGTCTTGATTTTGTCCACTTGATTTTGTCCACTTGATTTTTTCTGAACGAATATGTCATTATCACATTTTTATAATACATAAAGGGAAGAGACGGCGCTGTGCCAAATATGACACCCTGCGCCGTGTCTTCCAAACGGAAATTAAGCGGCCAATTTTTCACCGTCAGGAGCGTTTCCCTTAGGCGTTTTTACAACAATGGTCATTACAACGGATACAACAAGCGCCAGCGACATGAAGATAAAGGAAGCGTCAGGCGAACCGGTGGAGCCGTTCAGGTAACCAACAACGTACGAGCCTGCAAAAGATCCAAGTGCACCGAAGCTGTTGATCAGCGCCATCGCGCCGCCCGAAACGTTCTTCGGCAGAAGCTCCGGAATGATCGCGAAGAAAGGTCCATAAGGTGCATACATCGCTCCTCCGGCGATAACCAGCAGCGAGTAGGAAAGCCAGAAGTTCGAAGCTCCGATCAAATAGGAACCATAGAAGGCGATTGCGCCGACCAGCAGACAAACCCATACAGCGCCTTTGCGGTTCATGGTGCGGTCTGCGTAGTAAGATACGCCAAGCATACCGATGATGGCAGCCAGGTACGGAACCGAGGACAGCCAGCCTGCATTGACAATTCCCATACCAGACGACTCTTTAATAATAGAAGGAAGCCACATTACGAAACCGTAAACACCGATACTCCAGAAGAAATATTGGATAGACAGCATAATAACTTTCGGGTTTTTAAACGCTTCGCGGTAGTTCTTAACTTCTTTCATACCCTTTTGTTCTTCCAGAAGCGCTTGTTCAAGATCTTTCTTTTCAGCGTCAGACAACCATTTGGCTTCGGCCGGTTTGTCCTTGACAAGCTTCCACCAGAAGAAGGCCCAAATTACGGAAGGCAAGCCTTCGATGATGAACATGTGGCGCCAGCCGAGGCCATGCACCAGATATCCGGATACGATGGACATCCAGAGTACTGTAACGGGATTACCGAGAATCAGGAACGTATTTGCACGGGAACGTTCGCTTTTGGTGAACCAGTTGCTGAGGAAGACGAGCATCGCCGGCATTACAGCGCTTTCTACGACTCCAAGTGTAAACCGGATGACATAGAGGACCCGGATATCATTGACGAGACCGGTCGCAGCAGCACAGGAGCCCCACAAGATAAGACAGAAGAACACGAGCTTCTTGGCACTTCTCTTGGCTGCGTAAGTAGCGCCGGGAATTTGAAAGAAGAAGTAACCCAGGAAGAACAGCGCTCCGAGCAGCGAAGAAGCGGATGGTGTTATGTGCAAATCATCTGCCATACCCGATGCCGAACCGAAGCTGTAGTTGGCGCGGTCCAGGTAAGCCAAGCTATATGTGAAAAAAATAACAGGAATCAGTTTTAACCATCGGCTTGGAGCCAGCAATTTATTTTCCATTTTCCAATTCTCTCCTCATTAAATAATAACGGATGCTTCCATAAAAGCTGACAGCTGTCCGCGGGTTGGAAGACCTTCCGAATCGCCTTCCGCTGTTACGGCAAGAGCTCCGATGGCGTTTCCGCGGCGTACCGCTTCGCTTACCGACAGGCCGTCAAGCAGACCGCTGATTAAACCTACTGCAAATCCGTCTCCGGCACCGACCGTATCGACAGCCTGCACTTTGAAACCTTCGACAATGCCTTCTTCGGTCGGAGTGCGGTAATACGCGCCTTCCGGTCCAAGCTTCACAGCCACGAGTTGTACTCCGCGGTCCAGATAGTAGGCTGCAATATCTCTGTGGTTGGAATAACCGGTGAGCAGCTTGCCTTCTCCCATGCCCGGAAGAACCCAGTCCGCTTGAACAGCAAGCGCGTTGACCGTTTCGATCATTTCGGCTTCGCTGCCCCACAGCTTCGGCCGCAGGTTAACGTCGAATGAAATGCTCCGGCCCTCTGCTCTCATCGCTTTGATCGCTTCAAAGGAGAGCTCGCGAGCGCAGGACGAGATAGCTGCCGGAATCCCTGTCAAATGGAGATGCTTTGCCGAGGTAAAGAAGCTCATGTCGACATCTCCCGGGCAGATTGTGCTGGCGGCAGAGCCTTTGCGGAAATACTGAACCTGCGGATCGCCGTCCAGCACCTTGGATTTCATCTGGAATCCCGTCGGATAACGATCATCTACAAACACCGCATCCACATCTACATTCTCTTTGCGGAGAGCTTCGACAATGAATTTACCAAATGCGTCGTTTCCGATTTTGCTGATCCACCGCATGCCAAAGCCGAGTCGGGCCAGACCGATCGAGACATTTGTTTCTGCTCCGGCCAGAGCTTTCGTAAATTTTTCAATTTGATGCAGCTCGCCCGGACGATCAGCGATGAACATAGCCATGGCTTCTCCGAATGTTACAACATCGCATGATTTCATAACCATTCCTCCTAAAAGTTTTGACAGCATCTGCTTTCAGTCTGTACTTCGCAAAACTTGCTTCGGAAGCGTAGACCAAAAGTTTTGACAGCATCTGCTTTCAGTGTGCACTTCGCAAAACTTGCTTTGAAATCGAAGACCAACACATTGACAGCGTTTTCTTTCTTGGTGCGATTCGCACCCGCTTCGGAAGCGTAAAGGCTACGCCTCCGAAATCATGGATACATACTTCCGCAGAACCCCTTCAACATCTTCACCTTCAACTGGAAACTCAATTGTGCGCGGCACATCGCGCGGGAGCAGGTCCAGAATGCTACGCCATAGGCTATCTTTATCTTCCGGCAGTCCCAGAGTTACCAGTTTCCCATCGATTTTCTCTACATGTTTTAAATGAATATAGCCGACATATTTATTTAGTTCCGCCGCCGCTTTCATGGCTTCTTCTTCGGTAAAGTTCCAGTTGCCAATATCAAAGGTCATCTGGATAAACAGCCCCGCTTCTTGGCAATCCTCAAAAAACTTACGAAGCTTTGCTACATTACCGCCATGAAGAGTTTGGTCATTCTCAACCGTCAATTCCAAAGCGTCCGAGTCGGAAACAAGGCTATTCCAATACTTCTTCAGCC
The DNA here is from genome assembly GCF_000612505.1 of Paenibacillus sabinae T27. NCBI lineage: Bacteria > Bacillati > Bacillota > Bacilli > Caryophanales > Paenibacillaceae > Paenibacillus > Paenibacillus sabinae. Next base: position 5,010,867 of record NZ_CP004078.1, read on the forward strand.
CTTCGAGATCCGACACTCCGGATTTGTAATGCCCAAGCGAAGTCTTGAGCCATACCGCTCCGATTGACAGCGCCTCCGGTATCACAACATCCAGCTTCTCCACATTCAGCGAACCATCCGCTTTCCACAGCTCAATAGGTGCCGAATAAACGCTTACAAGCTGGCCCTTCCTGATCAAGTCACTCAGATCGTCCAGGCGGGGAGTTTCCTCCCGGAACAGCTCTCTGCGAATTTCAATACCGGCGCATCCTGCGGCTATGGCTACCGGGACACATAATTCTTGTCCCCCGTCTGCGGCCAGCGGGCCGAGGGAAGCCGTCGTCGTAAATACCTGAGTCATCCCAAATTCTCCTTTAGTCAAAAAATAGCCATTCTAACCTTTAGAAAACTCAATGGTATCGATAAACGGTATCGGTTCCATTCAACTTCTAAAGATGAGCCGCTTATCATTCAAGCGACCCTAAGTGACACTTTTCACAACCTACGCTAATCGATTAGGAATGGAATCGGTTATCGGTATCGGTTCCACTGGCATAAAGATACATGAGGGGAGGCTCCTCCGTCAATACAGTTCACAGGATCTTAGCATTTCTTGATGGAGTTGAACCTCTTGTGATCAAATTCGCAGACAAGGCAAAATGCTGCTCCGGTCCGTTATCGCCGGCTATCCGCTCCAGAATCCGCTCCATCGCCTTATTGCCAATCTCAAAGGTCGGCTGCGCAATCGTTGTGAGTCCGGAACCGACCACGGGCGCCCACTCCGAATCGTCAACACCGGCAAAGCCGACATCTTCGGGGATGCGGAGCCCCCGCTTCTGCAGAGCATTGATCAATTTGAGCTGGGTTACTACATTGACCGCAAAAATCATGCGGTATTGACCCTGCGTCTCGGCAATAAACCGGTCCAGTTGTTCGTCGAACTGCCCCTGAATCCGGGGCTCATATTCGTAAATATCGTCGACGCTGGGATGTCCGGCCGCAGACAGAATCCGGACAAAGGTCTGGGCCCGCTCAATCCGGGAGCTGACACGCTGAATCGGCTGCGAGAAGAAGCCGATCCGCTCAAATCCTTGATCAAGAAAATGCCCCGTCGCTTCGATCATGGCCTGTTCATTATCTGTCCCTACCGTATCGACTTTAAGTCCCGGGATTCTGCGGTCGATCAATACGATCGGAATTTGGTCCTCCGAGAGTTCCCGCAGATTCTCCAGGTTCTGTCCGGTCGGGTGGATGATCAGCCCGTCAACGCGCTGGGCATGCATCATCGCGATATAATTTTTTTCCTTCTCGGGATCGTTATCCGTATTGCACACAATCATGCTGTACCCCTGTTTCGTGCACACGTCCTCGGCCCCCTTCAGAACGGAGGTGGAGAAGGGGTTGGAAATGTCTGCGAAGATCATGCCGATGGAATAGCTGCGGTCCTGGCGCAGGCCCCGGGCCAGCCGGCTCGGGCGGTAGCGGAGCTCTTTCACGCTTTGTTTAATTCTTTGCAGAGTTGCATCTGAAATCGATTTATAGTCACCGCTCAAATAGCGGGAAATGGTCGTCTTGGAAACCCCGGCGGCCTTGGCTACATCGGCGATTGTCGCCTTTTGCGGCGGCCTTGGGGGCTGATTGATGGAATCCATGGCTTGCCCTCATTCTTGTTCAAAATTATGGAGATTCTTTATTATATCACACGAAGATTTACAGTTATAGTTTTGTTAATATGCTATATTTTTATCAAAAAAGGAGGGAGACTCATGCGGATTCATTCGAATATCCTCTCGCTGAGGAAGACCGAGGAGAAGGATCTGGAATTCGTGCTGGCCGCTGAAAGAAGTGAGGACAACCGGCCGTTTATCGGCCAATGGACGGCGGAGCAGCACCGCGCCGCGCTGCATGATGCCGGGATGCTGCATCTGGTCATCGAGACGGACATGGGGGAGCCGGCGGGGTACGTGATCGTAACCGGCCTTCAAAACGCTAATCTTTCCGTCTGCATCCAGCGCATTGTCATCGAGCGCAAGGGCCGCGGATACGGCAAAGAGATGCTGCCGCTGCTTATCCGCTGGCTTTTTCGCAGCACCCCGGTTCATCGGCTGTGGCTGGATGTCCGGGAGCATAATGTTCGAGCGCGGCATCTTTATGAAACCGTCGGCTTTGTTTATGAGGGCACACTTCGAGACTGCGTTATGACGGAAAACGGGTTCGAGTCGGAACATATCCTGTCGATCTTACGGCCGGAATACGAGGCGGGACGTTAGCCCGATTGTTCGCGCCCGCGGTGCCAATCGACTGCCGTATTCTCCCCCGCCGGGGGGATGGGACGGCGGCCGGGCAGGGACAGCGGCGGCCTGCTCAAGCGGCACCGCAAGCTGCATTCGCCCGCACCGTTCCGGCGTCATTCCCCCGGATGCTCCAGCAGCGTCACGGACACGCCGACGTCCAGCGTGCTGCTGCCTCCGCGATAAACGCCCTGCAGAGGGCTGACGTCAGCATAATCGCGGCCTGTTCCGACGCGGATGTGATTGTCCAGCGCCTCCACATTGTTGGTCGGGTCCAGGCCGACCCAGCCGATGCCGGGCACCATCACCTCGACCCAAGCGTGAGTGGCCGCATCGCCTTTAAGGGCGGAATCTTCGCCGACGTACAAATACCCGCTGACATACCGGGCCGGGATGCGGCACGCACGCAGGATGCCGATCATGACATGAGCCAGATCCTGGCACACCCCTTTTTTCAGCTCAAAAGCCTGCCGGGCCAGCGTGTTCACACTTGTCACCTCCCCGCAATAGGTGAACGTTTCGTATACATACCTCATGACCCGTAAAGCGTACTGCACGGGATTGTCCATCTCGCCCAGCCCGCGATTCACTTCCGACAACTGCTCCGGGAGCAGCAGGGTATAGTCGGTCTCGTTCAGAAAGGACAGATAATGCTGACGGAATTGCTGGGAATGAAAAATATCCTGCATCCGCTTCGAATACTGGATTTCATAGATAAAGGAACCTCGCTGAATGCTCACGACCGACGTGGTCTTCACTTCCAGCAGATTATGCTTCTCGGGTATAAAAAAAGTCTCCACCTGATTGCCCCACAGATCGGTATATTCTTGGGTCAGGGAAGCCGGCGTGATCTCCGCCCGGTACATCAGCAGCCGCTGTACTTCATCCGTCAAGGGTTTAAGCCGGATCGTATTCAAGCTTTGATCGACTTGTGTTTCATATGTGAACGTATTCGTATGCACAATTTCATAGTTCATCGGACATAACGTCTCCTTTGAGGCATTCTGTTGTACATTACCCATAGACGCGCGGCCTGCAAACGCCATGATAACTGTACTCCAATATTTTCTCCACAGCTTGGAGGAAATAGCCATGGACGAAAACGGCAGTCGAAGGACTCTATTGATCAGAATTGGAACAAACAATCATTCCAAGTCGCCCGTATGCATGAAGATATTTGCAACGCATTGCTGCTGTATATGGAGAGCCCTGTAAAACGAATACAGTGTCTGTAAAAAGCAACCCAGTACCGTTTCGGCTGGAAGAGTAGTTCAAAATCGTTCTTCGGTTACAACAAAACAACATAGAATGGGCTACCCCTTGAACTGCGATATTCCTGCCGTCGCCTGACGGGAGGAGCTTTGAGAATAGCGGCGGTATACAGCAGCATGCAGCAGAAGAAAGGCCGATACGGTCAGAGCACCACAGGCCAGGCCGATCAGGCCGTAGCCGTAGGAGCTGTTGGTGTAGTAGCTATACGCAATCGTAAGGACCGCGGCATAAGCAAACGGGACTCCAAAAATGACGCGGATTTTTCGGTCGACCATGGTCTTCAGTTCATCTTCCAGCAATCCAATTCGGTGCAGACTTCGATACCGCCTGTTGTCACTCATGGATTCCATCTTCAACTTGAAATGGATCATGGCAATAGCGGAGAAATACAACAGCAGACAGGCATACAACACGACAAACGTCAGAAAATTGGAGCTTTGATGCGCCGTTCGGTAAGCCGCTGTTCGGGAACTGACCTGATAAAAACGATCTAGTGGATCGCCCCCGTTCTGCTTGTGCAGCTTCTTCGCCACCTCCTCTACGATGTCCTTCGAATGCCGCCAATCAGCAAAATTATAGGCGTGCAGAAACCCGCCGATTTTATAGCTGTCGCTATGTGTAGTAAACCAGGAGTAATCCTGCGTGTTGACCAGCAAAATACGGTCGGATATACTGTTGATCTGTCCGAACAAAGGGTCCATTACAGAATCCTGGATAGAGAAGGATCTTGCGCCCTCAGGCGAATCGATCCGAAGGTCGGCAAGCTTCCCGTCCGTCACATGCTCATAGCCGTCTTTAACATCATATGGATACACATAGAGGACCGAGCCCCGCTGAACGCTGTATCTCTTCGCCAACAGCTTGTCGATATCCGCAACATCAAAGATCGTGTAGAGCTCGTTCCTCACAAATTTTACGCTATCCTCCCGGATAACCCGATTCCCATGAGACTCTGCAATTTGCCGGACATCTTTGTCTCCCAGTGGTCGGTAGCTGCCTGTGATTTCCGTATAGACCATATGGTAAGGGTGATAGGTAACCGCATTATGAGTGAAATTGGGATAAGTGATCAGACTGAACATCATAAAGAAAAGGATTGCAAAGAAGATCCAGCTCGTCACAAAGAAGATCGTGCGGTTTTTGCGATAGTAATATTTGATGTCGGATAGCAGGAAGAGCTGCCTTAAGTAGGACTGAGGCCGCTTGAGTTTGTAGTAATCAATCAAGGCGCCTCCATTGAAAAAAATCAGTACCGAGCCCAACACGCACACCAACAAGCTGACGAACCAAATATTGCTGTGGATATGATAAAAGAGAACCATGACGGCAAAGGAAGCCACCGTTAAGCCGACGCCGGCCGCACACAGCCACACCTTGGCACGGCCGCCACTCTCCGTCTTGTCCGTATATTTGATTTTCTCCAGTATAGTGCTCTTCAGCATGCTCAGAAGATTGAAGGCAAGGGACAGCAGAAATACACCTCCCACATACAGCGCCGTCACTTTATACGCTACGAGGGAGACCTTAATCTGTATGCCATGGATTCCAATTCCATACCGAATCATTCCCCAGAAAAACAAAGACAGCAGGGTGCCCACGCCTAACCCGGATAGCAGAAAAAGGACGCACAGCACCATATTCTCGATCAAGACTTGAATCCTAGCTTCGCTCTCCGTCATGCCAAGCGTCAGCAGGATACCGTACTCCTTCGACCGGACCTTCATAAAGACGCTATGAGTATATGGAATAAATAGACAACTGAACAAAACGACCAGCGCCGTCGGAGCGTAAATATTACTGGAAACCATGGAATCGACTATAGTAGGGTCTTTGAAAGGTTTATTGGCAGCTATGGCGATGAAGCTGTATGAAATTGCGACGGATGCCAGATTGCACAGGATGAATAGACGATATTGCTGCATGTTCGCCCTAAACATTTTGAAAGCGATCGTTTTCATATATGACCTCTTTGCAACACATCCAGAATTCGATTCATAAAGCTCTCCTTATCGCTGCTCTGTCTGCTGATCTCTCCAAGCACAGAGCCGTCTTGCAGAAAAATCACTCTCTGACAGTGCCGGGCGGAAAAGGGATCGTGCGTAACCATGAGAATGCTCGCTTCACGGGTCTGATGGATCAACTCGAAATAGGAAAGGACCCTTTTAGAGGATTGGGAATCCAGGTTCCCAGTAGGCTCGTCGGCGAATAAGATCTCGGGATCGTTGATGATTGCACGGCAAATAGCGGCTCTCTGCTGCTGACCACCGGAAATTTCATACGGATACTGATCGAGAATAGAGCCAATATCCAGCATTTTGGCCAGACGCTCCACATCGTCCCCCTCCAATTTCTCGGTATTCTTGTCCAGAATAAGAGGGACCATAATGTTCTCGCGGACCGTCAAGCTGCTGAGCAGATTGAAATCCTGAAATACCATGCCGATATGGTTTCTGCGAAACAAGGATAGCTCATTCTTCTTCATCGCACAGATATTCTGGCCGCCGATGAAAATATCTCCCCCATCGCACTTATCGATACCGGATGCCACATTCAATAGAGTAGTTTTCCCGCTGCCCGAGGTCCCCATTATTCCTACGAATTCATTCTTCCCTAGGACAATATCGATGTTGTTCAGTACCATGGTGTTCCGGTTCGTATGGATCCAATACTTCTTGGAGACCTGCCTCATTTCCAAAGCGTTCATGACCATCATCCTTCATGTCAATAAATCTAGAATAGTTTGATAGGCCTCTTTAAGAGATTGGAGGCTCATCTCAAGTTTCTGGAATCGTCTCTTACAAGTCAGATGGATGCCCGACTCGTCCACCCTCAAAAATATGTCTTTTCTACTCAGCTGCGTCGGTAAATAATGCAAGAAAAACAAGTCACAATCAAAGAAACTGCTTAAGCTTTGAATTATGTGATATAATTTCTTTTTTTTAAAATTTTCAATAGACGTATCTCCACTAAGAGCTACAGGGAACAGATTGTCATTATAGAACAATCGATTGAGTTCACTTAAGTCTTCGTTTTTGCATGATATCTCGATCAGGGGAACCTTTTTCCTAATCTTTGCATCGGCAAAATCGCGAAAGATTTTTGAAGTGAGACTAAGTTTGACCATAGATTCATCTGAGAACCCGGCCACTGATTGCTGCTTACTTCGGACTACCTTCTCGAGAGTTTCAGCAAAATGGACTTCATTATTGCTTTCCCTTCTACCTAACCACTGACATAGTAGTCCTGTTACAGCAGGTACCGCAAAGCTATTGCAGTAGGGCGTATGTATTCCCTTATCATAGTCCAAACTAATCCAATGGTTTGAACACGCGGCAACATCGATTCCAATGATGGAATCCTCGATAATCTTTATATCATCGCTATTGTGAGAACACACCCCTATAACCTCAGGCATAGAAGCAGGGATTGTGTAAGTACCCCTATTATTTATCGCGGCAACAATAATAATCCCATTAGAAACCAACTGTTTGATGCAACGTCGAATCTCTATGAAATCCTTACTGTTAGTCGTGCCCAGACTTAAATTAATAATATCTATGCGATTCTTTTGACACCATTCAAGCGCTTTAATTAATTTTGCTGCACTTGCACTGAGATTCTTGTCTAGTATTTTAAGACTGTGCAGATTCACCCTGTCCGTTGAGTTCCTGATAATACCAGCGCAAACACTTCCATGGCTTGCCGGATCAACATGAGAGGTTTGTTCAACAAACTCCATGAATGATTCATTCATTTCAAGAAATGAAGACACGTACTTCCGCGTATAATTGTTTATGGCTACCCCATTATCAATCAAGGCTACGTTCATACCAAACTGGCTTCCAATATCATGCCAATGTCTCCTAATGTTCTAAAGCCATACCACATAGGTGCTTAGAAAGGTTTGGAAATACAATCCAATTGCTTCGGTAACATATAAAGCCAGCAACCAAAAGATCAGTCTTATAAAATTTTCAACCTCTAATTTTATGACCGATTCCAGCATACTTCCCCAGAGAATCGGCTGGACGATATTCAAAACTACGTTAACAGTAACGATAAATAAAATTGCCAATATCCATTTCATGTAGCCTTTCACATAATCACATGATCGAAGTATTATTCGTATAGTATCCAGATAGCCACCATTCTTTCCTATATTAGTTTAAATCCCATTAAATATCTAATTTGGGATCTTGGTGATTATGATCCTTTTTTGTTCCATATGTCAATGTAGTTGTATACATAAATTTTCCGTTCAGTGTTACCTCAGCTTATTAAAATATCTATTTACACTTTTCCAATCTTCTTTTTGTATAAATAAAACGCCTCTACCGTCGCCCTAAGAGCGATGTAAAGGCGTTGATCTATGAATTATTCTTTATTTTCCGATTACCATTTTTTTGGAAAAAGCAGTGTGTATACCATCATTACTTAATGTCTTCCAGCTCAAGTCTCCCTACACTCCTTCACCCGCTTTCTTCAACTCACATCCATAATATCCTAATACAAACACGAAATTGGGATGCACAGGATGAGACCCTAGACGCGAGATAATGCTCGGAGAACAGCAGAACGATGAAGGTGTAGACCATCGACAGGTTTATTTTGGAGGGACATAAACTTCGGATTGAGGAAGTCAGCAAGATGACGAAGCCGACGACGGGGATCAGATAAACGCTATTTCTTCTTGCTGCCGACGATGCAAGCAGAAACCGTTGACAGAATTGAGTTGGCACTCATACTGCATGCTGCCAAACCACTTGAACCAGCAGAAGAATAATCCCGTCAGCAAGTTGATCTTCCCAGTCAATTCCCTTAAGGCTAAATCCCCACTTACATAACCTTTTGACTGAAGAGGGCTGCCACTTCCTTCGAAAGACCTCTACCTGGTATTCAGCGAGAATCTAATATGAGCCTGAATTCGTGAAACAAAATTTTGAAAAGGTTAGAAAAGTAAACTCCGGTGAAGTAAACTGAAGAAAACAGGAAGAAATTCACGTTTTCTCATCCTCACCTTGGAGATACTCTATGGTTCCCGTTCGTTTTTAGCTGGATCAGTCCGTGGAATGGCTGACCGCTCATTCCAGTTTGGCGCTCGTTGAATTTGAACGTGTGTCTCACGGAACACGTCGATTTCATCGTCAAGCGCAGCCTGTGCCGGGAATTGCCGGAAGAATGACTACTGATCGCCAGGGAGGGCGGCATGTGCTATGAACAACGGGAAGGCAAACGAGTCTACCTCGGTACCAGGGCGTGGACGGACAAGAAGCTGAAACGTCCGATTCGCGCGGTTTATCACGTCATTGAGCGAACCATGGAAGCGGACGGGCAACTTCTGCTGACGCCGCGGATCGAGGCGCAAGTGTTTTTCACCACACTGACGTGTTCGCCATGGCAAGTGCTCCAGCTCTACGGTGACCATGCGACGAGCGAACAGTTTCACAGCGAACTCAAGACCGACCTGAACCTGGAATGCTTGCCCTCGAGGACATTCGCCACGAACGATTTGGTGCAGTATGCAGGCTTGATTGCCTATAGTCTGCTACGAGCCATCGGGCAAATTTCACTGCAAGAGCCGGATGCTCCGGTACGCATGAGGTGTATCACAGACGGGTGAAAACGGTCATTAAGAATCTGATTGGGCTAGCCTCACGCTTGGTGGAGCATGCCAGACAGACCAAGCTCCGCTTTAGGCGGCACAGCTCTTGATTTCCAACGTTTCGACGGATTTACATGACGTTGTCTGGGTGGGTGTGTCAATCACGCCCAAGCACTATTCCTGGCTGAATCAGACCGAGGTTTGGTTCAGCATTTTGGTTCACAGTCTGCTCAAGCGCATCAGCTTCACCAGCACGTTGAATCTACAGAAAAAAGTGTTTCAGTTTATTGACTACTTCAACGCCACCACGGCTAAACCATTCAGGTGGACGTATAAGGGCAAAGCTCTCTGTTTTTATTGTTGTTGGATTTTATGTTTTAGTGCACTAACTGATCGTAATTTCACTAGAATTCCTTAGTTTTAGGTAATCTAAATGTACATGTCCATCTGTCCATAGTCTCAATCCATCTGAAGACAAATCATTTAATATTAAATTACTTAGCACGTATTCCCCGTCATTGATGAATACTTCGACGGCATTCCTGTCCACTAATATTTCCAGCTTAATTTTCCCCTCTTTCGGGTGTACAATCACTCTTTGCGGTCTGTTGAACTCTTCAACATCAACCTTGATCCTTGAATATTCCCTATTAAACACAAATTCATTTATTGATTTATCATAGGTCAGATCTGCATGCTGCCCGTCCCCATCTCTAACAGCAAACCCAAACTTTCCTTCCGTTAAATCTGCAACATCTATTTGGGTCTCAATAGAATAAGAACGTCCATGAAAATCTTTAAAAATATTCTCTTGACCCGTGTGTATATCTCCTCCTCTTATATCCATAATTATAGGAAAATCGTCCAGAAGGTTCCACACTGGTTTTTGCACCAGCTTTAATCCGTCAGGTGCTGTTTTTAACCGTATTTCTCTTACAATACTCGCATTTCCATTAAACGTATCCCACGGGAGCTTCCCTGCGTAATTCCAATTATTCATCCACGAAATGAAGTACCGGAAGTTCCCATTTGTATACGGAGCATCCCAAGTAACCCCTGTATAAGAGTCTGCGCCCTGCTCCAGCCATTTGACATTAGTTACAGCATAAAACTCCCTTCCGTCAAAATCACCTACAAAGTAACTGGAGCCTGTTGTTAAACCATAATTAAACCCGTTTCCCCCGATCATCAAGACCCATTTTTTATTATCGCTATTGTCATCGACGTTCAGCTGAAAAAGATCAGGACATTGAACTCTCCCCCACTTAGCTTACGCCTGAAGTGGGGGCTTCTGTTGGCATCGATACAGGGTTGCACACGCTTGGGAGCTTCATGTTTGAAGTCTCAGTGCCTGTTGCACCCTAATGAGGGAAGCCAACGTCCAATACGTTCGTTTTGCCAATGAAGGGTCTTTGGCCTCCAAGGACAACCACCTCATTTCAGATGTGGATTTTTGTATATTACGTAGCACGTATCGTGCGCCGATGTTATACGAGGCATTAAGGTCTGCGTGATACATTTTGCCTGTTGTGAATACAGCAACATCCCGCTTTGTGTTGCGTTGTACAAATCCACTGCCGTCAAAAGCAAGCGCACTGGTATTCGCCGGATTGACCATGGAAACCCGCATCCCCAAGAAATGCGCCATCTCGGTCACTTTCGTTTGGATGCACCGTTTCGCCCAAAACTGGAGCTTGGCACGAAACCGCTTGGCTCCCCACGTTCCTTTAGGCAGACGCATCTTTCCTAAATACTCCATGACAATGACATCTGCACGGTGCTTTTGGGCAAAGGCGAGGATTTGATGTGCGGTATCGTGGACGATATGCGTCTGTAAGCCGTTTATCCGCCGCCAGAAATTCGGTTTTGTACCTATACCGGATTGTCGCTGGGCTTGTTTCAGTTTGCCTGTGATTTGGCGCATCCGGTCTTTCTCTTTGGCTTGGTTGATAAAGGTCCTCGCCAAGACAGTGCCGCTTGCGTCCATCACGGAACAAACTGCGGAATTCGTTAATCCTAAATCAACGGCACACACCCGCTGTTTGGAAGGTTCCGTCTGAGTCAGCTTCACATCCCCTTCATAAGCGATATGAAGGGCATAGCGTTTTCCTGTTCGAACCAATGTGGGGCTGCATTCTTTCATGCTCCACACGTTACGTTTAAATAGGTCTTGCCCCTTAAAGGTAATGGGGAGCCAGACCCAGTCACCTTGATGAAATACTTTGATGTTGGCTGTCGTATGAGAGGTTCGTATGAACATGTTGCCTTTGTACAAGCAAGGGAACGCCTGATGCTGGGCCTGGAGTATCGGAGGTTTCTTCGAAAAGCGTTTCCCTTCTTGCTGGGCGTGTTGCCGCTCGGCTTGCCAAAGCTCAAAACGGGAATGATGGCTTTTCACAATACCAAACGCTTCGGCAATGGCACTTCTGCGGAAGTACGAAGGAAACTTATAAAAGCGTTGATCAAACTCGGTGTAGAGTGGATCCGGGTTGTGCCTGGTACGATGAGTCAGCCGTTCTACCGCTGTCACCACCGCTTGAGTGGATAACGATTTCAAGGCCATAAACTGCTCTTGAATGACTGTAATCAAAAACGACAGCGCCTCTTGGTATACATGGAGAGTCGCATCCAGCATGCGATGGTGAGACGTAATCGGATGTTTGAGTGTTTTGACCACCTTCATGAGATACGCCTCCATCGCAAGGTTTATGAGTCTAGCATAACACAAGAACGTATGTTTGGTAAAACGAACGTGTCTAACCCCACCTTCGCTGTTGGCTTAGAGGTGGAGGACTCCGACACTAAATCTGTTCAATAATTCCAATATCCTGTCTTACAAAAGAAGAAGTATACTCCCAGTCTTTTAAGTTGGAAGATGTATAAAATCCCACTTTATCTCTTTCTGCCAATAGCATGACCCACTTTTTGGTTTGTTCATGCCAAATGATTTTAGGATCTCTAAAATCGGCACTTCCTGTTGGGTTATGCTGGACGATACTATAATATTTAAAGGTATTTCCGCCATCTGTACTATACCAAAAGTTGTGCGGGAAAACCGAAGTAAAACGGATAGCGGATATGAAGTGGAAGTGAAGCTTTTTTCTGAGGAAACATGCGGTGGGCCAAAATGAAACCGGCCGGCCAAGGATGAACCCCTTGACCGGCCGTATTGTTTGTTTTTGCTAAGAACTCTTAGAATGCAGGCACAACGGCTACGCCGTATTTATCTTCGATGAATTTTTTGACCTCTGGACTTGTCAGGGCTTCATCCAGCTTCTTGATTTCCTCGCGGTTCTCATCGCCCTTGCGGACCACCACTACGTTGGCGTAAGGAGAATTCGCGTCTTCGCGGAACAGCGCCGACTTGGGATCGATTTTAGCCTCGAGGACGAGGTTGGTATTAATGATCGCTCCGTCCAGATCGGGCAGCGAACGCGGCAGCGTGGCGGCATCCGCTTCGACAAACTCCAGATTATGCGGGTTATCCACGATATCTTTGGGAGTCGCCTCGTAAGTCGTAATACCATCCTTCAGCTTGATAAACCCCTGCTGCTGAAGCAGGACAAGCGCCCGGTATTCGTTGGAAGGATTGTTCGGAATGCCGATTTTCGCGCCGTGCGGGATTTCGTCCTTGCTCTTCAGCTTCTCCGAGTAGAAGCCGATCGGTTCCACATGAACTTTAGCCGTAACTACGAAATCATAGCCCTTCTCTCCCTTAACGGAATCCAGATAAGGAACGTGCTGGAAGTAGTTGGCATCAATCTGTTTCTCCTGGAGAGCAGGATTTAGCTGTCCGTCATCATCCAGCGTAACGACCTCCAGATTGACGCCTTCTTCTTTCAGCTTCGGCTTGATAAACTCCAGAATCTCGGCATGCGGCACAGCCGACGCCCCTACCTTGATTGTTACTTCCTTGGGCGCTTCACTTGCAGCCGTGCTGGCCTGCGGAGCCGCCGCCTCCCCGTTTCCGTTCTGCGATCCGCAGCCGGCCAGGATTCCTGTCGCCACAATGACCGCCGCAAACCATATGTTTCTTTTTCTCGCCATCCCAATCCCTGCTTTCTCTGAAATATGTATGTAAAAAAGTATTACTACGCTTTAGCCGTTCTTGCAGCGTCTCCGGTCAATGGAGCGGGCGATATAGTCGCCGGACCATTGGATAAGCTGCACAATCAAGATGATAAGAAGGACTGTACCGAGCAAAATATCGGTCCGGAACCGTTGATAGCCGAAGCGGATCGCCAGGCTCCCTAGTCCCCCCGCGCCGATGGCTCCCGCCACCGCCGTGAATTCGGTAATAGATATGACGGCGATCGTCATCCCCCGGACCAGAGCGGGCAGAGCTTCGGGTATAAGCACCTGCAGAATGATGGTGAACGGCCCCGCGCCTACCGATTTCGCCGCTTCGATCTTGCCGTCCTCCACTTCGCGCAGGGCATTCTCGATAATTCTTCCCAGAAACGGGGCGGCGCCGATGGATAATGAGACAATCGCCGCTGTCGGGCCGAGCGTTGTGCCCACAATCAGCCGTGATAACGGCAGCAAAATCACAATCAGAATGATAAAGGGGATCGAGCGCACGCCGTTGATGGCGGTGCTGATTACCCGGTTGACTCCGGGAGCGGAGAGGATTCCTCCCTTCTCCGTAACGACCAGCGTAATCCCAAGCAGCGTTCCCAGAAACAGCGCGAAGACCGACGACCACGCCACCATGTACAGCGTCTCCCGCAATCCTTCCCACAGCAATTCGGCCAGATCGTCTCTCATCGCAGCACAGCCTCCTTTTCCTGCTCCGGAGTGTCGCCGTGCTGCCCGCTCTTGTAGAAGTCGAAAATTCCGGCGAACCGCTTGGCCGTATCGCTCTGCGGGTCTTGAAACAGCTGGCGGACGGGAGCGCTCTCGACGATGCGTCCTCCCTCTATCACGGCGGCGCCGCTGCAAATGTGGCGGAGAACATCCATTTCATGCGTAATCAGCACGATCGTAAGGCCGAGGTTGCGGTTAATATCCCCGAGCAGCTCCAGAATGGAATAGGTCGTCTGCGGATCCAGCGCCGAGGTCGCTTCGTCCGACAGCAGCACGTCCGGCTCTCCGGCCAGCGCCCTGGCTATGCCTACCCGCTGCTTCTGCCCCCCGCTCAGCTGGGAAGGATAGCTGCTAGCCTTGTTCGCAAGCTTCACCAGCTCCAGAATGTCCCCGACGCGCCGCTTCACCTCCGACTTGGGATAACCCGCCACCTTCAGCGGAAACGCGACATTTTCGAATACCGTCTTGGAATCGAACAAGTTAAACTGCTGAAAAATCATCCCGATCTTGCGGCGGGCCAGCCGAAGTTCACGCTCCTTAAGGTTGGTGATGACCGTCTCGCCGATCACAATGCGGCCCGAATCCGGCTCCTCCAGCCGGTTCAGACAGCGGATCAGTGTGGACTTCCCGGCACCGCTGAAGCCGATGATGCCGAATATCTCACCTTTCTCGATCTGAAGATTAATATCCTGAAGCGCCGGAACCGTTCCGCTGCGCGTCCGGTAGCTCTTGTTCAGATTAGTAACGGTGATCATGCCCGAACCGCCTTCTTTCCAAAAAATAAAAAAATCAAGCCACTTCGCCTGAACGGCGTCACTTTGGCTTGATTTCCAGTCAACTGGTCAATCAATCATAATTCCTATTAAATCAATGAGATTAATTGTTAATTAATAATATAGAATACCCGCTATTTGATGTCAATCCCCATTTTCAGCTAGACCAAACGATAGGGGCGAAGCTTATAAAGTCTTATATTTCAAAAAAAGCGCACCCCCAAGGCTTTCGGGTGTACGCTTTTCATGTATGGTGAGACGTCTACTGCGCCTTCTGCAAGCCCGCAAAAACGAGCGTCGTCACATATTTTCGGGCATCCGCCGTCAACAACATTAGCTCAACGCTTCCGCTCCCCGGCTCTCCTCCGTCAAATTTCACTTTGGCTCCGTCCAGCGTTTCCAGCATACCGGTAACGGTATAGCCTTGATCTAGCAGAGCGTCGATATCCTGCTTCTCTTTGGCGTAATCATCGTATGCGGACATTAAACCACCCCTCCACTGATCTCGGCTTTGGCCGGCACCACCGGTGCGGTTCCAAACCGTTTACGCTGCAAATACTTGCCGGCGCCCGCCTTGCCCACGAACTGTTTGTCGCGGATGACGAACTCGCCGCGGCTCAGTACGGATACCGGCTCTCCCTTCACCTCAAAGCCTTCAAAGGCATTATAGTCGACGTTCATATGATGGGTTTCGGCGGAAAGGGTCCGCTGCACCGACGGATCGAAAATGACGATATCGGCGTCGCTGCCGACGGCAATCGTTCCTTTTTGCGGGAACAGGCCAAATAGCTTCGCGCTGGTCGTCGAGATAATGTCCACGAACTTGTTCAGGGAGATGCGACCTTTTTCCACACCCTCCGAGTACAAAATGGTGAACCGGTCTTCAATCGTCGGCCCGCCGTTCGGAATTTTCGAGAAGTCGCCGAGACCCAGCTCCTTCTGGCCCTTGAAGTTAAAGGAGCATTGGTCGGAGCCGATCGTCTGCAGACTGCCGTTCCAGAGGGATTTCCACAGCACGTCCTGATTCCACTGCTCGCGCAGCGGCGGGGACCATACATATTTGGCGCCCTCAAAGTTCGGCTTCTCAAGCGCGGTCTGGTCAAGCACCAGATACTGCGGGCAGGTCTCGCCGTAGACGCGCAGCCCCTTCTTGCGGGCCTCCTCGATCTTCCACGCCGCTTCGGCGCAGGTTACATGCACCACATACAGCTGCGAATCGGTAAGCTCGGTCAAATAGGCGGCGCGGCCCGTGGCCTCGCCCTCCAGCTCAGGCGGCCGGGTCAGCGCATGGTAGATCGGATCGGTGTTGCCCTCGGCCAGCGCTTTGCTGACGAGGTAGTCGATCACATCGCCGTTCTCGGCGTGGACCATGACGAGCGCGCCCTCTTTTTTCGCGGCCTGGAGCGTCTTGTAGAGCGTGCCGTCGTCGGCCTGAAGCACATTTTTGTAAGCCATGAACACTTTAAGGGAAGTGATGCCTTCGTTCTCGATAATTTGCGGTAGCTCCGCGAGCACCTGGTCGTTCAGCTCGGACACCATCAGGTGGAAGCTGTAGTCGATCACGGCTTTGTCCTGCGACTTCTCATGCCAGGTATTCACCGCCTGCTGAAGCGGCAGCCCCTTGCTCGTCAGGCAGAAGTCGATCACCGTTGTCGTTCCGCCGTAGGCGGCGGCGATGGTACCCGTCTCGAAGTCGTCGGCTGTCACGGTGCCGCCAAACGGCATATCCAGATGCGTATGCGGGTCGATCCCGCCCGGGAAGACATAACAGCCGGAAGCGTCGACGATCTCGGCGGCTTCCGCTTGCAGGTTAAGCCCGATTTCCGTAATGATGCCATTCTCGATCGCGACATCCCCGGTAAACGTGTCCGCTGCCGTTACAATCGTTCCGTTCTTGATGATCTTCTTCATCCTTATACCACCTCCGCTTTGGAATAAGCACCGCCCAAGCTGCCCACGACGCGCTGACGCTCGTTCCACGTCATCGGCGGCAGGCCGCTGTCCACCTCCACCATGTCGATAGCGCCTTCCGCCGGGCAGACGATGGAGCACAGGTTGCAGCCGACACAATCCTCCTCGCGCACCTTCAGAATCGCCTTGCCTTCCGCATTGGTCAGCATGTCGATGCATTGATGCGAAGTGTCTTCGCAGGCAATATGGCATTTGTTGCAGTTGATGCAGTTGTCCTCGTTGATTCGGGCCACTACTTTATAGTTGAGGTCAAGGTCGCCCCAGTTCGAGTATTTGGACACCGATTTGCCGGTCAGTTCAGTGACGGATGCAAGCCCCTTCTCATCCAAATAATTGTTCAGGCCATCGATCATTTCCTCTACGATCCGGAAGCCGTGATGCATAGCCGCCGTACATATCTGGATCGCGGTGGAGCCCATCAGCATGAACTCGACAACGTCCTGCCAGGTAGAAATGCCGCCGATGCCGGAGATCGGAACGTTGATCTCGGGGTGGCGGGCGCATTCGGCCACCATGTTCAGTGCGATAGGCTTGACGGCCGGGCCGCAGTAACCGCCGTGAGCTCCCTTGCCGCCGATGTGGGGGATCGTGTTCCACGTATGGATGTCCACTCCCGCGAGACTGTTGATCGTGTTGATCAGGCTGATCGCGTCGGCGCCTCCCTTGACGGCGTGGCGAGCCGTAACCGTAATGTCGGTAATGTTCGGAGTCAGCTTGACGATGACGGGTGTTGTCGCCACTTCTTTTACCCAATACGTCTGCGCCTCCACCAGATCGGGCTGCTGGCCGGAAGCGGCGCCCATGCCGCGCTCAGCCATCCCGTGCGGACAGCCGAAGTTCAGCTCCAGGCCGTCCACGCCGACATCCTCGACTCTTTTGACGATTTCATGCCACTTCTCCTGTTTGGGCTCCACCATCAGGGAGGCGACCACGGCGTGATTCGGGAATCGCTTCTTGGTCTCGTAGATTTCCTTCAGATTGACTTCAAGCGGACGGTCCGTAATCAGCTCGATATTGTTAAAGCCCGCCACGCGCTGTCCGTTAAAATTAACGGCCGCAAAACGCGCGGATGTATTGATGATCGGATCGCCAAGCGTCTTCCATACGGCTCCGCCCCAGCCCGCTTCAAAAGCGCGCTGCACTTGATAGCCTGTATTGGTAGGCGGGGCCGAGGCCAGCCAGAACGGATTGGGGGACTTGATTCCTGCGAGATCGACTCTCAAATCTGCCATTGTTAATTCCCTCCCTGGAAAAATATATGATTACACCGCAGAGCCGACAACGCTGCCTTGCTGCGGCGAGAACTGCTTGATGATAGCGTGTGCGGCCAGTTTGCCCTGCTGAGCAGCCGATACGACCATGGCTTCGCCTTTGCCGAAGCCGAAGACGATATCGCCCGCCGCATAAACCTTCGGATCGGAGGTCCGGTGGGTCTCCTCGTCGATGGCAACGACGCCCCACTCATGCTCAAGACCAAGATGCTCGATCAGGCTGGTATGGCGCTTCTGCCCGATCGCCAGCACGACGGCCTCCACCGGCATGATGAATTCGGAGCCTTCCACCGGCATCGGCTTCAGCCTGCCGTCGCTGCCGGCCTCACCGGTCAGCTTCATCGTTACACATTCCAGGCCGGTCACCTTGCCTGACTCGTCGCCGATAATGCGCTTTGGCAGCGTCAGCCAACTGAACTCGACGCCTTCCTGCTTGGCGAATTCGAACTCGAAGTCGTAGGCCGTCATCTCCTCGCGGGTGCGGCGGTAGACCATCTTCACGTTGGACGCTCCGAGCCGCACAGAGCAGGTTGCGGCGTCAATCGCCGTGTTGCCGGCGCCGATGACGGCGACCCGCTGACCGATCAGCTCCGGATTGAAAACGCCCGTCTTGGTCGATTCCACCAGCTTGATGGCGTCATACACGCCGGCCAGCTCCTCGCCCGGGATGCCCAGCTCGGGCACATACCCCATGCCGGCTGCGAGCACGATGGCGTCGTATTCGGCTTTCAGCTCATCCGCCGTTACATCCGTCCCCACCTTGACGCCTGTGCGGATTTCCACACCGAGCTTCTCGACCTGCTCCACCTCCCACAGGGAGACGGATTGCGGAAGACGGAAGGAAACGATGCCGTGTGTGTCCAGGCCTCCGGCCTGTTCTTTCGCTTCGTAGATCACGACGGAGAACCCTTCGCGGGCCAGCTCTCTGGCGGCTGACAAGCCGGCCGGACCGCCGCCGATCACGGCAACCTTTTTCCCAGTCGGAGCACCGGCCTCGAACAGCTTCACATCATGATTCATCGCCCAATCTGTCGCATAACGCTGAAGCAGGCCGATTTGTATCGGCTCGGAAGCGTCATTCAGCACGCAGGCTCCTTCGCACAGCTCCTCGGTCGGGCAGACACGGGAGCAGCTTGCGCCTACCGGGTTGGACTCCATAATTGTCTGGGCGGCGCCTCTCAGGTTGTCCGTAGCAATGCGTTTAATAAAGGAAGGAATGTTGATTCCCGTCGGACAAGCCTTGATACAAGGGGCGTCGTAGCAGTAGAGACATCGGTTGGACTCTTCGGCAGCGCCTTTGCGGGTAAGACCCGGCTCGGACTCGGCGAAATTCCGCATGAACATGTCAGGTGTAAAAGCAGTCAACGAAGAAGTTTGTTCCATCGGTGATCCCTCCAGTATATGTTATATAATATAACACAATTACGATTTTTGCCTTAAAATTCTACTTACTTTGGCAGATTAATATAGTAAAATAAGCTGTATACCTAAAAATATGTGCTCATTTCTGCCTGATCAGGTTAATTATCCTGACATTCTATATTCAAATCATAGTCAATTCATTTTTTCGTTACATTAGACATATTGTCTAATTTCAAAAGTGTTTTTTTTACGGGCGAGAAACGTCTTAGAATAGCTGCTGCGATAGAAGAAGAAAGGCGCCACGCTGTCATAGAGAAGGAGGATGAGTATGGACTGGGAACTTGTATTTACTATTCGGGAAGCGCTGAAAAGACCGCTGTTTGCCGATGCGGCCGTCGTCGGAGGGGCCACCGGGCTGGACCGGGCAATCCGCTGGGTGCATGTGCTGGAAAGCGCCAGCGTCGAGAGCCTGATTCACGGCCAGGAAATGATACTTACAACGGGCATCGGGATGAGCGTCGATCTCCCTTCCTCCCTGGAATTTCTGGAATACCTGATCCAAAAGAACGCCGCCTGTCTATGCATCGAGCTGGGCACATACTTCAACTCCGTACCGGAGGAACTGATCGCGCTGGCGAACCAGCATGATTTCCCGCTCATCGTCTTCAACCGCACGGTCCGGTTCGTCGACATCACGCTCGACCTGCATTCGCTGATCATCAACCGCCACCACCGCATGCTGGAGGAACTGGAGAGCATCTCCCGTGAGTTCCACCGGCTGACACTGACCTCGCAGGGCACGGTTAAGGTGCTGCAGCTGCTGTCCAAGAGCACGCGGACGCAAATTCTCTACATGCAGCTCCAGGGCAAACCGCAATTCTTCCCCGCGCTGTCGCCGGAGGAGCAGGGGCCGCTGCTGCGCTTCTTCTCGGCCTTTTACGAGGAGATGGAGGGAGTGCACCAGCCGGACGCGGCCCCCATCTTCCGCGAATTCGGCGGCAAGACCGTCGTGCTGAAGCCGGTCGGCGCCCTCGACCAGACGTGGGCCTACCTCTTGATGGTCTGCCCGCACAAGCCGCAGGAGTTCGACTGCCTGCTGCTCGATTCCGCATCGCTGTCCATCGCGCAGGAGCTGCTGCGCACGCGCTATATGGAGGAGCGCAAGCTGTTCTCCGAGAATCTGTGGGTCGACGAACTGATCAACGGGCGCATCGACGACGAGAACCGGCTCAAGAGCCTGATCGGCCCGGACTTCGGCATCGTCAACGAGCTGCCCTACCGTGTGTGCCTGATCGAGATCGAAAACCCCCGAAACGTAAAATGGAACAGCTCGGAGAACGAATGGGAATCAATTACGTTTCACCTTTCGCTCGTCCTGCGTTCCATTTTCGAGAAATACTTGTTCCGGCCGCTGATTACGCTGAAAAATAACCGCCTGACCGTCATCGCATTGGACATTCAGTCCAAATCGCCCGGCCGGACCCGGCTGCAGCAGGCGCTCGAAGCCCTGCAGAACATCCGCTCCGACGAGAAGCTGAAGGATCTTCAGCTGATGATCGGCGTCGGCAAATCGCACACCCAGCTGAAGAAGGCCCCTTCCGGCTACCGCGAAGCGGTACAGGCGCTCTCGCTCTATCCCTGTCACCAGAAGGC
This sequence comes from Paenibacillus sabinae T27, assembly GCF_000612505.1. NCBI lineage: Bacteria > Bacillati > Bacillota > Bacilli > Caryophanales > Paenibacillaceae > Paenibacillus > Paenibacillus sabinae. The sequence goes on from NZ_CP004078.1 coordinate 5,031,847, forward strand.
GATCCTGTTCTACGAAGAGCTTGGCGTCTTCCAGCTGCTGCTGAACCTCAACGACGGCAAGACGCTGCAGAACTTTATCCGCACCTATCTCGGCCCGTTGATCGACCATGACCAGCAGAAGGGCAGCGAGCTGCTGCTAACGCTGCGCGTCTATCTGGATCACGACGGCTCCAAGCAGATCGCCGCAAAGAAGCTGTTCATCGTCAGACAATCCCTATATTACCGCCTGGATAAAATCACCGAGCTCCTCGGCGAAGACTTCATGTCGCCGGAGAACCGCATATCGATCCAGGTCGCTCTGCGGGCTTATCAGTTCCTATACCCGGAGAAGCTTACTGTGCCCAGCTCCCGTTCATTACCTCTGTGAAGGTATCCAGGATGAACTGGATATCCTCATCGGTCGAGGCGAGCGGAGGGGCGAATGTCAGCACGTTGTTGTAACCCGCGACTGTATCGCCGTTCTTGCCAATAATCAGGCCTTTGGCCTTGCATTCGGCGATGATGCCCTTAACTGTATCAAGCGGAGCCGGCTCTTTGGTCTGCTTATCCGCCACCAGTTCTACGCCGGTGATCAGTCCGAAGCTGCGGACGTCGCCGACCAGCTTGTGCCCGAGCAGCTCGGATAGTCCTGCGCTCAGCCGCTTGCCGAGAAGATCGCCGCGCTCAACGAGCTTCTCCTGCTCCATGATCTCCAGGTTGCGCAGGCCCAGGGCGCAGGCGGCGGGATTGCCGCCGAACGTATTGATATGGCGGAAATAGCCGTAGTCGTCGCTGTTATCCTTGAAGACTTCATAAATCTCTTTGCGGACGGCGGTCGCCGACAGCGGAAGATAGGCGCTGGTCAGCCCTTTGGCCATCGTCACGATATCCGGCTTCACGCCGAAGTTATGATGCCCAAACCGGCGCCCCGACCGGCCGAAGCCGCAGATGACTTCGTCGATAATGAGCAGCACGCCGTGTTTCTTGCAGATTTCCTGCACCCGGTCCATGTAGACCTGATGCGGCACAATGACGCCGCCGCCGGTGATGACCGGCTCCATGATGACCGCTCCCACCGTCTCCGCGCCCTCCCAGATGATGGTGTCTTCGATCTGCTGGGCCATCAGCAGATTGAATTCCTCCACGGACTGCCCAGCGGGACGGCGGTAGCTGTCCGGCGGCGCCACATGCAGGAAGCCGCCGCTCAGCGGCTCGTATTTGTATTTGCGCTGGGCCTGCCCCGTCGCGGACAGGGCACCGAACGAATTGCCGTGATACCCCCGGTAGCGGGCAATGAACTTGTGCCGGTAATGCTGGCCGATCTGCTGCTGGTACTGACGCACCATTTTAAACGCCGTTTCATTCGCTTCCGAACCGCTGTTGGAGAAGAAGATGACGTATTCGTCTCCCAGCCATTCATTCAGTTTCTCGGCCAGCAGAATAGCCGGCATATGGCTCTGCGTCAGCGGAAAATAAGGAAGGCTCAGCAGTTGATTATATGCAGCTTCAGCCAGTTCCTTGCGGCCGTAGCCTACATTGACGCACCACAGGCCCGACATGCCGTCCAGATATTTTTTTCCGTCAATATCGGTAATCCACGAACCGCTCGCGGACGCGGCGATCATCGGCGGATTGGCTTCGCTGTAAGGCGAAATGTGGTGCCACAGATATTTCCGGTCTTTGCTGAGTGCAAGCTCGCCCTCTATCCCCGTGTTGAGCATTGACGTTTATCCCCTCTCAAGCCCCGCGGCCGTTTCTTTTCGGTCAGTAGCGGGCTGTAATCATTTTTTTGCGTGTATAAAACTCTACGCCGTCGCGTCCATTGGCATGCAGGTCCCCATAGAACGACTTCTTGTAGCCCGAGAACGGGAAGAAGGCCATCGGCGCGGGCACGCCCAGATTAACTCCGAGCATGCCGGCATCAATCTCTTCCCGGAACTCGCGGATCGCCTTGGCGCTGTCAGTGTAGATGCAGGCGCCGTTGGCGAACGGCGAACGATTGGTGACTTCAATCGCTTCGGCCAGATCCTTGACGCGAACGACGGCCAGTACAGGGGCAAAAATCTCGTCCTGCCAGATCGTCATTCCCGGCTTCACATGATCGAATATCGTCGGGCCGATGAAGTAGCCTGCGCCTTCGGCGGCGGCGTCCTTCCTGCCGTCCCGGACAAGCGACGCCTGCTCCCGCACTCCAGCTTCGATATACGACACCGTTCGTTCCTTATTCGATTGGCGGATGACCGGTCCGAGGAACACCCCGGCTTCCAGGCCGCTGCCGATCTTGAGATTGTCGGCGGCAGCCTGAAGGCGCGCCACCAAATCGTCGGCGATCGCCTCATGGGCGACCACGACCGAGCAGGCCATGCAGCGCTCGCCCGCGGAGCCGAAGGCGGCGGCGGTAATGTTCTTCACCGCGTTGTCCATGTCGGCATCGGGCAGAACGATCGAGTGATTCTTCGCTCCGGCCAGCGCCTGCACCCTTTTGCCGTGCGCGCTGCCGTTCTTGTAGACGTATTCCGCGACCGGCTGGGAGCCGACGAAGGAGATCGCCTTGATATCTTCGTGCTCCAGCATGCCGTTCACGACTTCATGCGCCCCGTGAACGATATTCAGCACGCCCGGCGGGAACCCCGCCTCCGCGAACAGCTCGGCAAGACGACTCGCAAGAAGCGGCGTCCGCTCCGACGGCTTCAGCACAAACGTGTTGCCGCAGGCGATGGCCAGCGGGAACATCCAGCACGGCACCATCATCGGGAAATTGAACGGCGCGATCCCGCCGACTACGCCGAGCGGATAGCGGTACATTCCCGACTCGATGCCCGTAGCGATGTCCGGCAGCTGGCTGCCCATCATCAAGGTAGGCGCGCCAGCGGCGAACTCCACGCATTCGACGCCGCGCTGCACCTCGCCGCGCGCTTCTTCCAGGCTCTTGCCGTTCTCCAGCGTAATCAGCTCCGCCAGTTCTTCCGTATGCTTCAGCAGAAGCTGCTGATATTCGAAGAAATAGCGGGCCCGGCGGGGCACGGCAATTTTTTTCCAGCTTGCAAAAGACGATTTCGCCGCGGTGACCGCGGCATCCAGTTCTTCACGGCTGGACAGCGGCACGTAAGCGAGCACTTCGCCCGTTGCGGGATTGAATACTTCCTCCTCCCGTCCGGAAGTCGACTCTACCCAT